>NZ_JBIMER010000002.1:0-356798 GCF_051262515.1 Arthrobacter arnarulunnguaqae | reverse complement strand
GATGCCTGTGCTTAGGCGCGCGTGCCGGCTTCCCCTGCTTCGGCCTCCGGCCCGACTGCGGCGACCGGCCGCGAGACAGACCATGCGAGCCACAATCCCATGGCATATAGAGGAAGCCCCATCACGAGCCGGGCCGCACCGAGTGCCGGGACATTGTCCGCGAGGTACAGCGGTACCTGTACCACTAGTCGCGCGACGAACACGGCCACGATGATCCACGTCGCCAGTGCGTAAACGCGCAGGCGCGTCCTGTCCGCCCGCCATTCGGTTCCCTCGCCGCGAATGAATCCGAAGACCAGCCCGAAGACCGGCCACCGCGCCAGAATGGAGACCACCAAAGCCACACCGTACGCAAGGTTCGTATAGAAGCCTGGCACGTAATAGTCCTTGGCTTCTCCGGTGGTACGGGAAACAAGTGCGCAGACCGCGACGCCGATGAGTCCGGCAAGGGCTTGGGTCAGCGGGGTGCGCTGGATGAGCCGCGCGACCGTGAAAATGGCGGCCATCGCCAGAGACGCGATCAACGCTGGGTTCAGCGCCTGGGTGGCGGTGAAAACGACCAAAAAAACGATACCGGGCAGAAGCCCCTCCGCCAGCCCACGGACGCCCCCTACGGTCCGGAGGACGTCCACCTGACCGTCCGCACCGCGATGGATTCCCGATCCTTCCGCCACTCGACGTTCGAATTCGCCCCGCGGGTCCGGTTCGGGTTCGGGATGGGTCATGGCGTTGGCTCCGCATCTTGCTCGCTGCTGGGAAGGATCTCGTAGCGCGGGTTGAAAATAGTGGGAATACCGTCGACCGCGGCAATCATGCCTTCGAAGCGGAGCCTGGTGCCGGCATCCACACCGGGCACCCTGCGCTGCCCGTTCCAGACAAGCCGAACCCGTGGCGCGGGCTTGCGCCGCCCTCCCGGCGGCGCCGGGGCATCGACGACGCTGGCCGAAAACACGGGTGCCTGATCAGCCGGCATGATGCGGATGTGCTCCACGAAGCCGGAGGAAACGACGCGGCCGCGCTCCGGCAACTGCGCCAGTTTGGGGCAGCGGATCGCCAGCCGAGGGTGGTCAGCCAATGGCTGTGGTCTCCGGACCCCGTTCCGGGCCCTTCGGCACCGGGTTGGCATCGGGAAGCGGGATCTGCGGGGCGGGTGCGTCGTCCGGGCGGGCGACCGCGCCGGCCGGCATGCTGAGCGGCAGCAGTTCCGCCGGCGGCATGGGCTTGTCGCCGCGCACCACCACCAAACGGGCTATGCGGTCCTCTAGTCGCTCGGCTGCGGCTCGGTCCAGGGTCGCCGGTCCTCCCACGACGCCGCGCACGAACCAACGCGGCCCGTCGATTCCGATGAACCGGGCGACCATGTAGCCGTCCGTTCCGTCCGCTCCCTTGGTGGGAACGCGAGCGATGAGTTCTTCGCCGAAGCGCCCCTGGACGCGGTCGGTTTTTCCGCCCTGTTCCGTGATGCCCTCTGCGATCTGCTGCGAGATCCCCGGCCACACGGAGTCCGTTTTGGGTGCGGCGAAGACCTGGAGCTGCAAGCGCGAGCCGTCGAGTTCCAACGCGACGGCGATCACGCGTTGCGTACGGTCCTCCACTTCGAGGCGCAGTTGCAGCCCCTCCACAGGCTCGACCAGCAGGGAGCCAAGGTCGATGTAGCCTTCCCGCTCCGGGTAGTCGTCCGCGTCGAAGGGTCCCTCGACGTGTTCTCCGGCGCCCGCGGCGCCCTCGGATCCAGGCGTCTCCGGCGTCGTGGATTCGTCCTGAGCGCCCTGGGCTTCGTCGTTTGTTTTCTTGCGTTTGAAGATCATTGTTGCTCCTTGTTGGGCCGTCGCGGCGGCCGGCCGCATCGCCGTCGTCGTTTGGCGGACTACTGGGAGGTCGCCGCGGTGGCGAAACCGCCGGTCGAGCCGAAACCACCGGCGCCGCGCACCGAGTCCGGCAGTTCTTCCACGGCCACGAACCGTGCGGTTTCCACGCGCTGAATCACCAGTTGGGCGATCCGGTCGCCTCGGGCAAGAACGACGGGAGTCTGACGGTCGGTGTTGAGCAGGGTGACCGCGATCTCGCCGCGGTAGCCGGCGTCGACGGTGCCGGGCGCGTTGACGATGGTCAGGCCGTGTTTGGTCGCCAACCCGGACCGCGGATGGATCAAGGCGACGTATCCGAAAGGCAGCGCGATGGACACTCCCGTGGGGACCAGCCGGCGCTCCCCCGGGGCCAGCGTGACGTCCTCTCTGGTCCGAAGGTCTGCCCCGGCGTCGCCGGGGTGCGCATAGGAAGGCGCCTGAAGTGATGGATCCAACATTTTCAGCTGGACGTCCAGCGTGGTGTTCGACTGCTCGGGCATGATCGCCGCGGTCTCCATGGTTCGGTGGATGGTCGACTTCACTCTAGCGGCCCCGGCCCGGACACCCAACGCCGAACGGGGGCGCCGAAGCAGAATAAGCTGGGTCCATGCCTGAAACCCCTGCTCCAGACGCCCATGCCGTGATGTTCCGAGAAAAGCTGTGGCCCGCCTGGTGGATCTGGCTCCTGGTGGTCGGCACCGGCGGCGCCGGGTTCGTGGCGCTGGCGCCCGTGAGCATCGCCGCCGGCGCGGTCGCGGCGGTGCTGGTCATCGCCGCCCTGGTCGTGCTGTTCCTCGTGGGGACGCCCGCGATCGTGGTCACCCCGGAGTCCCTTAGCGTGGGCCGCGCGACGATCGAGCGCACACACATCGGCGAGGTTCAGGGTTTCCGCGGAGAAGACGCAACGTACCAGCGCGGCCGGGGCCTCAACGGCACGGCGTTCATGTGCCTCCGTGGGTGGATCGACCCGGTGGTGCGCGTGGAGGTCACAGACGAGCGCGACATCACGCCCTACTGGCTGACGGCCACCCGGCGTCCTGAGGAACTCGTTGCCGCGCTCCGCGGGCGCGAGAGCTAGCCCTCGCAGTCACGGCAGTAGAGCAATCCGCCCTTTTCCTTGGCCACCTGGGAACGGTGGCGCACCAGGAAACACGAGGCGCAGGTGAACTCGTCGGCTTGGGCGGGCAGGACCCGCACCAGCAGCTCTTCGCCGGAGAGGTCCGCCCCGGGCAGCTCGTAGCTGTCGGCAGTCTCCGCCTCGTCCTCGTCGACCACAGCGGACTGCTTGTCCGTGCGGCGGCCTTTCAGCTCCTCGATGGAGTCTTCGCGGGTTTCTTCCTCGTTCTTGCGCGGCGCATCGTAGTCGGTCGCCATAGTCTCTCAATCACACTCCGGTGTTTAGCTGCTGTGGATCCGCACCATCCCCCGCCCGCTCACGGATCGGGATGCGGGAGGTGGACTGGCGCGTGGTCCGGGATGGTCCGGCGAGCCCGGCGCATCCGGTCCCCAAGGTACAGCGGTGTACAACGCCGCAACGGGCCCGTTTGCGCCCGTGACGCACAGATTGTTCACCATGGGGGCCAAAAAATCCAATCGCTCCGGATGGCGAGCTGCGACCGCGCGACACGGTGCCTTCGGGAGCCGCCTACCGATCCACGCCACACCAAGGCATATCGTAGGAAAACAACGGTCTCGATGGCAGAGTGCCCACAGAGAACGTGACGGTTTTGCGGAGGGATTTCATGCGGGAACTCAGGCTGGTGGGTGTCCACGAGGACGGTGAGCACCTGCTGTTGGGCAGTGACGACGGCTCGAGCTTTACGTTGCGCCTCGACGAGGCGTTGCGCGCCGCGACGACACGTCCCATCGGGCGGCCGGCGGCTGCGCAGGCGGACCAGGCGGCAACGCTGTCCCCGCGCGAAATCCAGGCACGGATCCGCTCCGGATCAACCGCCGAAGAGGTCGCCGAGCAGTTCGGCGTCCCGCTGGCCAATGTCCTGCGCTACGAGGGTCCCGTCCGGGCCGAGCGAGACCACATAGCCCGTCAGGCGCGCGCCGTCGAGGTCTCCGGACCCCAGGCCAATGACGGATACCGCTCGGCCTTCGGCGAGGAGCCGGCCAGCCTGGGCGAGATGGTAGACGTCCGCCTCAACAACTTCGGCGTCGACCCGGCCGCCGTGGAGTGGGACGCGTGGCGGCGCTCCGACGGTTCGTGGGACGTCGAGGCCCGCTTCGAGGTCGCCGCGGCCAACCAGCGTTCGAATATCGGGGAAGAGCCTCCCGCGAAGTGGGTCTACCACCCCGTGCGCAAGTCGCTTGTTAACTCCAACCGCTGGGCCCAGGTGCTCAGTGAGCTGGAGCCGATGGACACGCCCGTCGCCGGCCGCCGGTTGACGGCGGTCGCCGACCGCCCCTTCGACTTCGAGACGGACGCCGACGCCGCCCAGAACGCCGCCGAGGCCGACGCCGGCGCGGCGTCGGACCGCGACCGGGAACGCGACGATTTCCTCGATATTCTACGGTCCCGCCGCGGACAGCGCCTCGGAACCGACGAGGAAGGGGATGACGCCCTGGCCGAAATGCTGACCAAGGGTTCCATTCCCGCGGCCCACCCGCGCGATGAGGAATTTTTCGACGCGTCGGAGGCCCGACGGTTGGGCATGGTCCCGGAAGCCAATGTGGACGACGACGACATCCCGCATCTCCACGACGGCGTCAGCACGCAGACCAGCGAATTCTCCGTGGTTCCCGGCCTCCGGGCCATGCGCTTCGACCACGATCAGGACGATGCCGAGGGTTCCGACGAAGCGACGAAGGCAACCGACGACGAGTCACAGCCGCGCAAGGCGAAGCAGAAGCGCTCCTCGGTGCCCAGCTGGGACGAAATCGTCTTCGGGCGCAAGAACGACTAGCTAACCGTCCGTCAGGGCGAGGCCAGGGTCAGCAGCGGCACTTCGCGTTCAGCCCGGGTCAGCGACCCGTGTTGTCCGACCATGGCGAAGGCCTGCGGAGCCACGCGCCTCCCGTCGAAGAAGGCCATCGGCTGGGCCGGCAGGACGATCACGTCCCCGATGCGCGGCAACACCGACTCGTCGACGTCCCCGAACAAGCCGTGGTCGACGGCCTCGTCGCGCGTCAGGACCCACGCCTTCGTCCCGAACGCGGCCCTCCAGCTTGCGACGAGCCGGTCTCGGGTGCCGGCCGGAGCGTCCGGATCCACGTGCAATTGCACGGCGCGGGGCTCCCCCGCGGTCAGGTCCACGCCTTCGACGAGTTCCGGGAAGGCCGAGTAGTCGTACCTTTGGGCTTCGGGCACGTCGACCATTCCGTGGTCCGCGGTGAGCAGCAGTAGGGTGCCCGGCGGCAATCGGCCCGCCAGCGTCCGCATGGCCGCGTCCAGCTCCTCGAGCTCTTCGCCCCACTGCCTCGACGAGCTACCGTAGCGGTGGCCGGCCTTGTCCAGCTCGTTCCAATAGCAGTACATCAGGATGCGCTCGTGGCGGGCCAGGGTTTCCGAGGCCTCCCGAACGCGTGCCTGGGCGCTTCGCGCCGGCCGGAATTCGCCCCCGCGCAGGGCCGCCGCGGTCAGTGAGCTGTCGGCGAACTGCGGAAGACTCACGGTGGAGACGTGCACGTGTTCGGCGGCCGCCTCGAGCACCGTGCGGTGCGGCTGCCACGACGCGGGGTCCAGGTCCGTCGGCCAACCGCCCAGCATGTTGACCGTGCGCCGCCGGGCCGGGTCGACGGCGTCGTATCCCACGATCCCGTGGCGCCCCGGGGGCAGCCCGGTGCCGAGGCTGGCCAGCGAGGCCGCCGTCGTCGTCGGAAAGGCCGCGTCGAGCGTGGCCGCCCCCTTCATCCGCTGGCGCAGGAACGGCGCGTGTCCCCCGCGGGAGGCGAGCAGTGACTTGCCGAGTCCGTCCGCCATGACAATGCAGACGCGACGGGCCTCCGGCAGGCCCAGGACGTTGGTGTACCCCGGCACGCCGAGCACGGCGGCGGCGCTGGGGAACAGTTCGGCGAGGCTCGCGCTCCCGTAGCGCGGCGCCGCGGGCAGGGGCTGGGACGGCACGGGGCCGTTTGCGCTGGTCAAACCCGTTAGGCCTGGTGGTGTCCGCGGACGAACCGGCCGCCAACCCAACCGGTGCGGTTCTCGACGCTGGGCAGCGGTCGCTGGGCGAGCGACGCGGCGGTGTTGAGCTTGCGCAGCACGCGGGCGAACTTCCGTGCGTCCTCCACGGCCTGCTTGCCGTCGGCTTCGGCGCTGACCCGCAGGATCAGGTCCTCCTCCTGCATGGTGCCCGTGTAGCCGTGGTCGGCCTCGCACTGCGGGTCTTCGCAGCCGGCAGGCGTGAGGTCCACCCGCTGGCCGCCCGACCAGGCGATACCCAGCGTCAGTTCGCGCACGGCGTCGCCGGAACGGTAGTCCTGCGGTTGCTGGTAGACGTAGCTGAGCACCACGGAGCCGATTTTGGGGACCGCGACGGTCTCCGTCGAGACCTGGGCCATCGCCTTGTCGCCGCGCTCGTCGAGTTGCTGGTCGTCGACGTGGACCACGACCATGACCTCGTCCGTCAGGACCAGCGCCGTCACATGCCGATGCACCTCGTTGTGCTCGATATGCGTCTCGAGGTGGATCAGGTGCGCCACCGGCTCCATGCCGTCCAGTGCGTCATCGACCACGTCCGCCACCAGCCGGGGGTAGAAGCCCGCCCGCTCCAGTGCGCTGTTCAGGTCGCGGCCGGCGGCCGAGCTTCGGGAGATCATGGGGCAAGTCTACCGGTGGTCCCTACCGGGACATCGCCCGCCGGGCGCTGTCCGTGCGCTGGTCCGGGTTGCCCAACCTGACGTCGGCGGACAGGACCGTGACGCCGCGGACGGAAACCAGCACGGGGTTGAATTCCAGCAGCGCCACGGCCGGATGATCGTCCTTGAGCGTGGCCACGCGGTTCAGCAGGTCCTCGAGGCTGCGCACGTCCACGGCAGGGAGACCCTGGTAGCCGAAGAGCTTCCGCGAGGCCCTCGGCGAACGCACCAGTTCGGCAAGGTCCGTGTTGGTCAGCGGCGGGATGGCGTGTGCCCAATCGTCGAGCAGGTTGACCGCGTCGCCGGCCAATCCGAAGGACAGCAGTGGGCCCAGCAAAGGGTCCTCCAGTGCCCGGACCACGCAGCCCTGGCCGGACGGCGCCATGGCCTGCAACTCGAGGCGCTCCGCGCCGAAGGGGCGCAGCATCTCTCGCATGTGCCGGATGTTCCCGCGCAGGGAATCGGCGTCGAAGATGTTCAGCCGGACGCCGCCGAGGTCCAGCCGGTGGCGGAGGTTCTCGTCGGTGGCCTTGAGCGCCACCGGCCAGCCGAGCCGTTCGGCCGCCGCCACGGCCTCGTCGTCGGACTCGAACGCCACCGATTCGAGCACATCGATCCCGTAGCAGCCCAGAAGCTCGGCGGTCTCCGCGCTCCCCAGCCGCAGCAGTTCCGTCCCGCCGACCCGTCGGAGGTGCGACTCGACCAACCGCTCGGCGCGGTCCCGATCGATGCCTTCGGCTTCCAGCGGCTCGCCGAAGTCACGCCGGGTCCACTCCGAATAGCGCACGACGGCGGCCAGCGCGGACACGGCCCGGCCGGGGCTGGAGAATCCCGGCAGCCCGGCCAACAGGCCATCAGTGGGAACGGCCGGATCCACGACGCCGGCGAAGGAGACGATCACGGGCTTGCCCGTTTCCAGCGCGCAGTCTTTGATGACGGAGGACATCGCCTCGACCGTGAGTCCGCGAGACGGCAATAGCGCCACCACCGCGGCATGCGTGCCGGGGTCGGCGAGTGCCCGCAGAAGCGCGTCCCGCAGGCGGGGCAGGGCCTTGGACTGCCCGTCATCGAGGGCCAGTCCGTCCTCTTGCGTGGCGACCGTCAGTCCGTGCTGGATGGCACTGTCCGCCACGACGCGGGCGAGGGCGTCGGAGTTGGAGACGACGGCGAGGCCCGCGCCGCCGGGCAGCGGCTGGCTGGCGACGATCTGGGCGACGTCCATCAGCTCCCCGTTGGTCGTCACCCGGATGACGCCGGATTGGCGGAGCATCGCGTCGACCGCTCCGTGCGGCGCCTGGGTGGTGCGGACGGCATGCCCGGGGGGTAGCCGCAGGCCCATCACGTCCGACTTGGCGACGATCACCGGTTTGCTGCGCGACAGGCGCCGCGCGATCCGCGAGAACTTGCGCGGGTTGCCGAAACTCTCCAGGTACAGTCCCACGGCGGACGTGTTCGGGTCGTCTTCCCAGTACTGCATGGCGTCGTTCCCGGAGACGTCGGCCCGGTTGCCCGCGGAGACGATGCTGGAGACCCCGACGCCCCTGCGACTCGCCGCGGCATACAGCAGCACCCCGATGGCCGCGGACTGGCTAAACAGGCCGAGGGTTCCCCGCAGGGGCATCTCTGGCGCCATGGACGCGTTGAGGTTGACTTCCGGATCGGTGTTGACGACGCCGAGCGAGGCCGGACCGATCAGCCGCATCCCGTTGCTTCGGGCCAGCTGCACGAGTTCGCGCTGGCTTCGAAGTCCGTCCCCGCCGTCGTTCGAGAACCCGCCGGTGACCACCAACAGGCCCCGGACGCCGTTGGCGGCGCAGTCTTCCACGACGCCACGCAATTCCTTGCGGGGAACGGCGACGACCGCGAGATCGACCGCCCCGGGGACGTCGGCGAGACTCGCGTGGGAGATCATGCCGGCCAGTTCCAGGGCCTCCGGGTTGATGCCGTAGACGGCGCCCCGGTAGCCGCCCTCGATGATATTCTCCAGCAGCGTGTACCCGACCGAGCCCCACTCCCTGCTGGCGCCGATGACGGCGACCGACCCCGGCGCCAGCAGGTCCGCGAGGCTGCGGGCCTCCGCGCGGTGTTCCCGCGCCTCCATCACGGCGCGCGACTTGTCGGTCGGGTCGATGGGGAATTCCAGCATGACGACGCCGTCGTCGAACTTGCGCTTGACCTCGTAGCCCGCCTCCGCGAACACGGTCAGCATCTTGCGGTTCTCGGGCAGGACCTCGGCGCTGAAGCGTTCGATGCCGTGCTCCCGGGCGGCGGCCGCGAGGTGCTCGAGCAGGATGGACCCGACGCCCTTGCCCTGGGACGCGTCGGCGATGTTGAACGCGACCTCGGCGTCCTGCGGATCGTCGAGGCGGTCGTAGCGTCCGACGCCGATGATGGCGCCACCGCGCACCACGACCAGCGCCACCCGGTCACGGTGGTCGACGCGGGTGAACCGCTCGAGTTCGCGCGGGGTCAGCTTGGACTTGTACGTGAAGAACCGCAGGTACACCGAGGCCTCGGACTGGCTGGTGTGCAACCGCTGCAGCGCGTCGGAGTCGTCGACGGAAATCGGCCTCAGGTGGGCCGTCGATCCGTCCCGGAGCACGACATCGGCTTCCCAATGGGCCGGATATTCCCCGATTTCACGCTGCTCCACCATAGGCTTAGCCTACGGCCTGCGTTGCCGAGGACAAGAAGGAAAAGAGGACCCGGACACAACATGGCCCGTCGGACGACTCCCGCACCCCCGGAAGACTTCACCGAGAACATCGTCGACATCGACGTGACCTCCGAGATGGAGGGTTCCTTCCTGGAGTACGCCTACTCGGTGATCTACTCGCGTGCCCTTCCGGACGCCCGCGACGGCCTCAAGCCCGTCCAGCGGCGCATCCTCTACATGATGACGGACATGGGCCTGCGCCCGGACCGCGGCCACGTCAAGAGCGCGCGCGTCGTCGGCGAGGTGATGGGGAAGCTGCACCCGCACGGCGACACTGCGATCTACGACGCCATGGTGCGCATGGCCCAGGGATTCGCGCTGCGGCTGCCCCTGATCGACGGGCACGGGAACTTCGGTTCACTCGACGACGGCCCCGCGGCTCCGCGCTACACGGAGGCGCGGATGGCGGCGCCGGCCGTGGCGATGACGGACTTCCTCGACGAGGACGTCGTGGACTTCATCCCGAACTACGACAACCAGCTCCTCCAGCCGGAGGTTCTCCCGGCGGCCTTCCCGAACCTCCTGGTCAACGGGACCACCGGCATCGCCGTGGGCATGGCGACCAACATGGCTCCGCACAACCTCGGCGAGGTGGTCGCCGCGGCTCGCCACCTCGTGGACAATCCGGACGCGACGCTTCAGGACGTCATGCGGTTCGTGCCGGGGCCGGACCTCCCCAGCGGCGGCCGGATCGTCGGCCTCGACGGGATCGCGGACGCCTACGCCACCGGGCGCGGATCCTTCAAGACCCGCGCCAAGGTCGAGCTCGAGCAGATCAGCGCGCGGCGCAGCGGCCTGGTCGTCACCGAACTGCCGTACATGGTGGGCCCGGAAAAGGTGATCGAGAAGATCAAGGACGCCGTCACCGCCAAGAAGCTGCTCGGTGTCGCCGACGTCATCGACCTCACGGACCGCACCCACGGCATGCGCCTGGTGATCGAGCTCAAGAACGGCTTCAACCCCAACGCCGTGCTGCAGCAGCTCTACAAGTTCACGCCGATGGAGGACTCGTTCGGCATCAACAACGTCGCCCTCGTGGACGGGCAGCCCCGGACCTTGGGCCTGCTCGAGCTGCTGCAGGTGTATGTGGGGCACCGTCTCGAGGTGGTCCGGCGCCGGACCACCTACCGGTTGGGCCGCAAGCGGGACCGGCTCCACCTCGTGGAGGGCCTCCTCGTGGCGATCGTCGACATCGACGAAGTCATCCAAATCATCCGCACCTCGGAGGAGACCGCGTCCGCGCGGCAGAGGCTGATGGCCGTCTACGACCTGTCCGAGATCCAGGCCAACCACATCCTCGAACTCCGCCTGCGCCAGCTGACGAAGTACTCGCGGATCGAGCTCGAGAAGGAGCAGGACGAACTCAAGCGCGAGATCGAGAACCTCGAGTCGATCCTGGGCTCGGATTCCCTCCTGCGCGAGGTCGTATCCACCGAACTGGCCGACGCCGCCGAGCGCTTCGCGACCCCGCGCCGGACCGTCCTGCTCAAGGCCGAAGGCGCGACGCCGCTGAAGGGCACGGTGATGCCCACCCTCGAGGGCAAGGGCGCCAAGGCGCCGCTGTCCCTGGAAGTCGCCGACGACCCGTGCTGGGTGCTCCTGTCGAAGTCCGGCCAGCTAGCCAGGACGTCCGACCGCTCCCCGCTGCCCGACGACGGACCGCGGGCCAAGCACGACGTCCTGGCCTCGCGCGTGGCCGCAACCGCCCGGGGCGAGCTCGGGCTCGTCACGTCCGCCGGCCGCATGCTGCGGCTTCAGGTGGTGGACATGCCGGCGCTGCCCGCCACATCGGGCTTTCCGCAGTTGACCGGGGGCGTACCCGTGACCGAATTCGTCCAGCTGGACCGCAAGGAATCCGTCGTCGCGCTGGTGCCTCTGGACGCCGTCTTCGCCCTCGGGACCGAACAGGGAATCGTCAAGCGGGTGACGCCGGAATATCCGCTGAACCGCGACGAGTGGGAAGCCATCGGCCTCAAGCCGAAGGACCGGGTCGTGGGAGTGGGCGTCCCGGCGGACGGGGACGATTTGGTATTCATCTCAGCCCAGGCGCGACTGCTGCGTTTCCCGGCGGCCGGGGTCCGCCCGCAGGGTCGTGGCGCCGGCGGGATGGCCGGCATCAAACTGGCCGCGGGCGATTCCGTGGTGTTCTTCGGCGTGGCCCCGGGCGCGGATCCCGCCGCCGTCGTCGTGACCATCGCGACCGGCGCCGGCACGTTGCCCGGCACCGGTTCCGGAACCGTGAAGGTCACGGCCTTCGAGGAGTACCCGGTCAAGGGACGCGCCACCGGCGGCGTTCGGGCCCACCGGTTCCTCAAGGGCGAGGACTCGCTGGCCCTCGCTTGGGCGGGGCACGGTCCCGCGAAGGCCGCGTCCGCGGCCGGCGTTGCCCGCTCCCTGCCCACCGAGCACGGGCGCCGCGACGGCTCCGGCGTGCCACTGGCGCAGACGGTCGAGGCACTCGGCGGATCGCTGCCGGCCGACGGCCCGGCCGCCGAACCTTCCGCCGGCTCCGTGCCGGAGTTGCCGATACATCCGGAGTTGCCCACGGAGCCGGCCGCCCGCGCGCCCCTGGCCGCGCCGATTGCGGATTCGTTGCCGTTCTCCGATGGCGACGTCGTCGAGGTCGATCGCACCGGAACGACGTCGGTGCCTCCCCGCTGACCGCGCCCTAGCGTTGCCCTGCCGCGTGGGGCGAGCCGAATCGCAGAACGGCGTCGGCGGTGGCCTCGAGGCGTGCATCGTGGGTCACGAGGACTACGGCCTTCTCCGGCAGGCCCGCCCGCAGGTCCGCCACGAGTTCCCCTGCCTCGTCCTCGCCCAGGTGGGCGGTCGGCTCGTCCAGCAGCAGGACGTCCGCCCGGGCGACGAGCGCGCGCGCGACGGCCAGCCTTTGGCGTTGGCCTCCGGAGAGCCGGTGCCCTCCGGGGCCGATCCGCGTCTCCAGGCCGCGCGGGGTTCCCGCGAGCCAATCCCCCAGTCCCACTGCGCGCACCGCGTCGGCGAGTTCGGCGTCGGTCGGCTGGTCGTCGAGGTCGCGTCCGAGGCAGAGGTTCCGGCGCACGGTCGAGTCGAAGAGGTGTCCCCCCTGCGGGCACCAGGCGATGCGGCCCAGGTCCGCAAGAGCCGCCCCGCGCCACGCCCCGCCGCCGGTTCGCGCCTCCAACCGCCCGGAGCGGGGCTCCAGGGCACCCAAAAGCACGGCAAGCAGCGTGGACTTCCCCGCGCCAGAAGGCCCCGTGACCGCGACCCACTGCCCGGGGCCTACCGCCAGGTCGGCTCCGACCACCACGTCCGGTCCGGCGCCCCATCCGGCGCTGACGCCGCGGAGCCGGATGGAAAGACGATTGTCCGGTTCCGCGGTGTGCGGGGCGGGAGGCGGGAGCGCGCGTTCGGCGGCCATACCGCCCACGTTGTTATGCAGGCGCCGCAGACCGTCGTCGAGCTGGGGAATCCGCTGGACCGCCGCCGAGGCGTCCGTTATCGGTTCGGCGAGCGCCAGCATCAGCAGGCCCCCGACGGCCGCGGCCTCTCCCGCGCCGCCCGCCGTCCCGGCCACCGCGAGCACGGCGGCCGCGGACGAGAGCAGGGCCGCGCCGGCCTGTCCGATCCCCGCACCCCACGCAGTCCGTCGCATGGCACGCGTCGCCCCGGCGTCGTGGCTCGCAAACGACTCCGCGGCGGCGGATGCCACGCCGTTCGCGCGCAGGTCCCGCGCCGCGGCGAACAATGCGGGGACACGGTGTCCCAGCCAGATCCTGTGCCGGGCTGCCTCGATGGTCGCGCGGCGTTCGACGGCCAGCACAGCCGCAGGCAGCAACACCCATGCTCCGACACCGACGGACAGCGCGACCCACAGCGCGTCCGGTGCCCAGAGTCCGACGGCCAGGCCGATGGCGGCCCATGTCAGTACGCCGGCCGCCGGTGCGACGAGCACGCGCGGAACGGTGTCGCGGACCTCGTCGATCTCGGCGACGAGGTGCCCCAGCGCGGCGCCGGACCGTGTGATCCGGCCCCAGTGTTCGGGACGCGCGGCCAGCGCGTCCCACGTCCGCTCGCGCAGGGCGCCCGCCCACCACAGGACGGCGTCGTGCACGCGCAAACGCTCCACGTAGCGCAGGAGCGAACGGCCGAGGCCGAAGGCGCGGACACCCACGATCGCGACCATCAGGTGCAGTACATGGGGTTGGTGGCTGGCGCTAACGATCAGCCAACCGGAGATTCCGGTCAGCGCGGCCCCGGCGGCGAGTGCGAGAACCGCGAAGAGAATGCCGAGACCCAGGCCCCCCTTCCCCCAGGGCAGTGTGCGAAGGAGTGCCCAGTGGGCGAGACTCCGCCGTGGCCGGGACGGCGCGCGGGACGGCGAGGCGGGCTTCACGTCGGACGCTGCGACGGGTTCCCGGACTGTGCCCGCGGACGCCGACGTACCGGTTTGGGCGGTTTCTGCTGTCATGACGCTGCCGCGTGGACCCCCGGCCGGGGCTGCGGCGAGTTGCCGGGCAAGCTCGCGGTCATGGCTGGCAACGAGGATCCCGACGCTTCCGCGCAGACCGGACAAGGCCGCGCGAACCGCGTCCGCACTCACCGGATCGAGGTGGGCCGTCGGCTCGTCGGCAAGGAGCAGGACGACACCCGGCGCCGTCTCGATGCGCAGCAAGGCACGGGCCACGGCGACGCGGCGCAGCTCCCCGGGGCTGCAGTCCGTGGGGCGGCGTCCGCCCAGTGCGCCGGCATTGACCCGCTCCAGGACGACCGCACGCGTGGCCGGTGTGGAGCCGACCCCTGCGTGCAGGGCCAGTTCGGCGTCGACCGTCTCCTCGGAGAACACTGGGTGCTGCGGAACCCAGGCAATGCTCCCCCGGTCGATTCCCAGGCGTCCGGACACCCGTGGGGCATCGGCGCCATCGGCGTCCGCGATACCGGCAAGGACCCGCAGGATCGTGGTCTTGCCGGTGCCGCTCGGACCGTCGAGGACCGCGGCCGCGCCCGGTTCGAGTCGCAGCGACCAACCCGTCACCGTCGGGGTCGCGTTGCCCGCATGCGTGACCGTCAGGTGGCCGACGTCCAACACCGTTCCCGGTGCGGGGGCGACGGCCGGCGTCCGGACTCCCCGCGGGGCGTCCAACACGGCACGGCTGCGCTCGAGTGCCTTGACGCCGTCCTCGGATGCGTGGTGGGCGGATCCCAGCTCGCGCAGCGGGGCGAAGCAGTCGGGTGCGAGAATCAGGGCCAGGAGGCCGGCACCCAGCGCCATGTCCCCGTACACCAGGCGGAGACCGATGAACACGGCCACCACGGCGACCGAGATCGTCGCCACCAGCTCCAGCGCCAGCCCCGAAAGGAAGGCCGTGCGCAGGGTGCCCATTGTGGAGGCGCGGTAGTCCTCCGATACCCGGCGCAGCGCCGAGCCCTTGCCGTCCGCGCGGCGCAGACCGATGAGGGCCGGGAGTCCCTGGGCCAGTTCGAGCAGCTGGTTCGCCAACGCATCAAGACCGGCGGCCGCCTGGTGCATGCGGTCCCGGGTGTGCAGGCCGATCAGCACCATGAAGATCGGGACGAGGGGCACCGTGAGCGCCACGATGAGCGCGGACACCCAATCCGCAGCCAGGATGCGCACCCCCAGCACCGGCGGAATGACCGCGGCGGCGACGAGTGCTGGCAGGTATTTGGAGTAGTAGTTGTCCAGCCCGTCCAGGCCGCGGCTCGCCAGTGCCGACAACGCACCGTGGCCGAGGCCGCATGCATCCGCCGGGCTGGTGGGCCCGTTTCCCGCGAGGGCGTCCGTGACCAGCTCGGCACGGAGCCGCTCCTTGGCGCCGAGTCCCGCGCGTGTTGCCGCGTGCGCCGTGGCCCATGCGCCGCCGGCGCGCAGCAGGGCACCGGCGACGCCGAGGACGAGCAGCCGGCGCGTATCGGCCCCTCCCCCGGCCGCCAGTTCGGCGATCGCCGTGGCGAGGGCGTCGGCCAGCAGCAGCATGCCGAGGGCCTTGACGGCGGCCCAGCCCGCCAGGACGGCCAGAGCGGCGCGGCCTCCGGTGCCGCCGGGAAGCGCGGGTTTCATGGCGTCCTAAACAATCGGGGTGACCCGGTGGGCTTCCGGGATGTGGGATTCGGTGATGCGCTTGCGGAAGACCCAGTAGGTCCACGCCTGGTAGGCGAGCACCACCGGGAGGGCGAACGCCGCGACGACGCTCATCACCCCGAGGGTGTACGGGGACGAGGAGGCGTTGGCGACGGTCAGGTTGAACGAATCGTCCAGGGTCGACGGCAACACGTCGGGGTAGGCGGCCGTGAAGATCGCCGCCACCGCCAGCACCAGGAACGTTCCCAACCCGATGAAGCAGCGTCCCTCGCGGCCGGCCCGCGACGCGCTCCAGGCGAAGGCGGCCGCGCCGAGGCCGAGCGCCAGCAGCAGGGCCGGGACGGTTTCGGCCGCGGGCACGACGACGGCGATCGCCCAGCCGGCCATCGGCAGCAGGCCCAGCGGCATCCACCGCACCAGCAGCCCCCGCGCCCGGGTCCGGATTCCGCCGTCGGTCTTGAGGGTTAGGAAGGCCAGCGCGTGGATGAGGCAGAACGCCACGACAGCCAGCCCACCGAGCACCGCGTAGCCGTTGAACCATGCAAACGCCCCTCCGACCCGGTCGCCGTTCGCGTTCAGCGGCAGTCCCGTGGTGGTGAGGGCGAGCAGGGCTCCGACGCCGAAGGCGGCCACGAACGATCCCCCGGCGATGGCGGCGTCCCACAGGCCGCGGGCGCGCGCGGAGTGGGACTTGCCCCGGTATTCGAAGGCGACGGCCCGGAAGATCAATGCCAGGAGGACCAGCACCATGGGCACGTAAAGCGCGGCGAAAAGCGAGGCGTACCAGTGCGGGAACGCGGCGAACATGGCGCCGGCCGCGGTGATCAGCCACACCTCGTTGCCGTCCCAGACGGGACCGATGGTGTTGAGCAGGACGCGGCGCTGCCGGTCGTCCCGCGCGAACGTCCGCATCAGCATTCCGACGCCGAGGTCGAAGCCCTCCAGGAAAAGGTAGCCGATCCACAGGACGGCAATCAGTGTGAACCACAGGGTGGGCAGGGAATCCATGGCGTGTCCTCTCTCGTGCCGGTTCAGTAGGCGAAGGCGAGCACGTCGCCGTCGTCCCGCCCGGCGTCGTGGTGTTCGGCGGGATCGAGTTCAGGCATCGCGGACGCCACGCCGCCGCGCACGTACCGAAAGAGCATGACGAGTTCGACCACGAGCAGGAGCGCGTAGACGAGGGTCAGAGCGATCAGCGAGAACAGCAGTTCCCCTGCGCCGACGCCCGGCGAGACAGACGCCGCCGTGTAGAGGAAGACCTGGTCGATGCCGTCGTAGGTGGGGTTGGGGACCACGGAGAACGGCTGGCGGCCCATCTCGGTGAAGATCCAGCCCGCGGAGTTGGCGCCGAAGGGTGCCAGGATGCCGACGACGGCGAGGCGGGAGATCCACTGGTTGTCCGGGACCGTGCCCTTGCGCGTCATCCACAACGCAACGGCCGCGGCGAACGCGGCCAGACCGCCGAACGTGATCATGAGCCGGAAGCCCCAGTAGGTGACCTCCATCAACGGGAGGTAGTTGATCTCCTGCCCGGCCAGTTCGCCGTAGATCTCCGGCTGGTCCGGGTAGTGGCTGCCGTACTTCTCCGCGTACTCCGGCAGCAGCGTGTTCACCCCGCGCACCTCGGTGGTGAAGTCGTCGTTGGCCAGGAACGAGAGCAGGCCGGGGATCTCGTAGACGCCGACGACGTCGTCGCACGTGGTGGCGCCGCCGCTGGTGAGGTCGCCTATGGCCAGCACGGAGAAGCCGGTGCCGTCGTGGCAGGCGGCCTCGGCCGCGGCCATCTTCATGGGCTGCTGCTCGAACATCAGCTGCGCCTGGGCGTGGCCGGTGATGCCGACGCCGGCGAAGGAGACCATCGCGACGACCGCCCCGATGCGTAGGGATTTGATCCACACGGCATGGTCGGTGGCGTCGCGGCCGGCACCCCAGCGGGGGTCCTCCCCCACCACCACACGGCCGGCGGTGTCCACGGTGTCGATCCCGGCAGTGCGGCGCTTGTGCAGGTGGTACCAGGAAATACCCAGCAGGAATCCCCCGGCGACGGAGAAGGCGCCGAAGATGGTGTGCGGGAAGGTCACCAAGGCGGTGTTGTTCGTGAACACTGCCCAGACGTCGTTCATCACGGCGCGCCCGTCGACGATCTCGACGCCGACCGGGTGCTGCATCCAGGAATTCGCCACCAGGATGAAGTAAGCGGAGAAGATCGTTGCCAGCGAGGCGCACCAGATGCAGAGCAGGTGGATCCGCCGTGGCAGGCGGTCCCACCCGAAGATCCACAGCCCCAGGAACGTCGACTCGACGAAGAAGGCCAACAGCGCCTCCATGGCCAGCGGCGCCCCGAACACGTCCCCGACGAACCGGCTGTACTCGCTCCAGGCCATACCGAACTGGAATTCCTGGACGATGCCGGTGGCGACCCCCATCACGAAGTTGATGAGGAAGAGCTTGCCCCAGAACTTGGTCATCCGAAGGTACTCGGGCGCGCCGGTGCGGTGCCAGACGGTCTGCAGCACCGCGACGGTCAGGCCGAGCCCGATGGTGAGGGGAACCATGAGGAAGTGGTACACGGTGGTGATCCCGAACTGCCACCGTGCTATTTCGAGCGGATCCATTGCTTCCCCTTCCCGCAGGGGCGGTGCTTCCGCCCCGGCGGCATGTTTTCTACCGTTCGTAGAAGTACTTCTACGCTCGGTAGAATATCCTAAGTTCTACCGGATGTAGAACCTTGCCGGGAATCGGTGTAAATTAGGAACCGGAAGCGGTCCCGCCCCGGTAGGGGCCGCCCAGACGACCGGTAAAACCCTAAGGATCAGCATTGGCCACTCTCGGCGAACTCGAACGTTCGGTAATGGATTTGCTGTGGGACAGCGTGGAGGCCCGCACGGCCAACGATCTGCGCGACCTGCTGGCGCAGTCCACGGGCGATCTCGACGGCAAGGAGCTCGCCGTTACCACGGTTCTCACCGTCCTTGCGCGGCTTGAGAAGAAGCACCTGGTCACCAGGGAACGCGACACACGACCGCACCGCTACCACGCCGTCACCAGCCGCGAGGAACACACGGTCGAACTCATGAACGAGGCACTGGGCACCGTGCTGGACCGCGAGGCAGTGCTGACCCGCTTCATCGGCGGGATTTCCGGCGACGAGGCGGCCGCCCTCCGTCGCATCCTGAACGGCAACCAGACCGCATAGCCGGCCGGGACCACACCATGCGGCGCCCGTGCTAATCGCCTCCTATCTCCTCGCAGGCCTCGCCGTCATCTTGGCGTGGCCCGCCCCGGTATTGCTGTCACGGATGGCATGGACCTCGCGCTCCCCGTTTACCGCCCTTTTCCTCTGGCAGGCCATAGCCCTCGCCGGTGGGCTGTCCATGATCGGGGCAATGCTGGTGTGGGGCCTGGAACCGCTGGGCGCCAACCTCATAGCGGCCCTCGCCGGTCTCTGGCAGGTCCTCACCGCCGGCCCCTCCGCGCCTTCCCTGGAGCCGGTTCACGTTTTTGCCCTCAGCACCGCCCTGTTGCTCGGCTCGCATCTGGTCTTCACGCTGCTGTTGTCCACGTACCGCGTCGCCCGCCAGCGGCAGAGGCACCGCCGGCTGCTTGCCCTGCTCAGCGATCCCTCGCCCACCACGCCGGGCACCGTGGTCCTGGCCCACGGCGCTCCCGTGGCCTACTGCCTGCCAGGATTCAACGGTTCCCTGACGGTGCTTTCGCGGGGTCTCCTGGACGCCCTCGACGACGAGGGGCTGCGCGGGGTCATCGCCCACGAACGCGCGCACCTGGACCAGCGGCACGATTTGCTGGTACTCGCCTTCGAATCGTGGCACAACGCGCTGCCGTGGCTGCCCACCTCGCGCTTGGCGCGCGACGCGGTGCAGGAACTCATCGAGATGCTGGCCGACGACACCGCCTTGCGGCACGTCTCCGCCGATACGCTCCTGCGGTCCCTGGTTGCGGTCGCGTCCGGGACGAAGGTATCACCGGGCTCCGAATCGGGACTGCCCAGCGAGGAGCTTTCCTCGATGCGCCTCAAGCGCCTGCTGTCGCCCTCCGTGGGACCCCTGCCGCTGGCCGGCCGCGCCGCGGTGCTGGGCTCATCCGCACTGCTGATCGTCCTCCCGACCACGCTGCTGGTCGCACCCTGGCTGCTCGCCTAGCGACCCGGATGCCGGGCGCGGACTCGCTCAGGCGTCGATCTGTTCCCGGTCCAGTCGCTCGGCGCCCGAGACAATGAACTCCTTGCGCGGGGCAACGTCGCTGCCCATCAACAGATCGAAGACCTGCTCGGCGCGCTCCGCGTCCGCGATGTTGACCCGCCTGAGCGTACGGTGCCGCGGGTCCATGGTGGTCTCGGCCAACTGCCCGGCATCCATCTCCCCCAGACCCTTGTAGCGCTGGATGGGCTCCTTGTGCTTCTTCCCGGATGCCTCCAGTGCCTTCAGCACCCGCGTCAACTCGGCGTCGGAGTAGGTGTAGACCATCTCGTTCTGCTTCGCGCCCGGGTTGATCACCTCGACGCGGTGGAGCGGTGGAACGGCGGCATACACGCGGCCGTTCTCCACCATGGGACGCATGTAGCGGAAGAAGAGGGTCAGCAGGAGCGTCCGGATGTGTGCGCCGTCGACATCCGCGTCCGTCATCAAAACCACCTTGCCGTAGCGGGCCGCCGAGAGGTCGAAGCTGCGCCCGGAACCCGCCCCCACCACCTGGATGAGCGCAGCGCACTCGGCGTTGGAGAGCATGTCCCCGACCGATGCCTTCTGCACGTTGAGGATCTTGCCGCGGATCGGCAGGAGCGCCTGGAAGTCCGAGGACCGGGCCAACTTGGCCGTCCCGAGCGCGCTGTCTCCCTCCACGATGAACAGCTCTGAGCGCGCAACGTCGTCGCTTCGGCAGTCCGCGAGCTTCGTGGGCAGCGAGGAGGTTTCCAGCGCGCTCTTGCGCCGCTGCGTCTCCTTGTGCACGCGCGCCGAAATGCGCGACTTCATCTCGCTGACGATCTTCTCGAGAAGTTGGGCCGACTGGGCCTTGTCCGCCCGCGCCGACGATCCCAGCCGCGCGGCCAGCTCCTTCTCGACGACTCGCGTGACAATCTGCCGGACCGCGGACGTACCGAGGATCTCCTTGGTCTGGCCCTCGAACTGCGGTTCGGCAAGTCGCACCGTCAGGACCGCCGTCATGCCGGCCATGACATCGTCCTTCTCGATCTTGTCGTTGCCCGCCCTCAGCTTGCGCGAGTTCGCCTCGACCGATTTGCGGAAGGTCTTCAGCAGCGCCTGCTCGAAGCCGGACTGGTGGGTGCCGCCCTTGGGCGTGGCGATGATGTTCACGTAGCTGCGCAGGGTCGTGTCGTAGCCGATCCCCCACCGCAGCGCGATATCCACCTCGCACACGCGCTCGACGTCCCTGATGTGGCTGCGTCCGTCGTCGTCGAAAACGGGGACCGATTCCTTGAAGGTGCCCGAACCCTGCAGCCGCCAGATGTCGGTGACCGAGGAGTCGTTGGCCAGGTAGTCGACGAACTCGGAAATGCCGCCGTCGTGGTGGAACGTCTCCTCCACCGGGCCGGCCTCGCCCGGCGTTCCGGGCAATCGCCGGTCGTCGCGGACATCGATCTTGAGCCCCGGCACCAGGAACGAGGTCTGCCGGGCGCGCGCCTGGAGTTCCTCGTGGGAGAACCGGGCGTCTTTCGTGAAGATCTGGCGGTCGGACCAGTAACGGATGCGCGTTCCCGTCACACCCCGCTTGGCCTTGCCCACGACATCCAGGACAGAGTTCTCCACAAACGCGGTGAACGGGGCATCCGGCTTGGCCTTGCCGGTGTCGGTGAAGCGCCCCGGTTCGCCCCTGCGGAACTGCATGCGGTAGGTCTTGCCACCACGGTCCACCTCGACGTCCAGCCGGGCCGACAGCGCGTTGACGACGCTCGCGCCGACGCCGTGGAGGCCTCCCGAGGCGGTGTACGACCCGCCGCCGAACTTCCCGCCCGCGTGGAGCTTCGTGAAGACGACCTCGACTCCGGAGAGCCCCGTCTTCGGTTCGGCGTCGACGGGGATGCCGCGGCCGTCGTCGTGGATTTCCACGGAGCCGTCCGGGTGCAGGATCACCTTGATATTCTGTCCGTGCCCGGCGAGTGCCTCGTCCACCGAGTTGTCGATGATCTCCCACAGGCAGTGCATGAGCCCGCGCGAGTCCGTCGATCCGATGTACATCCCCGGACGCTTCCGCACGGCCTCCAGGCCCTCGAGCACGGAGAGGTGCCGGGCGTTGTACTCAGAACTCGGTGCCACGCGCGTGCGCTCCTCGTCGTCGGGAAAATCTGACCGTCCCAAGGTTAGTCCGAAAATCCGCGCAACTCCGGTTCCCCCGCCGAGCGACGGGGCACCGGGATGCCAAAACGAGTCCGGGCCGTGATCCACTCGTGGCTACGCGGTGAGCGAAAGGGGGCGGAATATGCGATGGAATGTCGGCCCCGGCTGGTTGTATGGAGCGTACGAGAACTAAGGAGGTCGTCATGACGGCAACATCAGTGGCAACACGCGGACTTACTTCCCTGGATCGCTGCGACCGCTGCGGGGCACAGGCTTACGTTCGTGCGGTCTTGGGGACCTCGGGTGGAGAGCTTCTCTTCTGCGGACACCATGCCCGCGCGGTGGAGCCCAAACTCCGCCCCCTGACCACCGAGTGGCAGGACGAGACGAACCGGCTGCACGAGAAGCCTTCGTACAGCGACGAGGACTAGTCCGCTCGGACAACGCGCAAACGTAAGGGGCGGGCCCCGGCGAATATCGCCGGGGCCCGCCCCTTACGTCCGTCCATGCCGCCGCGTTCGCCGGACCAGTGGCCCGGCGCACCGGATTTAGTCCAGGTAGTCGCGCAGGACCTGGGACCGCGAGGGGTGGCGCAGCTTGGACATCGTCTTCGATTCGATCTGGCGGATGCGCTCGCGCGTCACGCCGTAGACCTTTCCTATTTCGTCTAACGTCTTCGGCTGCCCGTCCGTCAGGCCGAACCGCATGGCGACAACGCCGGCCTCCCGCTCGGACAACGTGTCCAGGACGGAGTGCAGCTGTTCCTGGAGCAGTGTGAAGCTAACGGCGTCGGCAGGGACAACTGCCTCGGAGTCCTCGATCAGGTCACCGAACTCGGAGTCCCCGTCCTCGCCCAACGGCGTATGCAGCGAAATGGGCTCGCGGCCGTACTTCTGCACCTCGACGACCTTTTCCGGAGTCATGTCCAGTTCCTGCGCCAGCTCGTCCGGGGTCGGCTCGCGGCCCAGATCCTGCAGCATCTGCCGCTGTACGCGCGCAAGCTTGTTGATGACCTCGACCATATGGACGGGGATGCGGATGGTGCGCGCCTGATCGGCCATGGCACGAGTGATGGCCTGGCGGATCCACCACGTCGCGTAGGTGGAGAATTTGAAACCCTTGGTGTAGTCGAACTTCTCGACCGCGCGGATCAGGCCCAGGTTTCCCTCCTGGATGAGGTCCAGGAAGAGCATGCCGCGCCCGGTGTAGCGCTTGGCCAGCGACACGACGAGCCGGAGGTTGGCCTCAAGCAGGTGGTTCTTGGCGATCTTGCCGTCGTGGACGACCTGCTCGAGGTCCCACTTCAGCCGCTTGTCCATCGAGTCGTCAGCGGTTTTCAGCTTCTCCGTGGCGAACAGGCCCGCCTCGATGCGCAAGGCCAGGTCGACTTCCTGCTCGGCGTTGAGCAGGGCGACCTTGCCGATTTGCTTCAGGTAGTCCTTGACGGGGTCGGCCGTGGCGCCGGCAACAAGGACCTGCTGCTGGGGGGCGTCGTCCTCGTCGGTCGTGATGATGAACCCGCGGGTCTCCTCCTCGGGCTCGGCGGCAGCCGGTGCCGGCGACTCCTCCGAGTCGGCGCCCTCTGCCGGGCTCTCGGTCGCGGGGGCCGATGCCTTCGAGTGCCGCTTGTCCGCGGCGGCGCCTTCGGCCGGCGAGTCTCCGGCTGCTGCTGCCGCCTCCTTCGCGGCCTTGTTGCGGGCACGCGTCCTCGCGGACTTCTGCTGCGTTGTTTCCACGGCGGCGCCGTCGACGTCGGCCGCGGGCGCGGTGCCCGGACGTTCTGCTGCCTTGGAGCTCGAATCGGAAGCTGGCACGAAATACCTTTCTCACGGATGTCCGCGGTGCAACCACACGGGTAACACCACTATGACCCTGTCAAGTCCGGGTACCGTCACACGACGGTTCGGATGCAGGATCTCGTTACCTCAACGCCTGCAGCCGACCTATTTGTTCCCACCCCCGCGGGGGCTGAACCGGAATCCGCCGGAGCGGCCCAAGGACACGGACCCAACCGGGTCTGCGACTTACAGTCTCTCACGTTTCCCGGCCAGGCATGGCACCCGGACCCGTGCCGCGCCTCCACGCCGTCGCGGGATCCCGGGCCCACCGGGGAAGCCGCCCCTGATCCAGAAACGTCTTCAGCTTCCCGGCCAGCGCATAGGCGGGGTTGGCCGCGAGGCATCCGTCCAGCAGCGCCACCGCGGCGCTGCTGCGCCCCCTGGCCCATTCGATCCACCCGAGCACGCACAGCAGGGCGCAACGATCCTCCCCGTCCGCGGCGGCGACGAGCTCCGCACCGATGTTCCAGAGTCGGTCCAGGCGGTCCCAGTCCGGCGCAGACTCGGCGCTGCCCAGCAACACATCGGCCAGTTGGCGCGGAGCCTCCCCTCCCGCGTCGAGTTCCCCGGCGACGGCGATCCCGTCCGCGGTGGCGGTGGCGGCCGCGAAAGGCAGCACATCGCGCACGGAGTAATCGTGCAACCCCGCCAGCAGAATCCCCGTCTCCAGCGGTTCCGACCGCAATCGCGCGAGCGCGTCCGCGGGCTCCCTCTCGATGGCCTCACACCACCGCCGAAGGAAACCCGTGGCGTCCGGAGCGCCCAGCACGCCGCCCAGGATCGAACCCACCATGTCGCGGACCGTGGCAGCCGCCGGCCATGGAGACGACGGCGTGCCGTCCCAAAGGCGGGAGCCGGGGGCGCTCCCGGCGAATTGCAATTCGAGGTTGGCGTCCGAGAGCCAAATGCTCTCCAACGGGTGCCCCTGTTCGGGGCAGCACGATTCATCGGTGCAGTAGTGCGACCGCCAACCGTCCGGACCCACATGCCAGGCGTCCGGCACCGCGACGGATCGCGCCCCGAGCTCTTCCGCCACGGTCTTGACCACGCGCCGATGGGGCGAACGCGTACGCCCGGCCAAGCGGGAGGCGGGCGAAGCCGAATAGGTCACCAGAAAAGCACCGGTGGCTTCCTGCATGTCCTCGAGGTATTCGCCGACCCTCACCGCGTGGGCACGCTCCTCGAAAGGCGAGGCGCCCCCGGGCGGCAGGTCGACCCGCAAGGCGGCAACGAGTTTGGAGCCCGACGTGATCAGAAGGACCAGGCTGTGCTCGGGGTGGAACCCCAGCATGTGGGGCACAAGGGCGAGAACGCCCTCTGCGTCGGCGACGGAAAGCTGGTTCGTTGAGGTGTCCATGGACCCACCCTCCGCCGGGAATCCCCCGCGGTGGGGCCCGACGTCGCGCGCTGTGGACAACGATCCCGGCTGTGTGGCCGGGCGAAACTGTGGAGGAGCTTCCGGCCGTCTCAGTGCTCTCGGCCGTCAAGACCCCGGTCTTTGCGCCGCCTCCTCGCTATCGCGTCGCGCCACCGCGGCACCACGATGCCGCGTTCTGCCATGCGGCTCCGCGCCTTGCGACGGGAGAGAACCATCCCGAGGGTCCCGAGCAGGAGGGGAACGAACTGGAAGGCCAGCGCCCACCGGAAGGCATCCAGGTTGTAGAGCTGCCCCGTGCCCCCCGCCGCCTCGTACCGGACGTCCAGGATGGCGCCCACCGCGTACACCGTCACCAAAGCGGCAAGGAAACCCCCGACGTTGACGATTCCCGTGGCGGTTCCGGTGATGTTCGGCGGGTTGAAGGTCCGGGCAAAGTCGAAGCCGATCATCGATCCCGGGCCACCCAGGGCCACCAGCACGATCATGATGGCCAGGACCCACACCGGCGCCGGACCGGGCCACAACAGCACGGTTCCCCACGCGATGGCTACACCCGCGATGATGCCGAAGGCCAGCGTCGAGCGCCGCAGAGGATGCCGGGCCACGGCCCCGCCGAACAGCGGCCCCGCCACGAGGGCAACCACCACGAAAATCGACATCAACCCGGACGCCTGTGCCGGCGCGAGGCCTTGGCCCGAGACCAGGAACGGATAGCCCCAGGCCAGTAGGAAGACGTTGGTGCTGAACTGGGTGGAGAAGTGCGTCCAGAAGCCCAGCCGGGTTCCCGGCTCGCGCCACGCGCCGGCCAGCATGGCCAGGCTCTTGGGGCGCGCGCCGACATCCGGGCGAACAGCGGCGTCCGGCTGGTTGCGGACCATGATGACGGCCAGCGCGAATGAAAGGACCCCCAAGGCCGCGAGTGACAGGAAGGACGTGGTCCAGCCGCTGAGTCGCAGGAACGCCACGAAAGGAACAAGGCTGACGAGCTGGCCGAGTTGGCCGAGCATCCCGGTGAACTGGGTCAGCATCGGAACCCGGTAGCCGGAGAACCACGCCGGCAGGAGCCTCATGACCGACACGAAGGTCATGGCGTCGCCCGCACCCACGAAAAAACGTCCCACGATTCCGGCGGCCACCGAATCCGCGATGGCCAGCAAACCCTGGCCCACCACCATGAGAACCGCGCCGCCCGCGATCATGGTGCGCGGGCCGAGCCGATCCACCAGAACCCCGACCGGGATCTGCAGACCGGCGTAGACCACCAGCTGCACCACGCTGAACGCGGCCAGCACCGAGGCGGTCGCGCCAAAGCGCTCAGTCGCCTCCAGCCCGGCCACGCCGAAGCTGGTCCGTTGGGTCACGGCCGTCAGATAGGCGAAGACGGCCGCACCCCACACCCACCACGAAGCCGCGGTGTCCAATCCGCCGGTTCTGGCGGTCACCGCCCGGTCTCGTCGGAGGAGTCGCCGGCCTGCCCGATCAGGAAGGCCTCCGCGGCCGATGCGAGGTCCTCGCCATCCGGCATGGCGTCATTGGGGTCCAGCAGAAGCGATCGCCGGTCGGCGTCGGGCACGTGCTCGTCGAAGCGCTCCTCGAACCTGGACACCATGCGGGCGATGTCCGGGGATCCGGCCACCTGTTCGTCGATCTGGCCCTCGACCCGCCGCGCGGATTCGCGGAGCCTGTCCGTGGGCAGGCCCAGTCCCAGCGCCGCGCCGAGGAACTCCAGTGCCGCCACGGCAGCCTGGGGGTACTCCGCCTCGGCGAGGTAGTGCGGAACGTGGATTGAGTAGCCGACGGCGTCGCGCCCGGCTTCGGCAAGCTTGATCTCAATAAGCTGGGATGCGGATGCGGGGAGTTCGGCCGTGGGGTTCCAGGTGGAGATGCCCTCGCCGAGGTCGGGTCGATTTCCATGGACGGTAACGCCGAGCCGACGCGTGTGCGGCACCGGCATGGGCACCGCAGTGAACGAGGCGCTCAGGCGCACGTTGAGCGCCTGGGCCAACCGGACGACGGCGGTGGCGAACCGTTCCCACTGCAGGTCGGGTTCGGGCCCCGCCAGCAACAGGAAATCCCTGCCCAGCCCGTCCGTCAAGCGGTACAACTCGATCCGCGGCGTCTGGTAGGCGGCAAAGTGGTCCCCCAGGAACGACACCTGCGGACGCCGCTCGCGGTAGTTGACGAGCTGGTCGGCGTCAAACGTCGCGACCAGTTGCGGCTCCAGAGCGTCCATGAGTTGGGACCTGACCTGCGCAACGGCTTGTCCGGCGTCGACCTGCCCATCGATCGCAACGATCAGGCCGAGGCCCTGAAGGCGGATGTCGTCGATGACGTCGTGGTTCAGCCTGACGAGGGACAGCGGATCAAGCATGGGCGTATCCTTCCAGGTCTACGGACGGTCCGAAGGCGTTAACGGCGCGCGTGCCCGGTTTTCTTCCCGGGGTCGACTCCACTCTAATCCGTGGGCGCCCCCGGGGCGCCGTGGCCCGCCGCCGTGGGCGCCTGCGGCTACGATCGAAAGCACTGTTACGCCCGCTACATTCCGCCAACCGTGCCCGCCCGCCACCGCGGCCGGCGCACATTAAGGACAGGTT
Organism: Arthrobacter arnarulunnguaqae; assembly: GCF_051262515.1. Lineage (NCBI taxonomy): Bacteria > Bacillati > Actinomycetota > Actinomycetes > Micrococcales > Micrococcaceae > Arthrobacter > Arthrobacter arnarulunnguaqae. Next base: position 329,226 of record NZ_JBIMER010000002.1, on the reverse strand, counting down.
CCGTGATCAACGCCAGCGATCTCAAGCTGACCGCCGTTTCCGCCGACATCAAGCGGCTCGCCGCCGACGCGGTCGTCGTCGGCGTAGCCCAGGCTCCCCCGGGGTCCACCGCGGCGCGGCTGGTCTCCTCGCCGCTGACTGCGAACGAGACGTCCGCATTGGAGGCATCGCTCTCCGCGCTCGGCGTCACCGGCGCGGCCGACAACGTGCGGCGGTTGCCCGCGACGGACGGCATCAGGGCCGACGTGCTGGTCCTGACCGGCCTCGGACGCGTGGACGGGGAGGTCGTTGAACACGAGGCGCTGCGGCGCGCGGCGGGCGCAGCGGCACGGGAATCGGGTGGACTGCGCAAGGTCGTGTTCGCCCTTCCTGCGCCCACGGTCGCTGCGGCCGCCGCCGTGGCCGAGGGCGCGGCCCTGGGCGCCTACGCCTTCGGCAACCACCGCTCCAGCGCAGTGGACGACGCGAAGCGGCCGCTCAGCGAGGCGGTCGTGGCGACGGCCGCCTCCGCGGACCGGGCCCTGCCCGCCTCGCTGAAGCGCGCGGCCATCGTGGGTCGCGCGGTCCGCGGCGTCCGCGACCTCGTGAACACCGCCCCCAACGTCCTCTACCCCGAGTCCTTCGCCCAGGCGGCACGCGATGCGGCCAAGCCACACCCCATCAAGGTCACCGTGCTGGACGAGAAGCGGCTGGAGAAGGACGGCTACGGCGGGCTGATCGGCGTGGGACGCGGCTCGGAGCGCCCGCCCCGCCTGGTCAAAGTCGACTACTCCCCCGCCAAATCCTCCGCCCACGTGGCCATCGTCGGCAAGGGCATCACCTTCGATACCGGCGGAATCTCACTGAAACCACCGGCAAACATGCACCACATGAAGTCGGACATGGCGGGCGCCGCCACGGCACTGCAGACCGTCCTCGCCATTGCGGAGCTCGGCCTGCCGGTCCGGGCCACCGCGTGGCTCTGCCTCGCCGAAAACATGCCCTCCGGCGCCGCGACCCGGCCCGGCGACGTCGTCACCATGTTCGGCGGCAAGACCGTGGAAATCCTGAACACCGATGCCGAGGGCCGTCTTGTCATGGCGGACGGCATCGTCGCGGCGGGACTGGAGAAGCCGGACGCGATCATCGACATCGCGACGCTCACGGGCGCCCAGCTGATTGCGCTCGGCAACCGAACGGCCGGCATCATGGGCGACGACGAAGTCCGCGACGCGCTCAAGTCGGCGGCCGACAGGTCGGGCGAATCCGCCTGGCCCATGCCGCTGCCGGAGGAACTGCGCCCGTCGATCGACTCGGAGGTCGCGGATCTCGCCAACATCGGCGAACGCCACGGCGGCATGATGACGGCCGCCGTCTTCCTCCGCGAGTTTGTCGGAGAAACCGACGGGCAACCCATCCCGTGGGCACACATCGACATCGCCGGGCCGTCCTTCAACAACGGCGCGGCGTACGGCTACACGCCGAAGAACGCCACCGGCTGCAGCCTGCGGACCCTCCTGGCCTACGCCGAGGAACTCGCGGACCGCTAGTCACGGCCCACGGGCCGCGTCACCGCCGGACGGGCGGCGGCGCGGCGGCGGGCCACGGTGAACGGCGTCACGTGGCGGCGATGGCCTCGTCACCTCGTGTGGCTCCGCACCAGCCATGGGGCTAAGGTAAACCTGAAACATCACCAGCATCACCGTCGCGGAGTACCCGCCGCGACGGAGCACCCAAAGGACGGCCGCCGCCACGCGACGGCCAAACACACGCGAGGGAGCGTTCACGTGGCCGATACGGCAACAACGCAAGAATTCGACGTCCTGATCCTCGGCGGCGGCAGTGCCGGCTACTCGACCGCTCTGCGGGCCGTGCAGCTGGGCTTCACCGTCGGCTTGGTGGAGAAGGCCAAGCTCGGCGGCACCTGCCTGCACTGGGGATGCATCCCCACGAAGGCGTTCCTGCACTCGGCCGAGCTGGCGGAGAACGCCCGCGAGGGGGCCAAGTACGGCATCAACACCACGCTCGAGTCCATCGACATGGCCGCCGTGCGCAAGTACAAGGACGGCGTCGTCGCCGGAAAGTACAAGGGCCTGACCGGTCTTCTGAAGATGAAGAAGATCTCGGTCATCGAGGGCAACGGCCGGCTCGTCGGCCAGGACACCATCGACGTGGACGGCGTTCAGTACAAGGGCAAGAACATCGTTCTGGCCACGGGTTCCTTCGCGAAGACCATGGGCATCGAGATCGGCGGCCGCATCCTGACCTCCACCGAGGCCCTGGAGCTGGACACCATCCCGAAGAGCGCGATCGTGCTCGGCGGCGGCGTGATCGGCGTGGAGTTCGCCTCCGTCTGGAAGTCCTTCGGCGTGGACGTCACAATCATCGAGGGCCTCCCCTCGCTGGTCCCGAACGAGGACCCCTCGATCATCAAGAACCTCGAGCGTGCGTTCAAGAAACGCGGCATCAAGTTCAACACCGGCACCTTCTTCGAGAAGGTCGAGCAGACCGACGACGCCGCCAAGGTCACCCTGGCCGACGGCAAGACGTTCGAGGCGGACATCGTCCTGGTGGCCGTGGGCCGCGGCCCGGTCTCCGAAGGACTCGGCTACGAGGAGCAGGGAATCACGACGGACCGCGGGTTCGTCATCACCAACGAGCGCCAGCACACCGGCGTCGGAAACATCTATGCCATCGGCGACATCGTCCCCGGCGTCCAGCTGGCCCACCGCGGCTACCAGCACGGCATCTTCGTCGCCGAGGAGATCGCCGGCCAGAACCCGGTAGTCATCGAGGACATCAACATCCCGAAGGTCACCTTCTGCGAACCGGAGATCGCATCCGTGGGCTACTCCGAGCCCAAGGCCAAGGAGAAGTTCGGCGAGGACCAGGTCGAGGTACAGGAGTACAACCTCGCCGGCAACGGCAAGTCATCGATCCTGGGCACCTCCGGCATCATCAAGATGGTCCGCGTCAAGAACGGTCCGATCGTCGGCGTACACGGCATCGGTGGGCGCATCGGCGAACAGATCGGCGAGGCCCAGCTGATCGTCAACTGGGAGGCCTACCCCGAGGACGTCGCGCAGCTGATCCACGCGCACCCGACGCAAAACGAATCCCTGGGCGAGACCGCGCTCGCCCTGGCGGGCAAGCCGCTCCACGGCTAGCTACCGGACACCCCGGTCCGCGCCTCCGCTGGCGCGGACCGGGGTGCACTAAGCTCGAAAGACGCCATATTGGGCCGCTCCGGCCGGCCGCCACATGAAGATACATAGTTTTGAAGGAGAACGGGGACGCCATGTCTGAAACCGTGAACTTGCCCGCCCTCGGTGAAAGTGTCACCGAAGGCACCGTGACGCGCTGGCTGAAGCAGGTCGGAGACCGCGTCGAGGTCGACGAGCCGCTGCTGGAGGTTTCGACCGACAAGGTCGACACCGAGATTCCGTCCCCCGTCGCCGGCGTCATCGAGGAAATCCTCGTCGCCGAGGACGAGACGGCCGACGTAGGGGCGCCGCTGGTGCGCATTGGCGACGGTTCGGGATCAGAATCGCCGTCCGAGGACGCCCCGGCCGAAGAGGTCCCCGCCGAGGAGACCGCTTCCGACTCCGAACCCGCCCAGGCCGAGGCGGAGGATGCCGCGGCCGAAAAGCCGGCAGCCGAGCCCTCCACCGAGAAGGAACCGGAGACGGAAGAGGCCGCGGCGCCCGCATCCGATTCCGGCGAGACCAGCGAGGTCACCCTTCCCGCGCTGGGCGAGAGTGTCACCGAGGGAACCGTGACGCGCTGGCTGAAGCAGGTCGGCGACGAGGTTGCCGTCGACGAGCCCCTGCTGGAGGTGTCCACGGACAAGGTCGATACCGAGATCCCCTCGCCCGTCGCGGGCACCCTGCAGGAGATCCGGGTGGGCGAGGACGAGACCGCAGAGGTCGGTTCCGTGCTCGCGGTGATCGGTTCCGGCGCGGCCCCCGCCGCCCAGCAAGACCCGAAACAGGACGCTCCCGCGGAGGAGGCACCGAAGCTGAAGGAGCCGAAGCAGGAGGCGCCTCGGGAAGAGGCTCCGGCAGCGGAGGCCGAGGCGCCGAATCAGGAAGCGCCCAAGCACGAAGCTCCCAAGGCCGAAGCCCCGAAGTCGGAGGCCGCCCCGGCGCCCGCCGCATCGGGCGACGGCTACGTCACCCCGCTGGTGCGCCGGCTCGCCTCGCAGAACGACATCGACCTGTCCACCGTGACGGGGACCGGGGTCGGCGGGCGCATCCGCAAGCAGGACGTGCTCGACGCCGTAGAGGCATCCTCCACGGCCCCGGCCGCCCCCGCCGCGCAGACGGTTTCCGCAGCGCCAGCAGCCGCGGCGCCGGCGAAGGCCGCCGCTCCCGCCTCCAACCTGCGGGGCACCGTTGAGAAGGCCCCGCGCATCCGTCAGGTCATCGCCCGCCGCATGCGCGAGTCGCTGGATGTCTCCACGCAGCTCACCCAGGTGCACGAGGTCGACATGACCCGCGTGGCCAAGCTGCGCACCAAGGCCAAGGACTCCTTCCAGGCGACCAACGGCACCAAGCTGACGTTCCTGCCGTTCATTGCCAAGGCCGTGGCGGAGGCGCTGAAGCAGCACCCGAAGCTCAACGCGTCCTACGACGAGTCCAGGCAGGAGATCACCTACTACGACGCCGAGCACCTGGCGATCGCCGTGGACACCGACAAGGGTCTCCTGGTTCCGGTCATCAACGACGCGGGCAGCCTCAACCTGGCCGGCATCGCCGGAAAGATCGCCGACGTCGCCGCGCGCACGCGCAGCAACAAGATCTCCCCCGACGAGCTCTCCGGTGGAACGTTCTCCATCACCAACATCGGCTCGGTCGGGGCGCTGTTCGACACGCCGATCATCAACCAGCCGCAGGTCGCGATCCTGGGAACCGGCGCCATCGTTAAGCGCGCCGTGGTGGTCACGGACGCCGACGGCGACGACACGATCGCCATCCGCCACATGATGTACCTGTCGCTCACGTACGACCACCGTCTGGTGGACGGGGCGGACGCGGGGCGCTTCCTGCAGTCTCTGCGGACGCGGCTCGAAGACGGGGCGTTCGAGGCCGACCTCGGCCTCTAGGCACCACACGGCGGCGCCCGCGGCCGGTCCCCAGGGATCGGCCGCGGGCGCTTTCCGCGTTGGCGCGTTCCGCCACCGCAACCCCAATAGACTGTTGACATGGACTTTCTTTTCACTCTGCTTCTGTTCCTCCACATTCTCGGTGCCGCCGCCATCGTCGGGGGCTGGCTCGCCCGCTTCAAGACGCCAACCGTCGGCCTCTGGCAGTGGATCGGGGCGCTGACGCAGCTCCTCACCGGCCTTTTGATGGTGGGGCTGCTGGAGATGCAGGACGGCGAGGTGAACAACGTCAAGGTCGCCGTCAAGCTCGTCCTCGCGCTCGTGGTCGCCGTGGCCGCGTTCCTCGGCCGGCGCAAGGTCAAGGCGGGCGACAAGGTACCGAAGGGATTGGCCCACGCGGTCGGCGGCATGGCACTGATCAACATCGCCGTGGCGGTCTTCTGGGGCTAGTCGCGGTCTTTCGGGGCCAACGGACCGCCACTGGCCGACGCGATGGGTGTCGCCCGTCCGGCCCGCCGTCCTAGGATGGCCAGTGGGCCGTCGACCGGGCGGCCGAAGAGCAACCATGGAGGAGTCACGATGGCTACAACTCGTACCGCGCGCACCGAATGGAGCGGGGATCTCACCGGCAGCGGCCGGACCACCTTCGAGACGTCCGGGATCGGCACCTTCGACGTGACCTGGAAGGCCCGTGCGGAACAGGCGGAGGGCAAGACGAGCCCCGAGGAACTGATCGCCGCCGCGCACGCCTCGTGCTTCTCGATGGCCTTCAGCAACATCCTCAAGGAGGCGGGCCACGTCGCCGACAGCATCCGCACCACCGCGGAGGTCGACTTCGACACCACCGACGGGCCGCTCGTCTCCGAAATCAGGCTGATAGTCGTCGCGACGGTCCCGGGAATCGACGAGGAGACCTTCCAGAAGAGCGCACAGGCTGCCAAGGAAGGCTGCCCGGTGTCGAAGGCGCTCGCGTCGGTCCCCAGCATCACCCTCGACGCGAAACTCGCCTCCTAGGAGGCAAAAAGGACCAGGAGCCCGCCTCCGGCCACGTGCCGGGACGGGCTCCTTCGCGTCGACTGTGCCGTTACGGCACGTCGGCGGCGGTCGTCGGCTGGACGTCCTGCGGGCGGGGCGGGAGCGGCGCCGGCTGCAGGGAACGGTATCCCGCGAGCCGCGGCGGCTGCTGGGTGGGAATCTCGCGGAGCATCTCCTTGAGCACGGCGACGCCCTGCTCCAGCTGGGGGTCCTCCCCGGCCGCGTAGGCGTGCGGCGGGTAGGGGACCTCGATGTCCGGATCGACCCCGCGGTTCTCCAGACCCCAGCCCACGCCCCCAACGAACCACGTCGCATACCGCGGCTGTGTCACCTTGGTGCCGTCGGCCAGGTCGAACAGGTTGTCGATCCCCACCACCCCGCCCCACGTGCGCATCCCGACCACCGGTCCGATGGCGCGCAGCTTTGCGACCTGAGTGATGATGTCTCCGTCGGAGCCAGCCCATTCGTCGGCGATGACCACCACCGGTCCGCGCGGGGCGCTGGAGGGGTAGGTGCCCGTGCGAGTTTCCCGGGCCATGGTCCATGCCGTCACCTTGCGCCCGATGAGCTCGGCGACGAGTTGCGAGGTATGCCCGCCGCGGTTGCGCCGGACGTCCACGATCAGCGCGTCGCGCTCGGTCTCGGTGTCCAGATCCCGATGCAGTTGGGCCCATCCGTGCGCCGCCATATCTGGGATGTGCAGATACCCGAACGCGTCCTGCGACGCCGTCCGGACGGTGCGCCGGTTTCCCGCGACCCAATTCTGGTAGCGCAGGCGCTGTTCGTCTCGCACGGGCACGACGGCGACGCGGCGCACCTCGCCCGGCCTGCGGCTGTCCGGTCCGCCCTCGATGGTCAGCTCCACCGTGCGTCCCGCTGCACCCTTGAGCAGGAGGTCCGGACCGCCGTCGTGCGGGGTCCGCTGCCCGTCGACGGCGAGGATGGCGTCCCCCGCGCGCACCGCAACACCCGGTGCCGTCAGCGGGGAATACGCCTGTGGATCGGAGGTCTCCCCCTCCAGCACCTTGGCGATGCGCCAGACCCCGTCCACTCGCTCCAGGTCCGCGCCGAGCAGACCCTGGCGCCCGGCGCCGGGCTCGGTGGCGGCGAACGGCGAGACGTAGGCGTGGGACGTGCCCAGCTCGCCGTGCATCTCCAGCAGGATGTCGACGAGGTCGTCGTGGCTACCCAGCCGCGCGATGAGCGGCCGGTATTTTTCCGCGATGGCGGGCCAGTCCAGCCCGGCCATGTCGGCGGTCCAGAAGAAGTCGCGCTGCAGCCGCCAGGCCTCGGTGAACGCCTGCTCCCAGACTTTGGCCGGATCGAGTTCCACCCGGATGCGGTTCAGGTCCAGCGTGTGCGCATCCGGCGAGGACGGGTCCAGCGGGCGGTCCACCGGCACGCTGCGCACCTGTTGCCCGTCGACGAACACGAGTCGGCGCTTGTCGCCGCTCACGCGGTATTGCTTCAGCCGGGGCACCAGGGTGTTGACGCTCCGGTCCGCATACGAGAAACGCTCGAGCCGCAGGGCGGGGGCCTCCGCGTCGGGGCCGCGCCCGTCACCGGTCACGCCGGTGGACTCGTCGACCAGCCAGAGCAGCCCCTTCTCCACGGCCACGAGCCGGCTGTAGCGGCCCTGTGCCACCGGCACCGCAAACAGCCGCTGGCCGATCCCGTCTTCCACGACGACGGTCTTCGCCGGTCCGTCCGCGGCGCCTTCTCCCGCCGGCTTGGCGTCCACGGACGCGGTTCCGCCCGGCACGTCGCCCGGGCCCGCGTCCGCCGCGTACACGGACGGGCCGAACAAGCTGGGCGTGGCGTCGGCCAGGGCGACCATGAACGGCTTGGTCGACGCCGGGAAGCTCAGGTCGAAACTATGGGTGTCGTACACCGGGTCGAAACTGCGCTCCGAGAGGAACGCCAGGTAGCGGCCGTCGTGCGTGAACGACGGCGAGTGGTCGTGGAAGCGCGCGTCCGTCACCTGGACGGCTCCACGTTCCGGTTCGGTGGTGGATGTCAGCATGATGCGGCTTCGGCCCTCGAACGCGGTCACGGGTTCGATCCACGCCAGCCATCCGGAGTCCGGGGAGAAGCTGAGGTCGGTGATGCCGCCGAAATCGGTGGCGCACAGTTCCCGCCACTGCCCGCCATCGACGTCCAGCAGATAGGCCTCGCCGTATTCGGACCCGATCGCCAGCCACCGGCCGTCCGGGCTCGACTCCATGCTGCGCACCCGACCGCGGCAGGGCAGTTGGATCCGGCGGAGGCAGTCGGCCGGGGCGGCTTCGCCATCGTGTTCCGTCGGCGTGGTCGCGGACCGGCCGCCGTCGCCGTGTTCCCCGTCGTCGCGTCCCTCGTCGACCTGTCCCTCGTCGCCGTCGCGGGAGGGCGCTTCCACGTCCGGCACCCGCGCCGGCGCGGGCTCGCCGGCAGCCGCGCCGGTGACCGCCGTGGCACTGACCGGTTGGGGCAGGACCCCAGCATCCTCGTCTTCAGCGGCGGCCAGAGTGTCGGATCCATTGGGCTCCACCGGCTCGTGGCCCTGGACGCCGCGGAACATTGCTCGGGCGCCGGGCGCATCGGAGGCGCCGGGCGCGGAGTCGTCCTCGAGCGCGCTGGGGATCGGTCCGTGGGCGCCGAAGAAGGCGTCGGTCGCGACATCGCGAACGAACAGGGCCTCCTCGCCGCCGCGGTCCGCGATGTAGCCGACGTGTGCGCCGCCGAGCATCCGGCCCAACCGTCCGCGGACGCCCGGGGTCGCCTCGATGGCGTGCGACGGGCCGTCGCGGTGCTTGAGCAGGTGAAGCGTCCCGTGGGTTTCCACAACGCTGGCCACACCCTCCCTGTCCGGGACGGCCGCGTTGAGGTGCCGCGCCGGCGCCAGCGTCTGCCGGCGCCGCCCGTGGCCGGCGGATCCAAGCGTGATCTCCAGGCGGCGGGCCTCGCCGTCCAGCGTGTCCAAGACAAAGAGCCGCCCGCGGTGCTCGTACACCACGCGTTCGCCGTCGCTGGAAAGGTGCCGCGCGTAGAACTGCTCGTGGTCCGTGTGCCGCCGCAGGTCCGAGCCGTCCGGGAACACGGAGTAGACGTTCCCGTAGCCCTCGTGGTCCGAGAGGAACGCGATCCGTCCACCCACCCAGACCGGATCGCACAGGTTGCCGTCCAGTTCCGGGACGAGTCGCCCGAAGTCTCCGCCGCCGTCGCGGTCTATCCAGATCTTGCCGGCGGCACCGCCCCGGTACCGCTTCCAGTACGCGGGTTCCCGGCTCAGCGCCGTGCCCAGGACAACAGGCCGGTCGTCGCCGACGCTGGGCCCCCAGACCACGGAGTCCACCGGACCGAGGGGCAGGATGCGGGAGGGACCGCCGTCGAGCGGGAGCGCGCGCGCCCAGGTGTGCCGGCCGTCCGCCTGTCCGTGGGCGCTGACGGCCAGGACGTCGCCTTCGGGGGTGAAGCCACGCACACGCGTGCTGGGCTGTCCCCAGTGGGTGAGCTGGCGGTATCCCCCACCGTCCGTGCCTGCCGTGACGATCTCCGGGGCGCTGCCCTGCAGGACGCTCCAGACAAGGGCGGATCCGTCCGGGGTGAACCGCGGACCGCGCGCCGGCAGGCCCATCCCGGAAATGCGCCACGCGCGGGCGCCGGTCAGCGGGGCGATCCAGACGTCGTTTTCGGCGACGAACGTGACCAGGTCGTTGGCAATGTGCGGGTAGCGCAGATAGCTAGTGGGCTCCATTCTCCGATCCTATCCAGCCAGCGGCCGGCCTACGCGCCGCCGGTGTCCCGCACCACGCGGAAGATCATCCAACGCCCCTGGGACCTCCGCAGTTCCAGCACCACATGCTGCACCTTTTCCCGCGTCTCCGTGGCCACGGTACGGCCCTCCGCGTCGACGACGCGGTACGGCGACATGGTGCTGGTCGCCGCGACCTCCACCGTCCCGGACGCGGCTCCGGAACCGGGTTCGACGTCGGTCAGCTCGGTCACCAGCCCGTCGTACCGGATGCCGTCGGCCTCCAGCGCGCTAACGGTCTCGGAGTCGGCCGCCAGCGACGTTCCGTCGGGATGGTGGATCCGGCGCAGTGCCGCCCCGTCCGCGCGGGACAGCGCGGCGTCCCTCTGGGCGGCCAGCGCGACGGCGGCACGTGCCGGATCCTCCGGGACGCCCGGGGTCGTACCGGGTGACGGCGAGGCACGGACGGTGCCGGAGGCCGCGGCGTCACCCGCCGGAGGGGTCCCCGTTCCGGCAGCCGGCGACGCGGTCGGCGCCGGCCCTTCGCCGGACACCGTGCCCTCGGTGGGCCCCGGCCGGCCAACCCACCACGTCGCGGCGCCCGCCAGCAGGAGAAGAGTCACCGCCACGGCCACGCCCAGCCGGACCCCGAGACCGTTCGACGGCCGGGGACCGCCGCTCGCCTTCCGCACCCAGACCGGAGTGGGCGCCGCCCGGCGGCTTAAACGGGAGCGCCTGGTCACACGCTTCCCGCGGTCGGCCATCTGCGTCACCATGTGCCCCATGGCTTCCGGATGCACGGACTCCGTCAGCCCGACCGGTTCGGGGGCGGTCCCGCAGAACACGCGCCGGGCGACTTCCTCGGCCGAGGGCCGCAATGATTCGTCCTCCTGAAGGCAGTCCTCGAGGAGCCGCGCGAACTCGTCGGGAACGGTCGGATCCAGGCTGCCCAGCGGCGGGCGGTGAGGGGTGCTTGCGGCGGTGCGCCCCGTGAGCAGATACCAACCGACCGCGCCGATCGAAAAGACGTCCCGCGCCGGGTGGATCGATTTGTTGCCCTCGCCCGGATCCACCGGCGCGGAAAACCCGGGCGTACCGCCCGATGTTCCCGGGCGGCCCACGAGCGAGGCCAGACCGAGGTCCCCCAGCTTCGGCATGCCCTCGGAGGTGAACAGGATGTTGCCCGGGGCGACGTCGCCGTGGACGGCCCCGGCCCCGTGCAGCGCCGCGAGCGCCTGCGCCACCGGTGCGAGGATGGTGATGGCTTCCCCCAGCGGTACCGGCCCGCGGGCGGCCACCAGATCGGCCACCGAACCACCGGGCATGTATTCCATCAGGATGCCTGCTCCGCGCGACGTCTGCGCGGTTCCCTCGACGCCCACCAGATGCCGGTGTGCCATGCCGCGCAACACCTCCACTTCCCGAGCCAGGAGCTCCGCGGAACGGGTGCCGGTGCCCGTGCCGATTTTGAGGGCGAACAGCGCCCCCGTTCTCTCGCGGCGCACCTCGTAGACGCTCGCCGTGCCGCCGCGCCCGAGTTCGCGCTCCACGACATAGCCGTCGATGATCGGGGGCCGCTGGGTCACCGGTGTCGAGTCCATGGTTCATTTCTACCGGAGCCGCCGAAAGCCCGCAGAGGTTATCCACAACCGGGGCCGTTCACGTAATTCGAACCTCCCGGCCCCGAAGCGTAACCTTGACGCCATGACCATCAACTTCCGGCGCGTTGGTTTCGCGCCCTCCTTCGTCGACTATGTGACGGGATGGGACCTCCAGCGTGCGATCCACGCGGAGGTGGCCGCCGGCACGAGCGAGCCACAGGTCTTGCTCCTCGAGCACGCGCCCGTCTACACGGCCGGTAAACGCACCGAGCCCGAGGACCTGCCGCTGGACGGCACGCCCGTGGTCGACGTGGACCGCGGCGGCAAGCTCACCTGGCACGGCCCGGGCCAGCTGGTCGGCTATCCGATTGTCGAGCTGGGCAACCGCGCGGGCATCCGCGACTACGTCAACCGCCTGGAGGAGGCGTTGATTCGCGTCGTGGCCGGATTCGGCATCGAAGCGGTCAGCGTCCAGGGCCGCTCCGGCGTGTGGGTCCTCGGCGACGGCGTCGCGCCGGACCGCAAGATCGCCGCCATCGGGATCCGCGTCGACCACGGCGTCACCATGCACGGCTTCGCCCTGAACTGCTCCAACGATCTGGCCCCGTACGGCCAGATCATCCCCTGCGGCATCACCGACGCCGGCGTCACCACGATCTCGGCCGAGGCCGGCAGGACCGTGGAGCCGTCCGATGTGCTCGACCGCGTCGAAGAGGAACTGGCGGCACAACTGCTGCCCGCCGTGAAGACAACAGCCACCGAAGGAGCCCTCTCATGACCCTCGCACCCGAAGGCCGCCGCATGCTGCGGATCGAACAGCGCAATTCCGCGACTCCCGTGGAGCGCAAGCCCGAGTGGATCAAGGCCAAGGTCGAGATCGGCCCCGAATACGTTGAATTGAAGAAGCTGGTCAAGTCCGAAGGCCTGCACACCGTCTGCGAGGAGGCGGGCTGCCCGAACATCTTCGAGTGCTGGGAGGACCGCGAGGCGACGTTCCTGATCGGCGGCTCCGAATGCACGCGCCGGTGCGACTTCTGCCAGATCGACACGGGAAAGCCGGCCGCCCTGGACCGCGCCGAGCCCTTCAAGGTCGCCATGAGCGTCAAGAAGATGGATCTGCGCTACGCCACCGTCACGGGCGTGGCGCGCGACGACCTCGAGGACGAGGGCACGTGGCTGTACGCGGAAACCGTCCGCCGCATCCACCAGCTGAACCCGGGGACCGGCGTCGAGCTGCTCATCCCCGACTTCTCCGGCAAGCCGGAGTACCTCGACGAGATCTGCGCGTCCGCCCCCGAGGTTTACGCACACAACGTCGAAACCGTGCCGCGGCTGTTCAAGAGCATCCGCCCGGCGTTCCGCTACGAACGCTCGCTCGACGTGCTGACACAGGGCCGCAACAACGGCATGATCACCAAATCGAACCTCATCCTCGGCATGGGCGAGACACTGGCGGAGGTTTCCGAAGCGATGCGCGACCTGCACGACGCCGGCTGCGACCTGCTGACCATCACCCAGTACCTGCGCCCCACCGAACGCCACCACCCGGTGGAGCGCTGGGTGAAGCCGCAGGAGTTCGTCGACCTGCAGAAGGAGGCCGAGGAAATCGGCTTCCTCGGCGTCATGAGCGGTCCGCTGGTGCGATCCTCCTACCGCGCCGGCCGCCTATGGGCCGGGGCCATGCGCAAGAAGGGCCTGCCGATTCCGGAGGCACTGGCACACATCGAAAGCTCCGGCAGCACGCGCCAGGAAGCATCCAGCCTTCTCTCGGCGCGCTGAGACGCCTCCATCGCGTAGAATCGACTCACTATGGCCAAGACCCCCGATAGCTCCCCCGTGGACGACGCGAAGCCCAAACGCAGGCTCTTTTCCCGCAAGCCCAAGGCCGACTCGGCCCCGAAGAAACCCGGTCGGCTGAAGCAGCTCGGCCAGGTCTTCCAGATGACCCGGCGCAACGATCCGAACGTTGTTTGGCTCATGCTGTTGGCCTTCCTGGGAACCGTCGCGGTGGGTCTGGTGATCGGCCTCCTGATCAACAACTGGATTACCCTGTTGCTGATCTCCATCCCGCTGGGTCTCCTTGCGGCGACCTTCATCCTCTCGCGCAGGGCGGAGAAGGCGGCGTTCGCGCAGCTCGAGGGCCGCCCTGGCGCGGCCGGCGCGTCGATGAGCGTGCTGCGCCGGGGCTGGATCCTGAAGGACCAGCCCGTGGCCGTGAGCCCGCGGACGCAGGACCTGGTGTTCCTCGCGATCGGGCGCGCCGGCGTCGTGCTTGTGGCCGAGGGTCCGACGGCGCGCGTGCGTCCCCTGGTGGATGCCGAACGCCGCCGCATGTCCCGCGTGCTCCCCAACGTTCCGATGCACGTGATCAACGCCGGCAGCGCCGAGGGGCAGACCGCCCTGGGCGACGTCGCCAAGAAGATGAAAAAGCTGCCGAAGGCGCTCAACAAGCAGGAGGTCCATGCCGTGGACCTGCGGCTGACGACGCTCGGAAGCGCCAAGCTGCCGATTCCCAAGGGCATCGATCCCATGAAGGCCCGTCCCGACCGCCGTTCAATGCGCGGACGCTAGGACGCCTGCCCGCCACAAGACGAATGGCCCGGACCGCTTGGTCCGGGCCATTCGCGTCCGACGTCCGCTCGAGAAGTGCGGCGGTGGCCGTCAGATACGCACGAGAATGGTTTTAGCCGCCCGGTCGTGCAGCCCCCGCTGGTCCGCGTCGCCGAGCAGCGGCGGGACGACCAGGCAAAGGAGGACCGTGCGCAACAGGCCGTCGAGCGGCCGCGCGGCCGTCCCGTCGAGGCGCTGGACCTGCATGCCCAGGGTGCGGTGGCCGATCGAGTGGCCCGTCACGCCGACGAACAGGATCTGCATGCCGGCGAAGAACGCCAAATTGGCGCTCGGGTCCCCGCCGAAGAACACGAAGGACAGGGCCATCGCCAGAACCCAGTCGATGCTCAGGGCGCCGATCCGCCGCCCGAGCCGGGCGACGCTCCCCTGTCCGGACTCGGGTCGCCCCAACCGCCGGCCCGGCCAGGCCTCCGAATTGAGTTGCGGCGGGCCCTCGAGCCAGGATCCAAAGTCTTTTCTGTCCACCGCTCCAGACTACCGCCGGGGCGCCGTCGAACCCCGGCCCGCCGCCACATCCACGCGTGAGCGCGGACACGGCATTGCGGGATGGAAAAGCGTTGTGTAACGTGCCGGAAACAATTGCGTCATGGTCGGGTAACGCCGATTCGTTATTGTTGACACAACTTCGGGTACCGATCGCCCGATCCCAGGTCTCCCGCGGCCCGGATCTAACGCCCCCATTAGGAGCAGTTTTAGATGTTCAAGACTACGGACGAAGTCCTCCAGTACATTGCCGACGAAGACGTGAAGTTCGTCGACATCCGGTTCACCGACCTCCCGGGTGTCCAGCAGCACTTCAATGTCCCGGCCAAGACGGTGGACGCCGACTTCTTCGTGAACGGCCAGCTGTTCGACGGTTCATCCATCAAGGGCTTCCAGGGCATTGCCGATTCCGACATGCAGTTGATCCCGGACGTGACGACGGGCTTCCTCGACCCGTTCCGCATCGAGAAGACGCTGGCCTTCAACTTCTCCATCGTGAACCCGCGCACCGGAGAGCCGTACCACCGCGACCCGCGCGGCGTCGCCGAGCGCGCCGAGGCCTACCTCGCGTCCACCGGCATCGCCGACACCGCATTCTTCGCCCCCGAGGCCGAGTTCTTCGTCTTCGAGAACGTGCAGTACGAGTCCAAGCCGGAGGGTTCGTTCTACAAGGTCGATTCGGACGAGGCGCCGTGGAACACCGGCCGCAAGGAAGAGGGCGGAAACCAGGGCTACAAGACCCCCTTCAAGGGCGGCTACTTCCCCGTCTCCCCGACCGACAAGCAGGCCGACCTGCGCGATGCCATGTGCGTCGAGTTGGATGCCGCCGGCCTCGAGGTCGAACGCTCCCACCACGAGGTCGGCGCCGCCGGCCAGGCGGAGATCAACTACAGGTTCAACACCCTGACGCACTCGGCCGACGACCTGCTGAAGTTCAAGTACATCGTCAAGAACGTCGCCGACGCCTGGGGCAAGTCCGCAACGTTCATGCCGAAGCCGATCTTCGGCGACAACGGCTCGGGCATGCACTGCCACCAGTCGCTGTGGTCCAACGGCGACCCGCTGTTCTACGACGAGAAGGGCTACGCCGGCCTGTCCGACGTCGCGCGCTGGTACATCGGCGGCCTGCTTAAGCACGCCTCCGCCGTCCTGGCCTTCACCAACCCGACCGTGAACTCCTACAAGCGCCTGGTCAAGGGCTACGAGGCCCCGGTCAACATGGTGTACTCGCAGGGCAACCGCTCCGCCGGCATCCGCATCCCGATCACCGGCTCGAACCCCAAGGCCAAGCGCATCGAGTTCCGCGCCCCGGACGCCTCGGCCAACCCGTACCTGGCGTTCGCCGCGCAGCTGATGGCCGGCCTGGACGGAATCAAGAACCGCATCGAGCCGTCCGACCCGATCGACAAGGACCTCTACGAGCTCCCGGCCGAAGAAGCCAAGGACATCCAGAAGGCCCCCGGGTCCCTCGAGGAGGCGCTGGAGGCCCTCGAGGAGGACTTCGAATTCCTGCTCGCCGGCGATGTCTTCACCGAGGACCTGATCCGGACCTGGATCGAGTACAAGCGCGAGAACGAGATCAAGCCGCTGTCGCTGCGCCCGAACCCGTACGAGTTCGAGCTCTACTACGGCTGCTAGTCACCACCGGCACGACGGCGGGGCCGCACCTTCTCCACGAAGGTGCGGCCCCGCCGTCGTTTATCCGGCGATCGTGCTGAGCAGGAACACCGCCGGGGACTCGGCCCTCACGCTGTGGACCGCGTTCGGCAGCACGAACAGACCGCCGTGGTCGACTCGCTGCTCGCCGCCGTCCCATGACACGGTGACGCTCCCCTGGAGCACCAGCAGCGTCGCGGACTCGGGCTTGTCGTGGTCGCCGAGCACGGCGCCGGTGTCGAGGGCCATCAGCGTGTGCCGCAGGCGTCCGTCCCTCAACACGGCGTGGGCGCTGCGCCCGTGCGGGGCCGTCGCGGCCTTCGCCAGGTGCTCGCGCGCGAGATCGTCCAGTTCTGCCTTGGTGACGTGCATGTGCGCTCCTCGTGTCCGCGGCGACGTGTGCCGCCCGTCAGAATCCGTAGAAATGCTTCTCGAAGACCTGCCGCGCGCGGCGGGCCGACTTCCGGTAGTCGTCCTCCATCCGGCCTGCATCGCCCCGCGGGTAGCCGCACCAGCGTGCCACGGCCTCGAGCTCCAGTCCAGAGCGCGGCAGCACGTCCGATGCGCGGCCTGTGCAGACGAGGGTGGCGCTCCTGATCCGCGTCGCCAGCACCCAGGCGCGGTCCAGCAGTTCCACGTCCTCCAGCGGCAGGATTCCGGCCGCGGCGATGGCGCGCAGCGCCTCGCGGGTCCCGGTCGTGCGCAGGGCCGGGTGCTCGCCGGCGTGCTGCAGCTGCAGCAGCTGGACCAGCCACTCGACGTCGCTGAGGCCGCCACGTCCCAGTTTCACGTGCCGGGCGGGATCCGCCCCGCGCGGAAGCCGCTCGGCTTCGACGCGCGCCTTGATCCGCCGGATCTCCCGCACTTCCAGCTCCCCGATATCCGATCCGTAGCGCACGCCGTCGACGAGCGCCATGAAGTCCTCGGCCAGCGCGTCGTCGCCGGCGATCGGCCGGGCGCGCAGCAGTGCCTGTTTTTCCCAGACCAGGACCCAGCGTTCGTAGTACTCGCGGTATGCCTCCAGCGAGCGGACCAGGGGACCCTGCTTGCCCTCCGGCCGCAGGGCGGCGTCGACGACCAGCTTGGGTTCGGCCTGGACGGCGGGCTTCAGAGGCTGGGTGAGCAGTTGGCCGAGCCGGGTGACGACACGCAGCGCCTGCTCCTGGGCCTCCTGCGCACCCGCGCCGTCGCGGGGGCGGTGGACGAACATCACGTCGGCGTCGGAGCCGTAGCCGATTTCCCTGCCACCTTGGCGGCCCATGGCCACCACCAGCAGATCCGTCCGTCGCGGTGTGGTCTCGAACTCCTCCGTTTCCGCCACCCGCAACGCTCCGAGGACAGCCGCCCGGTCCGCGTCCGAGAGGGCCCTGCCCACCGTGTCGACGTCGACCATGCCGGCCGAATCGGCCAGCGCCACGCGCAGCATCTCGCGGCGCCGGTTCAGCCGCACCAGGCGCATGGCGGCATCGGGACGCGGATTGCGCCGCATCTTGGCCGCGTTTTCCTGCCAGAGCTGTTCGAAGGGCATGGGCTTGAGTTCCTTGTCGTCGCCCAGCCAGGCGGCCGACTCCGGAGACACCTCCAACAGGTCGGTGATGAACCGGCTGTTGGACAGCACATGGCACAGCCGCTCGGCGCCGGCGCTCGAATCACGCAGCATCCCCAGATACCAGTGGGTCTCCCCCAACGCCTCGCTCAGTCGGCGGAAACCGAGCAGGCCGGCGTCGGGGTCGACGCCGTCCGCGATCCAGCCGAGCAGGATCGGCAGCAGTTGGCGCTGCAGGGACGCGCGACGGCGGACCCCGGAAGTCAGCGATTCGATATGCCGCATGGCACCCCGTGGATCGACGTATCCCAGGGCCTTGAGCCTCGCCTCGGCGGCGCCCGCGGTCAGGCGCACCTCGTCGGTGCTCAGGTTCGCGGCCGTCGCCAGCAGCGGCCGGTAGAAGATGCGCTCGTGCAGCCTCCGCACGGACTTCTTCGTGCGCTGCCACTGCTCCTGCAGTTCTGCCGCGGTGGGCCGGGTCCGCGCGGCGGTGCCCTGCGACGCGCGGGCCAGCGCCCGGAGCGCGGGGTCCCGGACCGGCATCAGGTGGGTTCTCCGCAGCTGCACCAGCTGGATGCGGTGCTCGAGCACGCGGAGATAGCGGTAGGCCGCGTCGAACTCCGCGGCGTCGGACCGGCCGATGTAGCCCGCGTCGCTCAGCGCGGCGATGGCCGTCGTCGTGTCCCGCACGCGGATGTCCTCGTCCACGCGCCCGTGGACGAGTTGCAGCAGCTGGACGGTGAACTCGACGTCCCGCAGGCCTCCCGGTCCGAGCTTGAGCTGCCGTCCCGCCTCGTGGTCGGGGATGTTGTCGGTGACCCGCCGGCGCATGGCCTGCACGGACTCCACGAAATTGTCGCGTTCCGACGACGCCCAGATCATCGGCGCGACGGCCTCCTCGTAGGCGCGTCCGAGTTCGGCGTCGCCCGCGATGTGCCGGGCCTTGAGCAGCGCCTGGAACTCCCAGCTCTGCGCCCAGCGCCGGTAGTAGGCGACGTGCGATTCCAGGGTCCGGGACAGCGCGCCGTCCTTGCCCTCGGGCCGCAGGTTGGCGTCCACCTCCCACAGGCCGGGCTCGATGCCGGCCGTTCCGACGGCCCGGGCGATCCCCGACGCGAGCGCCGCCGCTATGCTCGCGGCGGTGTTCTCGTCGAGCCCGTCGGCCGCGTGGACGTAGACGACGTCGACGTCGGAAATGTAGTTCAGCTCGCCGGCACCGCACTTGCCCATGCCGATGACGGCCAGCCGCACTGCCGCGACGTCGGCCGCCCCGAAACGCTCCTGGGCCTCGGTGCGCGAAACGGCCAGCGCGGCGTCGACGGCGGCGGCCGCAAGGTCGGCCAGCTCGCGGCCCACCAAGGGCATGACGGCAAGGGGGTCGGCGGCGCACACGTCGCGGATGGCGAGGTCGGTGAGGCACCTTCGGTAGGCTACGCGCAGGGCCGCGTATGCTTCCTTTCCGGCGGTGGGGACGAGCGGACGGTCCGACGCCGGATCGGCCCCGACCGCTTCCATCAGTTCCGCGCGCAGGCGTTCGGCGGGCGTGGCCTCGGGGCTCGGATCGGGCGCGCGGTCCAGGAGACCGACGTGCTCCGGGTGCCGGACCAGGAACTCCGCCAGCGCCTCGGACGCGCCCAGGAGGCGGAACAGCGGCACGGCCCCCTCTCCCCGGGCCACCAGCGAGGCGGCCTGCGGGGACTGTTCGGCCAACCGCACGAGCGCCAGCAGCGCCTGGTCCGGGTCTGCGGACAGGGCGAACCCCCTCAGCAGCGCATCGTGGTCGACGCCGGCGAGCTCGGGCGCCTCCATGAAGCGCTTGGCGCGGTCGACGTCGTCGAACCCCGCTGCGATCAGGCGGCGCGTGAGGCTCATGGTGTTTTCCTAGAGGATGCCCAGATAGCGGTTGATCTCGAACGGACTGACATTCTGCCGGTAGGCATGCCATTCGTCCTGCTTGTTGCGCAGGAAACTCTCGAAGACCTGCTCGCCGAGGATCCCGGCCACCAGCTCCGAGTCCTCCATGCTGCGGATGGCGTCGTGCAGGCTGCCGGGAAGCGGGTCGTGGCCCATGGCGCGGCGTTCGGCCGAAGACAGGCTCCAGACGTCGTCCTCGGCCCCCGGGGGCAGCTCATAGCCCTCCTGGATGCCCTTGAGCCCGGCGCCCAGCAGGACGGCGTAGGCGAGGTAGGGGTTCACCGCGGAGTCCAGACCGCGGTATTCGACGCGCGCGGACTGGCCCTTGTTGGGCTTGTATAGGGGCACGCGCACCAGGGCGGAACGGTTGTTGTGGCCCCAGGACAGGTGGCTGGGGGCCTCGCCCCCGCCCCACATGCGCTTGTAGGAGTTCACGAACTGGTTCGTGATGGCGGTGAACTCGGGCGCGTGGTGCAGCAGGCCAGCGATGAACTGCCGGGCCGTGGTGGAGAGCTGGTATTCCTGGCCCGCCTCGAAGAACGCGTTGCTGTCCCCCTCGAACAGGGAAAAGTGCGTGTGCATCCCGGAGCCCGGGTGGTCCGAGAACGGCTTGGGCATGAACGTGGCGTAGATGCCCTGTTGCAGGGCCACTTCCTTGATCACGGTGCGGAACGTCATGACGTTGTCCGCCGTCTGCAGCGCGTCCGCATAGCGCAGGTCGATCTCGTTCTGGCCCGGTCCGTTCTCGTGGTGGCTGAACTCCACGGAGATGCCGACGGCCTCGAGCATGGTCACGGCCTTGCGGCGGAAGTCCTGGCCGACGCCTCCGGTGACGTGGTCGAAGTATCCCCCGTAGTCCACCGGCACGGGTCCGGCCGCTCCGATGTCCGAGGACTCCAGGAGGTAGAACTCGATTTCCGGGTGCGTGTAGCACGTGAACCCCATGTCCGCGGCGGCGGCGAGCTGTCGCTTGAGGACGTTGCGCGGGTCGGCGGGCGACGGCGCGCCGTCGGGCGTCAGGATGTCGCAGAACATGCGCGACGTCGGCTCCGTGTCCCCGCGCCACGGGAGGATCTGGAACGTGGACGGGTCCGGCTGCGCGAGCATGTCGGACTCGAATATGCGCGAGAGCCCCTCGATGGACGAGCCGTCGAAGCCGAGCCCCTCCTCGAAGGCGCCCTCCACCTCGGCCGGCGCCAGGGCGACGGATTTAAGGGATCCGACGACGTCGGTGAACCAGAGGCGGACGAACCGCACGTCCCGCTCCTCGATGGTCCTGAGGACAAACTCCTGCTGACGGTCCACGTGCGGGACTCCTTCCACGGTGGAATGCATTCGGCGGCGATGGCTCCGGCCACCGTTTTCCACTCTACTCGGAAGGACCCGCATTACGGCGTTGACGAGCGTGCGGACCCCGCCGTGCGGCCCGGTGTTGAAGTAGGCTGTCGGCCATGAGCCCCGAAGAGAACGCCCCCTACGGGCCCGGTTCCGCCAGTGCCGCGCAGCCCGTTCCGGGGCCGAAGCCCATCGCCCGCATCAGGACCCACCACCTGGCCCAGGCCAAGGCGGAGGGGCGCCGGTTCGCGATGCTCACCGCCTACGACCAGTACATGGCACGGATCTTCGACGAAGCCGGCATCGAGGTCCTGCTCGTTGGCGATTCCGCCGCCAACAACGTCATGGGCTACGCGACGACCCTGCCCATCACGCTCGACGAGATGATCGTGTTCGCCAAATCCGTCACCGCCGGCGCGAACCGGCCGCTGGTGGTCTGCGACCTGCCGTTCGGAAGCTACGAGGTCTCGCCCGCGCAGGCGGTGGAGTCGTCCGTACGCCTGTTGAAGGAAGGACTCGTCCACGCCGTCAAGTTGGAGGGCGGCGCCCATTACGCGGGGCACGTCCGCGCCCTGGCGGCCGCGGGCATCCCTGCCATGGGCCACATCGGATTCACCCCGCAGAGCGAACACGCCCTCGGCGGGTACCGCGTGCAGGGCCGGGGCGAGGCCGCGGCCGCGCTCGTTGCCGACGCACTCGCGCTCGAGGAGGCCGGGGCCTTTTGCGTACTGATGGAAATGGTCCCCACGGATGTCGCCGCCGAAGTCGACGCCGCGCTGAGGATCCCGACGATCGGGATCGGCGCCGGGGCGGGCACCACGGGACAGGTGCTCGTCTGGCAGGACATGCTGGGGCTGCGCACGGAGAAGGTCGCGAAGTTCGTCAAACGCTACGCCGACCTCGGTACGGAAATCTCGCGAGCCGCCCGCACCTACCACGACGATGTGCTGGCGGGAACGTTCCCGGCCGCCGAGCACGGATTCCAGCAGTAGCTAAGGCTCGGAAGCCCGGTGACCGAGGGCGTCCCTGGAGCCACCGCGAAACTAGGCGTCGTCCTCGGCGTCCCACGCCTGGTTGCGGCGCTCCACCGTCTCCAACGCCTTTTCCGCCTCGGCGCGCGTCGCGTAGGGACCCAGCAGTTGGGTCCAGTCCGACTGCGCACCGGTTTCGACCTGCTTCGTGTTGACGTTGAACCAGAAGTCGCCCTGGCCCGTTTCCGTGTTCTCGCTCATGGGGCCACCCTACTCGTGCGAAGAACGATGGCGATAGGATGAATCACATGCCAAGCACCACCACCGCGCCCGTCGGAAACCTCGTCCCCGGCACGCCCACTCCCCCGCGCCACGTGCCCTCGTCCATCGCCCGGCCGGAGTATGTGGGCAAGCCGGCGCCCGCGAAGTTCGAGGGTTCGGAGGTCAAGGACTCGGAGACCATCGAACGGATCCGGGTCGCGTCCGGCATCGCCGCGCGCGCCCTCCGAGAGGTCGGGCGGGCGGTCGTCCCGGGCGTGACCACCGACGAGCTGGATCGGATCGGCCACGAGTTCCTCCTGGACCACGGCGCGTATCCGTCCACGTTGGGCTACCGCGGTTTCCCCAAGTCGCTCTGCGCGTCCATCAACGAGGTCATTTGCCACGGAATCCCCGACACCACCGAAGTGCGGGACGGCGACATCGTGAACATCGACATCACGGCCTTCATCGGCGGCGTCCACGGCGACACGAACGCGACTTTCCTGGCCGGCGACGTGGACGAGGAGTCGCGACTGTTGGTGGAACGCACCGAGGAGTCGCTGCGCAGGGCAATCCGGGCAGTGGCGCCCGGGCGTGAGATCAACGTCATCGGCCGCGCGATCTCGGCGTACGCGAAGCGGTTCGGGTACGGCGTGGTGCGGGACTTCACGGGACACGGGGTGGGCGAGGCCTTCCACACCGGGCTGATCATTCCGCATTATGACGCCGCACCGGCGTACAGCCGCGTCATTGAAACGGGAATGGTGTTTACCATTGAACCCATGCTCACGTTGGGCACGATCGACTGGGACATGTGGGACGACGACTGGACAGCGGTGACACGCGACCGCAAGCGGACCGCCCAGTTCGAACACACCCTGCTCGTGACCGACGACGGGGCCGAAGTCCTCACCGCGGCGTAGGCGCCACCCCCTTTCATCCGCTGTGCACCATCCATCTTCCGAGGAGCCCGATGTCGAAGACCGACAAGAACAAGACCAAGCACCCCACCGCCATCGGGATCGATATCGGCGGCACGGGAATCAAGGGCGGCATCGTCGACCTGAAGAAGGGCAAACTCGTCGGTGACCGCTTCCGCATCGACACTCCCAAGCCCTCCACGCCCGAGGCCGTGGCCGACGTCGTCGCGGCCATCGTGGCCGAGCTGTCCACGAAGGACGGCGCCCCGTCCGCCGAGGTCCCCGTCGGCGTCACGTTCCCCGCAATCATCCACAAGGGCATTGCGCTGTCCGCCGCCAACGTCGACAAGTCCTGGATCGACACGGACGTGGACACGCTGCTCACCGAGAAGCTCGCCCGCCCGGTCCAGGTCATGAACGACGCCGACGCGGCCGGCCTGGCGGAGGTCCGCTACGGCGCCGGCAAGAACGTCGGCGGAACGGTGCTCGTCATCACGCTGGGCACGGGGATCGGCTCGGCGCTCATCCACGACGGCGTGCTGGTTCCGAACGCGGAGCTGGGCCACCTGGAGATCGACGGAGCCAACGCGGAATCCCGCGCGTCCGCCTCCGCCCGCGAACGCGAAGACCTGCCGTGGGACGAGTACGGCGTCCGGCTGCAGCGCTATTTCTCCCACGTCGAGTTCCTGTTTTCACCGAACCTGTTCGTCGTGGGCGGCGGCATCTCCAAGCGCAGCGAGGACTTCCTGCCGTTGCTGGACCTGCGCACGGAGATCGTTCCGGCCGCGCTGAAGAACAACGCCGGGATCGTCGGCGGCGCGCTCCAGGCGGCCATCCACTTCGGCTTCGCCTCCTAGAGGCCGGACTCGCGCCGCAGCTTGCCGATGGCCGTCTCGAAGTCCTCCAGGGATTCGAAGCCCTGGTAGACGCTGGCGAAGCGGAGGTAGGCCACCTGGTCCAGCTTCTGGAGCGGGCCGAGGATCGCCAGGCCCACCTCGTGGGCGTTGATTTCGGCGCTTCCGGAAGCGCGCACCGCCTCTTCGACCTCCTGTGCCAGAACGGCCAGGTCGTCGTCGGTGACGGGGCGTCCCTGGCAGGCCTTGCGCACGCCGTTGATGACCTTGCTCCGGCTGAAGGGCTCGGCCACGCCCGAGCGCTTCAGGACGCTGAGGCTGGCCGTTTCAACGGTCGTGAAGCGCCGTCCGCACGAGCCGCACTGTCGCCGCCGCCGAATGGCGGAGCCGTCGTCGGTGAGCCTCGAATCGACGACGCGGGAATCCGAGTTCCGGCAGAAGGGACAGATCACGACGACCGTCCCTGGGTTCGGACCAGCACCGCGTCGCCGTGCGCCGGAAGATCCTCGGCCCGCGAAAGAACCACGACGTGCCCGCCCACCTCCAAGAGTGCCTCGCGGGGGTAGTCGATCACCTGGATCGCCTTCAGGAAGGTGGACACGTTGAGCCCGGACGCGAACGCAGCGGTTCCGCTGGTCGGCAGGACGTGGTTGGACCCCGCACAGTAGTCCCCCAGACTGACCGGGCTGTCCGGCCCTACGAAGATCGCGCCCGCGGCGGTGATGCGGGCGGCGACACCGGCGGCGTCCTTCGTGAGGATCTCCAAATGCTCGGCGGCGTAGGCGTCGCACACGCGGATCCCCTCGTCCAGCCCGTCCACGAGCACCACGGCCGATTGCGGTCCGGACAGCGCGGCCGCGACCCGGTCCGCGTGCTTCGTGGTTGCCACCTGCCGGAGCAGTTCCCCCCGGACGGCGTCGGCGAGGATTTCCGAATCCGTCACGAGGACGGCCGCGGCGTTCGGGTCGTGTTCGGCCTGGCTGACCATGTCCGCCGCGACGAATCTGGGATCCGCCGTCTCGTCGGCCAGGATCGCGATCTCCGTTGGCCCGGCCTCCGCGTCGATACCGACGATTCCCTTCACCAGACGCTTCGCCGTGGCCACGTACAGGTTCCCCGGGCCGGTGACCACATCGACCGGCTCGATGGCACCCAGACCCGATCCCTCCGGGGCCGACACGCCGTAGGCGAAGGCTGCGATGGCCTGGGCGCCGCCGATGGCGTGCACCTCGTGAACGCCGAGGAGTTCCGCGGCGGCGAGGATCGTGGGGTGCGGCAGTCCACCGAATTCCTTCTGCGGAGGAGAGGCGATGGCCAGCGAACGAACCCCGGCGGCCTGTGCGGGCACCACATTCATGACGACCGAGCTGGGATAGACCGCGAGCCCGCCGGGCACGTACAGTCCGACGCGCCGCACGGGTGCCCAGCGCTGCGTGACGGTGGCACCGTGCGGGTAGGAAACGGTGGTGTCGGCGGGGACCTGGGCGGTGGCGAATTCGCGGGCACGCAGAATGGATTCCTCCAGGCCGGCGCGCACGGCGGGGTCGATACGCTCCAGCGCCTCGACGAGGGCGGACCGCGGGACCAGCGTGTGTTCCCGCTCCACGCCGTCGAAGCGGGCCGCGAGTTCGGTCAGCGCGGCGAAGCCGTCGCGGCGGACCTGCTCGATAATCGCCTCGACCGCGGACGCCGCGGTGTTGAAGTCGAGTTCGGGCCGCGGCAGTGCCGCCCTCAAACCGGCGTGATCCAGGCTCGCGCCCCGCAGGTCGATGGTGCGCAGCTCAAGCGCTCGCAGGTCAACGCCGCGCGGCGCGTCGGGTCCGGGTGTCTGGGATGCTGGGGAAGTCACACCCCAAGTTTACGTTGCCCCGCCCTCCTACACGTCCAGGCAGGCGGGCCCGAGGAGCACCTTGAGGTCACCGAACAGCGCCGGGTTCGGATTGACGCGGAACTCCATGCCCAGGCGCATCAACTGGACGCTTCTCGTGTTGGACAGCTTCACGCGCACCTCCGTGTTGCCCGCATGGGTGCGCAAGACGTCCCCCAGCGCGGAGACCACGTCCTCCGTGGCCTTGTGTCCCGGCAGGCTGATGACCACGGGGCCGGCCAGCCCGTCCTCGCTGATCTCCGGAATCGTCAGTTCCTGCGCGTTGAGGCTGATGGCACCGTCGTCGCGCCGCTGGACCCGACCCTTCACCACCACGATCAGGTCCTCCGCCAGGAGTGTCGCGATGGGGCCGTACACCTGGCCGAAGAACATGACCTCCATGGAGCCGCCGAGGTCCTCCACCTCGCACTTGGCGTAGGCATTGCCGCTGTTCTTCGCGATGCGGCGCTGAAGGGACGTGATCATTCCGGCGATCTTGACGGTATGGCCGTCCTGCGGGCCGTCGTCGGACAGCACTTGGGTGATGGACAGCTCGGCGTGCTGGTCGAGCAGCCCGCCCAACCCCTTCAGGGGGTGGTCCGAGACGTACAGGCCCAGCATGTCCCGCTCGAACGCGAGCTTGTCCTTCTTCTCCCACTCGGGCAGATCGGGTACCTCGACGGCCAGCCCCGACCCCACGGCGGGGTCGTCGAAGGCGCTGAACAGGTCGAACTGGTTGGCGGCCTCGTTGCGCTTGAGCACGATCACCGAGTCGACGGCCTCTTCGTGGATCATCGCCAGCGACCGGCGCGGGTGGCCCATGGAGTCGAACGCCCCGGCCTTCACGAGGGACTCGATGGTGCGCTTGTTGCAGACCACGGCCGGCACCTTCTGCAGGAAGTCGCTGAAGTTCTCGAAGGCGCCCTTTTCCTCGCGCGCGGCGACCATCGCGTGGACGGCGTTCGTGCCCACGTTCCGGATGGCTCCCATGCCGAAGCGGATGTCGTCCCCGACGGGCGTGAAGTTCAGCGCGGACTCGTTGACGTCCGGCGGGAGCACCGTAATGCCCATGTGGCGGCACTCGTTCAGGTACATGGCGGACTTGTCCTTGTCGTCCGCGACGGACGTCAACAGGGCAGCCATGTATTCCGCGGGGTAGTGCGCCTTGAGGTAGGCGGTCCAATAGGACACCATGCCGTAGGCGGCGGAGTGGGCCTTGTTGAACGCGTAGTCGGAGAACGGAAGCAGGATGTCCCACAGCGACTTCACGGCCGCCTCCGAGAACCCGTTGTCCACCATGCCCTGGCGGAATCCGGCGTACTGCTTGTCCAGTTCGGACTTCTTCTTCTTGCCCATCGCGCGACGGAGAATGTCCGCCTGGCCCAGCGTGAAGCCGGCGACCTTCTGCGCGATGGCCATGACCTGCTCCTGGTACACGATCAGGCCGTAGGTCGTGCCCAGGATCTCCTGCAGCGGTTCCTCGAGCTCAGCGTGGATCGGAGTGACGTCCTGCAGGCCGTTCTTGCGCAGCGCGTAGTTGTTGTGCGAGTTCGCGCCCATGGGGCCCGGGCGGTACAGCGCGATGACGGCGGAGATGTCCTCGAAGTTGTCGGGCCGCATGAGCTTGAGCAGAGACCGCATGGGGCCGCCGTCGAGCTGGAACACGCCCAGCGTGTCGCCACGGGCCAGGAGCTTGTAGGACTCGGCGTCGTCGACCTCCAGCCGCTCCAGGTCCAGCTCGACGTTCCGGTTCGCCGCGATGTTCTCGATGGCGTCCGAAATGATCGTGAGGTTCCGCAGCCCGAGGAAGTCCATCTTGATCAGCCCCAGGCCCTCGCAGGTCGGGTAGTCGAACTGGGTGATGACCTGGCCGTCCTGGAACCGCCGCATGATGGGCACGACGTCGATGATCGGGTCGGAGCTCATGATGACGCCGGCCGCGTGCACGCCCCACTGGCGTTTGAGGCCCTCGATGCCCTTGGCGGTTTCGAAGACCTTCGCGGCCTCCGGGTTGGTGGCGACCAGCTCGCGAAACTCCCCCGCCTCGCCGTAGCGCTTGGACTTCGGGTCGTCGATGTCCCCCAGAGGGATGTCCTTGGCCATGACAGCCGGCGGCAGCGCCTTGGTGAGCTGCTCGCCCATGCTGAACGGATAGCCCAACACCCGCGAGGAGTCCTTGAGCGCCTGCTTCGATTTGATGGTGCCGTAGGTGACAATCATCGCCACGCGTTCGTCGCCGTACTTCCGCGTGACGTAGTCGATGACCTCGGAGCGGCGACGGTCATCGAAGTCGACGTCGAAGTCGGGCATGGAGACGCGTTCCGGGTTCAGGAAGCGCTCGAAGATCAGTCCGTGCCGGAGCGGATCCAGGTCGGTGATGCGCAGCGCGTAGGCGACCATCGAACCGGCGCCCGAGCCGCGGCCGGGACCCACCCGGATGCCGTTGTCCTTGGACCAGTTGATGAAGTCGGCCACGACCAGGAAGTATCCCGGGAATCCCATGGAATTGATGACGTCCAGCTCGTAGTCCGCCTGTTTGCGGACATCGTCCGGGATGCCGGCGGGATAGCGGTAGGCCAGGCCGGCGTCGACTTCCTTCACCAGCCAGGACGTCTCGTCCTCGCCCGCCGGGCAGGGGAAGTTGGGCATGTAGTTCGCGTTGGTGTTGAACGAGACCTCACAACGCTCGGCGATGAGCAGCGTGTTGTCGCAGGCCTGGGGGAAGTCGGCGAAAAGCCGGCGCATGTCCGCGGGGGACTTCAGGTAGTAGCCGCTGCCGGAGAACGCGAACCGCGAGCCTCCCTGGTCGTAGGTCGGCTCGAGCAGCGTGGAACCGGACTGGATGGCCAGCAGGGCCTCGTGGGCCTTCGCGTCGTGTTCGTGGGTGTAGTGCAGGTCGTTGGTCGCGACGAGCGGGATCTCCAACTCGTGGGCGAGCCGGACGAGGTCCTTCGTGACTCGCCGTTCGATGTCCAGTCCGTGGTCCATCAGCTCGCAGAAGTAGTTCTCCTTGCCGAAGATGTCCTGGTATTCGGACGCGGCCTGCTTTGCCTCCTGGTAGTGGCCGAGGCGGAGTCGGGTCTGCACCTCGCCCGAGGGACACCCCGTGGTCGCGATCAGGCCCGGGCTGTACGTCTCGAGGAGGTTGCGGTCCAGACGCGGATACTTCCCGAACGCGGAGTCCAGGGAACCGATTGAAGACGCGCGGAAGAGGTTGCGCATGCCCTGGTTGTTGTAGCTGAGCAGCGTCATGTGGGTGTAGCTGCCGCCGCCGGAGACATCGTCCCGGCGCTGGTTCTCCTCGCCCCAGCGAACGCGCGTCTTGTCATTGCGCGCGGTGCCCGGGGTGACGTACGCCTCCACGCCGATGATCGGCTTGATGCCGGCGTCGGTGGCCTTCTTCCAGAAGTCGAAGGCGCCGAACAGGTAGCCGTGGTCGGTCGTGGCCAGGGCCGTCATGCCGAGCCGGTCCGTCTCCGCGAAGAGGTCGGTCAGCCGGGCGGCGCCGTCCAGCATGGAGTATTCCGTATGGTTGTGAAGATGGACGAATCCGCCTGTAGTTGAGCTAGCCACCCATCAATTCTAGGTGCCCGGAGACCCGACGAAGTCAAGGTCCCGCGCACGGGGCGAGCCGTGCCCTGCCCGCCCGGACGGCGGCCTCAGAAGGCGCCGTCGCGGAGCAGTTCCAGGGACTGGGACAGGTCGGCCGGGTAATCGCTCGCGTATTCGACCCACTCGCCGCTGACCGGGTGCGGAAACCCGAGCCGGTGTGCGTGCAACCATTGCCGCGTGAGACCCAGCGCCGCGGCGAGGCGCGGATCCGCGCCATAGGTCTGGTCTCCGGCGCACGGATGGCGCAGTGCGGCCAAGTGGACGCGGATCTGGTGCGTTCTACCGGTCTCCAGCCTGACCTCCACCAGCGACGCGCGGCCGAACGCCTCCATGACCTTGTAGTGCGTGACCGAGTCCCGGCCATCCTCGACGACGGCGAATTTCCAGTCGTGCCCCGGGTGCCGCCCGATGGGGGCGTCGATCGTACCCTCCAGCGGATCGGGGAGGCCCTGGACCACCGCGTGGTACGTCTTCGCGGGTGTCCGCTCCTTGAAGGCTCGTTTCAGGGCGGTGTAGGCGCGCTCGGACGTGGCCACCACCATCACCCCGGACGTCCCGACGTCCAACCGGTGCACGATGCCCTGCCGTTCGGCCGCACCCGACGTCGAGATGCGGTAGCCGGCGGCGGCCAGCGCCCCGACGACCGTGGGCCCCACCCAGCCGGGCGAGGGATGGGCGGCGACTCCGACGGGCTTGTCGATGACCACATAGTCTTCGTCCTCGCCGAGGATCCTCAGGTCTTCCACGGGTTCGACTCTCACTTCCAACGGATCCGGACGCTCCGGAATGGTGACATCTATCTGCTCGCCGACGGCGGCACGGCGGGATTTTCCCGCGGCCCGCCCATTCAAGAGGACATGCCCGTCGGCGCAGAGCTGGGCTGCGTGTGTCCTCGATAGCCCCAGCTGGGCGGCGACGACGGCGTCCAGCCGCGAACCGTCTTGCTCGGCGGCGACGGTGAAGCCGGGCATCAGGGCTTGTCCCCCGTTGTTTCGCGGGATCCGTCGATTCGTAGACCACGGAAAATCAGCACGCAGATCACTGCCATGGAGCAGACAACGAGGGAATCCGCGATGTTGAAGATCGCGAAATTGGGCAAGGCAATGAAGTCCACGACGTGTCCCATCCCGAAGGACGGTTCCCGGAACAACCTGTCGGTGAGGTTCCCCGCCGCCCCGGCGAGCAATCCCCCGAGCCCCGCGGCCCAGACCTTGGAGCCGACCCTGCGCAGGATGAACAGCACGTAAAGCACCACGGCGGCCTGCACGATCGTGAAGATCCAGGTGACGCTCGTGCCGATCGAGAAGGCGGCCCCGGGGTTGAGGATGTAGTGCCAGCTCAACACCGGCGGCAGGACCTCGATGCTCTCGCCCAGTTCCATGTTGGCCTGGACCAGCCATTTGGTCACCTGGTCCAGTGCATAGCCCGCCACGGCGACCGCGGCCGCGAGGCCGAGAAGGGCGCGGTTGCCGCGCGTCGAATGCCCGGTGGCCGACTGGTCCGTCGCTTCGTGCTCCATGGTCTCCCTTAACGTGACGTCGGCGGCCGGAAGACCCGGCCGCCGACGATCTACGGCTTGCTTTTCCCCGGTCGGGGCAGCTACCTATGCCTAGGCGTTTTCCTTCGACTCCGGCGTGGCGACGGATCCCTTCGAATCCAAGTCGCGCAGCTGGCCCTCGATGTACGCCTTCAGACGGCCGCGGTAGTCGCGCTCGAAGCCTCGGAGCTGTTCGATCTTGCGCTCGAGCACCGACTTCTGCTGCTCCAGGGAGCTGAGCGTCTTGCGGCTTTTCTCCTCGGCGTCGCTGACCATGGCGTTGGCTTCGATCTGCGCCTCGGCGATGATCTTGTCCCGCTGTTCCACACCGGCGCCGACGTATTCGTCGTGCAGTCGCTGCGCCATCGCCAGGACGCCGGCGGCCGACTCGGCGGTTCCGCCGGAGGCCGCGGGGCCGGCCGGGGCTGCGGGCGCGGACGGCGCCGCTGCGCCTGCCGACGCCGTCGGAGCGGCCGCGCCTGCGGAAGCGGACGGGGCGGCGGCGGAAGCCGGGGCGCCCTTTGCGGGCTCGTCCTTCGGGGTCTTGTCGACGACCTGGGACTTGTCGGCCGCAACCGGGGTCGCTTCGGTGGCGGGGGCCGCCGCCACGGGAGCCGGTACGGCGCCGGAGTCGGACTCCGAGTCACCGGACTGCAGTTCGCTGACACGACGGCGGAGCTCGTCGTTCTCCTGGTTCAGACGACGCAGTTCGACGACGATCTCGTCCAGGAAATCGTCAACTTCGTCCTGGTCGTAGCCTTCGCGGAACTTCGTCGGCTGGAAGCGTTTGTTGACTACGTCTTCTGGCGTAAGTGCCATCTGGTCACCTCAGTTGCTTTGGTTCTTCCACCGACCGCTGGTGCGGCCCGCGTACGCTGATTCACTTTGGGCGCACACGCCACAACTGCGGCGCCCTCTGCGTCAAGACTATAACGTTTCGGTACGGGAAAACTAACCTGACTACGGAAGCCGTCTCGCCGTCCGACCTACGCTAGGGATTGGACCACAATCTTGGCTATGATCACGGCGAAATAGAGGATAAGGAAGGCGAGATCCAGCCTCATGCCGCCGAGGTCGACGGGCTTGACCTTGGACCTCAGCCACCGCATCGGCGGATCGGTCACGCGGTAGACCACGCTGGCGGCGACAAGGGCGAGGCCGCGGGGCCGCCAAGAACGGGCGAACATCTGGACGACGTCGAACACGATCCTGATCATCAGGAGGACCTGGACAATGGTCAGCGCTACATACAGGAGACCGAGGAGCAGTGACACGGCGGGGCGCGGTCCGGCTAGCTCTGGTTGAAGAAGGTCGCTTGGCCCTCGGAGGACTTCTTGTCCTCGCCAAGCACCTCAACCGATGACGGCGACAGGAGGAACACCTTGTTGGTGACGCGCTCGATGCTTCCGTGAAGCCCAAACACCAGTCCTGCGGAGAAGTCCACGAGCCGCTTGGCGTCGCCCTCGCCCATGTCCGTCACGTTCATGATGACCGGAATGCCCTCGCGAAAACTCTCGCCGATGATCTTGGCGTCGTTGTACGAGCGGGGGTGGACCGTTGTGATCTGCCGCAATGAAGAATCCTCGTCCCTGGAAGATGGCGCCCGCTTGATGGGGGTCACCGGTGCCCGGTACTCCGTGTCCGTCTCCGGAACCGCGGCCACCGGCTGGTGCGTGCGATCCTCGCGAACCGGCTCCGTGCGCCGCGCCTCCTCATGCTCGTCGACGCCGTAGTTGTCCGAGGCATAGTGCTCGTCACCGTCGGCGAGCCCCAGGTAGATCATTGTCTTGCGCAGCGCGCCAGCCATGGTCTTCTCCTTATGATCGTGCGCGGTCCAAGGGTCTGTTCCGCAAGAGTCTCCGCAATGACGACGCTACCGCAAGGGCGGTCGCGGCCCGAGCACATCGGAACCGACACGCAGGTGTGTCGCACCGGCGGCAACAGCCTGCTCCAAATCCTGGCTCATGCCCGCGGAAACCGTATCGGCCCCGGGGTAGGATGCGCGCAGTTGGCGCGAAACTTCCATGAGCCGGTCGAATGCCTCCGCCGCGTCGGCGTCCAGCGGCGCGACTGCCATGACGCCGCCGAGTTCCAACAGGGCAGCCGCGTCGATGGCGTCGGCGATGGCGGGCACGTCGCCGGGCAGGGCACCGCCGCGGCCGGCCGCGCCGGCCTGCCCGCCGTCCTCGCCGGGAGGTTCCCGCAGATCAACTTGGATCAGGCAGCGCAGGGCCGCCCGCGGAGGCTTTCCGCCCTCCGCCAGGCGTTCGTTTTCGCGTGCCACGGCCTTGTCCAAGGCGGATACCAGCGAGATGCGGTCGACGGATTGCACGGCGGCCGCGTAGCGGGCCACGGATTTTGCCTTGTTCGTCTGGAGTTGTCCTATGAAGTTCCAAGCCACGTCGACGCCGTCGAGTTCGGCGGCCTTGGCGGCGGCCTCCTGGTCGCGGTTCTCGCCGACTTCGAGCACCCCGAGCTCGGCGAGCAACCGGACGTCGGAGGCAGGGAAGAACTTGGTCACCACGACCAACCCGGGTTCCTCGGTCCTCCCGGCATCACGACAGGCCTTGGAGATCCTCCGCTGCACGTCCGCGAGCCGACGCTCGAGTTCGTCTCGCCGGGCAACCGTGCCGCCCCCATTTTCGGTGGTGTTCACGGTGTCCGTTCCTCTCCCGCCCCGCCGGCGGTAGTGCCCCACACCAGGCCGGCGAACCTTCCGGAACGCGGATCCCGGCGATGCGAGTAGTAGTGGGTGTCCTCAATGGTGCAGATGTCGACGCGGACGACGTCGATCCCCTCGGCTTCGAGCAGCCTGCGCGCGGTTCCGGGGAGATCCAGCCCGCTGGTGCCGCGACGCGTCGTGGTGCGGATCCCCGGGAGTCGTTTCTCCGCTGTCTCCGCCATCTCCGTGGGCACCTCGTAGCAGGAGCCGCAGACCGCGGGGCCGATCCATGCCTGAATGTCGACGGCGCCCGCGTTCCGCAGCGCGCGCACCGTAGCCTCGAGGACGCCGTCCAGCAGACCTGCCCGCCCCGCGTGCGCCACGGCGGTCGCGACAAAACCGCCGGCGACCCCGGCTAAAACCACCGGCACGCAGTCCGCCACCATGACTGCCAGCGGTACGGTTCCGTCGACGGATACAAGGGCATCCGCCGTTGGGGCCTTCGCGCTTCCCGACTCGTCCCCGACCACGTGCACGTCGGCCGAGTGGATCTGGTTCATGAAGCGCAGCGCCCCGTCCCGAACGCCAAGCCGGGACTCGAGTTCCCTGCGGCGGTCCGCGACCGCCTCGGGGTTGTCCCCGACATGCAACGCGAGGTTGCCCTCGGTCATCGAGGTGAAACCAACGCGGGTCCCGGACAGTCCCACCGGTTCAAAACGAATCATCTTGGGCAACCTCGCGTTCGCGACCGCTCGCTGCTTTCTCCCTACTTCAGGAAGTCGGGCACGTCGAGGTCGTCGTGGGAGGAACCGGAGAGGTCCTGTTCCACGATGGCCGGAAGTTCCTCGTAGCGCGGCTGCGCCGGGCGTGCGGCCTCCGGGGCCGACTGCGCGGAGGCATGAGCGGGAACCGCAGTCGACTGCGCCGGTGCCAGAGGAATCGTACCCGGCACCGAGGCCGGCTGGGACTGCGGCAGCACCTGGGGGATCTGCTGCGGCTGGGCGGGTGCCGAGGTGACGTCGACCTGGTCGAATCCGGCGGCGATCACGGTCACGCGGGCCTCGTCGCCGAGCGCGTCGTCGATGACGGCGCCGAAGATGATGTTTGCCTCCGGGTGCGCCACCTCCTGCACCAGCCGAGCGGCCTCGTTGATCTCGAACAGACCCAGGTCGGATCCGCCCTGGATCGAGAGCAGGACACCGTGGGCGCCGTCGATGGACGCCTCAAGCAGGGGCGAGGCGATCGCGAGTTCCGCGGCCTTGACGGCCCGGTCCTCGCCGCGGGCGGAACCGATGCCCATCAGCGCCGAGCCTGCTCCCTGCATGACGGACTTGACGTCGGCGAAGTCCAAGTTGATCAGACCCGGGGTGGTGATGAGGTCCGTGATGCCCTGGACGCCGGACAGCAGCACCTGGTCGGCGGAACGGAAGGCGTCGAGTACGGAGACGTTGCGGTCGCTGATCGACAGGAGCCGGTCGTTCGGGATGACGATCAGCGTGTCGACCTCGTCGCGCAGTGCCTCGATGCCGGCCTCCGCCGAGCTCGCGCGCCGGCGGCCCTCGAAGGTGAACGGGCGCGTGACGACACCAATCGTCAGCGCACCCAGCGATCGTGCGATCCGAGCCACGACGGGCGCGCCGCCGGTGCCGGTGCCGCCGCCTTCGCCCGCGGTCACGAAGACCATGTCGGCCCCGCGCATGACCTCTTCGATTTCCTCGGCGTGGTCTTCGGCGGCCTGGCGGCCCACCTCCGGGTTCGCCCCCGCGCCCAGGCCGCGGGTGAGTTCCCGACCCACGTCGAGCTTGACGTCGGCGTCGCTCATGAGCAGCGCCTGCGCATCTGTGTTGATCGCGATGAATTCGACGCCGCGGAGGCCGACCTCGATCATGCGGTTGACGGCGTTCACGCCGCCACCGCCGATGCCGACGACCTTGATGACGGCGAGGTAGTTCTGTGGAGCTGCCACGTCCTGGTTCCCTTGTTCGATGTGCTGCTGATCTAGGAAGCTTCAACCGGACTAACTTTAACCTTCAGCTTGAGGGTTATAGTTATGTCAAGTACCTGCTACTGAAACGCTATGGGGTGCCCATCCCCCATGCAACGACCTAGGCCGCGTGTCGCCCCTTTGCCTTCAGGAAAGTTGCGTGCCGTGGTTCCCGGCACCGCTCTCCTAGCGCGTCACGGGATGGTCCGGGCTCGTGACGTCGTAGACCTTCACCGCGGCGGCGTCGGGTTCGTTCTTGATTTTCAGCAGCGCCTCGACGACCCGCGCCTTGTCCGCGTTTCTTTCGGCGTTGCCCCAGAGCACGGTCTGGCCGTTGACCAGTCGCAGCTCCACGGAATCGATCGTCTTGGCCCCGGCCTTGTCCATGCGGTTCAGGACGGATTCCGGCAGGGAAGCCAGAACCTTCGTCACCGTCGCGAAGACCTTCGGATCCGCCGCCGACACGCCAGCGTCGATGACCGGGAGGTCGGCGCCGTCTCGCTTGGCCAAGGGCGCGAGGGTGCGTCCGTCCTCCGATACCAGCCGGAACTTGCCCTTGGATTCGACGATGGCCACCGGCGCGTGTTCGATCACTTCAACCCGCAGGGTCGACGGCGCCTCCGCTTGGACCACCACGTCCTTGACCGCCGGCTGGCCCTCCAGCAACCGCTGGACCGACGCCGGGCCGATCCCCGGCAACGGCGTCCCCACCAGGGGCTCCAGCGCCTCGCGCATCGCCGCTTCCCGAGTCAGCTCGATCCCTTGGACCTCGATGTTCTTCACGGCCAGCAGCGGGGAGTACAGGAGCACCAGGATCAGAGCGACGATGAGACCGACCACGGAACCGACGCCCACGAGAACCATGCGCCGACGGCGCTTTGCGGGCGGCTCCGGAAGCGAAACGACGTTGGTCTCCGGCACGGTGTCGAGGTGGCTCACCGACCCGCCGCCAAAGCCGCCAGGATGTCCACGCCGGCTTCCGTCACGTCCCCCGCGCCGATGGTCATCACGAGGTCGCCGGGCCGCGCCGCGGCCGCGATCCTGCCGGGCGCGTCGAAGCGCGTCGCGGTTCCCCCGTCGGTGTTGAGCGCGTCGGCGACCAGTTCGCTGGTCACGCCCTCGATGGGCAGCTCGCGCGCGGGATAGATCCCCAGGACCAACGCCGTGTCCGCCAGCGACAGCGCGTCGGCGAACTCGCGCCAGAACTCGCGCGTCCGCGAAAACAAGTGCGGCTGAAACAGGACGTGGACGCGTCCCTCGCCGGCGACGGCCCGGGCGGCCTTGAGCGCGGCCAGCACCTCCGTGGGGTGGTGGGCGTAGTCGTCGTAGACCCGGACGCCCGAGGCCTCTCCGCGGTATTCGAACCGTCGCGCGGCCCCGGCGAAGGCGGCGAGCCCCGATGTCGCCGACTCCGGTTCCAGGCCGCAGTCGAGACCCACCGCGAAGGCGGCTGCCGCGTTCAGCAGGTTGTGGTCGCCGGGGACCGCGAGATCCAGCCGTCCCTCCTCGCCGCTCCCCCACTCGAGCGAGCAGCCGTAGCGCTGGCCGGCCAACGGTGTGGGATCCAGGAGGCGCCGGTCGGCCGTCTCGCTGAATCCGTACGTCTGCACCCGCACGTCGGGTCGCTCGCGCCGCGTCCGGACAGCCAGCGCGTTGGACCCGGCGTCGTCCGCGCAGCAGATCAGGAGCCCGTCCTCCGGCAGCAGGGACACGAACCGGCGGAAGCTTTCGTGAACGGCCTCGGCGGTGCCGTAGTGGTCCAGGTGGTCCGCCTCGACATTCGTGACGACCACGACGTCGGGGCGGTAGTTCATGAACGACGCGTCGGATTCGTCGGCCTCGGCCACGAAAATCCGTCCCGCCCCCTGCTCTGCGTTGACACCGAGGCCCGCGACGTTCGCACCTATGGCGAAGGACGGCGACAAGCCCGCGTGCCGGAGCATCACCGCGATCAACGACGTCGTGGTGGTCTTTCCGTGGGTGCCGCAGACGGCCACCACGTGGTGGCCCTCCATCGTGGCGGCGAGCCCTTCCGAACGGTGCAGGATCCGTAGGCCGTTGCGTTGGGCGGCGTCGAACTCCAGATTGCCGGCCTTGATGACAGACGAGACCACCAAGGTGTCGGCATCGCCGATGTTTTCGGGTGCGTAGCCCACGTGGATCCGTGCCCCGAGAGCGCGAAGCTCGTGGAGCACGGGCAGATCCTTGGCGTCGCTGCCGGAGACGGCGACCCCGCGGGCCAGCATCAACCGGGCGACCGCGGAGACACCAACGCCGCCGATCCCCATCAGGTGTACGCGGCCCAGCTCGGAAAGTTTCGGGTTCTGCTGCATGCCTCTACCTTCCCACGCCGGGGGCCGGCGCGCGGCCCGCCGTCTCGAGAACAATCTGGGCCATGCGGCGCGCGGCGTCCCGGTTGCCCAGCGCATGTGCCGCGCGGCCCATGATGTCCAACCTGTCCGGGCTGGAGAGCAGCGGCAGGACGGTTCCCGCGAAGAACCCCGGAGTGAACGAGTCGTTGTCGACGACCACGGCGGCACCCGCGTCGCCGAGGGGTCCGGCATTCAGCCGCTGTTCACCGTTGCCGATCGGCATGGGAACCAGGATGGAAGGCAGCCCCACCGCGGCGATCTCACACACCGTTCCCGCGCCCGCCCTGGCGACGATCAGGTCGGCGGCGGCATAGGCCGATTCCATGCCGTCCACGTATTCGACCTGGACATAGCCCGGAGCGGCGAACACGACGCCGTCGTCGTCGAGCATCTGCTTCCCCCGCCCGGTGACATGCAGGACTTGGACGGGATTGCCGGCGGCGGCCAAATCGGCCAGCAGCGGCAGCGACGTGCGAATGGTGTGGTTGATGGACACGGCACCGGACGACCCGCCGGTCACGACCAGCGTCGGAACGCCGGGTTCGAGACTCAGCGACTCGCGCGCCGACCGCCGGTCGGCGGCCCGGTCCAAAGCGGCGATGGCCGACCGCATCGGCATGCCGACCAGTTCGGCACCGGCGAGTTCCGTGTTCGGGAACGCGGTGGCGATGCGGGCCGCGAACCGTGCGCCCAGCTTGTTCGCGAGTCCGGCGCGCGCGTTGGCCTCGTGGATCACCACCGGAATCCGCCGCTTGCGCGCGGCGAGGTAGACGGGGGTGCAGACGTATCCTCCGACGCCCACGACGACGTCGGCCCGCGCGCGGTCCAGGATGGCGCCGGCGTGCCGGACCGCCTGGACCATGCGGAACGGCAACTTCACCAGGTCGGCGGATGGTCGCCGCGGCATCGGCACGCGCTCGATGGTCTCCAGGGTGTACCCGGCAGCCGGGACCAGGCGGGTTTCCATGCCGGAAGCCGTTCCCACGGCGACGATGCCCGCCTCGGGCGCCTGTGTGCGGAGGGCGTCGGCGATGGCCAACAGTGGCGAGATGTGGCCGGCGGTGCCGCCACCGGCCAACACGATCGAGGGTCCAGGGTTCATGTCTTCACGGCTTTCGGGAGTCGTCGGTGGGCTGGTCATGCGGCGGCGGGTGGGTCCGTATGTTGGCGTGCGAAGCAGAGCACCACGCCCACGGCCATCAGGGCGAAGGTGAGCGCGGAACCTCCGTAGGAGATGAAGGGCAGCGGGACGCCGATGACCGGAAGCAGGCCCGTGACCATGCCGATGTTCACGAACGCCTGCCCGATCAACCACGCCATGATGCCACCGGTGGCGATCCGGACGAACGGATCCGAATGCCGGACGGCCACGCGGTACATGGCAACCGCCATGATGCCGAACAGGGCGATGATGACCGTGGTCCCGATCAGGCCCAGCTCCTCGCCGATGATGGCGAAGATGAAGTCGTTCTCCGCCTCGGGGATGTAGTTCCATTTCTGCCTCGACTGGCCGAGCCCCACGCCCCACCATCCGCCCGAGGCCAGCGCGTAGAGGCCCTGGCGGGACTGGTAGCAGGCGTCGTTGGCGCCGCAGTCGATGCCCAGCCAGGCGTTGATGCGCCCCATGCGGTTTCCGGAGAGCAGAACCATGAGCACGGCGCCCACGGCCGCGACCGCAGCGGCGATGCCGAAGATCCTCAGCCGCGCCCCTCCGAAGAACAGCGTGGCGACGATGATCAGGATCAGGACGAGCCCGGTGCCCAGGTCCCGCCCCGCGAGGACCAGTGCCAGCACCGCCAGGCCGCCCGGGAAGACGACCGGAATGAGTGCGTGTCCGGTGCGGTGTATCAACGGCGCCTTTTTGGCGAGCATCTTCGCCGCCCACACCGCCAGCGCCAGCTTCGCCGCCTCCGAGGGCTGAGCCGTGAAACCGCCGATCCCGATCCAGTTGCGGTTGCCGTAGACCTCGACGCCCAGCGGCGTGAACACGAGCAGCAACAGGAACAGGGCCAGCAGGATGGCCGGCCCGGCGAGCTTCTTCATTGTCGCCACGGACAGCCGCGACATGATGACCATCAGGGCGCAACCGGCAAGGGCCCAAACACCTTGCTTCATGAACAGCAGGTAGGAGGAGGTCTCCCGCGTGATGGCTTCGACCGCGGAGGAGGACAGCACCATCAGCAGGCCGATCAGTGTCAAGGCCAGGGCGCTGCCCAGGATCATGTAGTAGCCGGTGTTGGCCCCGGAACCCGCGTCCCCCTCGACCATCCGCCACAGCCTCGCCATGGGACGGGCGTCGGCGTCGGAGGCCGCAACCTCGGCGCGTCCCATGGTCGGAGTCGTTGCCGTGGCCCGGGAGGCGGTCGTGGCATTCCCTGGACCGCCTCGGGGACCTGAGGAGCGTACCCGGGGTTTGCGGCCATCGCTGCCGCGCGGCGGCGAGGTGGGGGCTGGCACGGGTACTCCTTTACGTAGTGGTGTCCTCCATCAGCCCGCGGACCGCCTGGATGAAGGCGTTTCCGCGGTGGGCATATGAAGAGAACTGGTCCATCGAGGCGGCCGCCGGCGCCATCAGCACCGTGTCGCCCGCCCTGGCGACGCCGGCCGCCGCGGCGACGGCTTCCGCCATGATGGTCCAACCGGTCTCTCCGTCTGCCGGCGGTGTCCCGCCTCCAGTTTCCCGCACCCCGGGCTCGATCACCGGCACGTCCGGCGCGTGTCGCCGTAACGAGCCGCGGAGCGACGCACTGTCCGCGCCAATCAGGACCACCGCGGCGAGCCGCCCGGCGTGGCGCGCAACGAGCTCGTCGTAGTCGACGCCCTTGGACAGGCCCCCGGCGATCCACACGACCGAGGAGAACGACGCAAGCGACGCGTCCGCGGCGTGCGGGTTGGTGGCTTTGGAGTCATTGATCCACAGGACGTCGTCGCGACGGGCCACGGCTTGGATCCGGTGTTCCCCGGGGTCGAAGGCGCGCAGGCCGTCGCGAATGGCGCGGGGTTCGACGCCGTACGCCCGCACCAGCGCCGCGGCGGCCAAAGCGTTCGCCACGGTGTGCCTCGGCGCGATATCGCCCAGGTCGGTCAGGGCGGCCAACTCCGCTGCGGAGGTCTTCCGATCCTCGACGTAGGCGCGGTCCACCAGCAGGCCCTCGACGACGCCCACCATGCTGAGCCCGGGCACGTCGGTGGTAAACCCGATGGCACGGCAGCCCTCGACGACGTCCGCGTCCTCCACCATGCGTTCCGTCTCGGCCTGGTCCGCGTTGTAGATCGCCGCGACCCGGGTGCGCGAATAGATCCTGGCCTTGGCGCCCAGGTACTCGGCGTACGATCCGTGCCAGTCGACGTGGTCCTCCGCGACGTTGAGCACCACCGAGGCAAGTGGGGACATCGTGTGTGTGGTGTGCAGTTGGAAGCTGGAGAGCTCGACGGCGATGGCGTCGTACCCCTCCGGATCGCGGATCGCGTCCAGGATCGGCGTACCCACGTTGCCGGCCGCGATCGCCCGCAGGCCGGCGGCCCGCAGCATCGATTCGGCCATCCCGACCGTCGTTGTCTTGCCGTTGGTTCCGGTGATGACCAGCCATTCCGCCGTCTTGCGCCCCCGGCGCTCGCGCACGCGCCAGGCGAGTTCCACGTCGCCCCAAATGGGGATGCCGCTCGCGTCGGCCGCCACGAGCACGGGATGCCGCGGGTTCCATCCGGGTGAGGCCACCACGAGTTCGGGCGGCCGTCCGTCGACCGGCGGCAGGGCGGAGGCGCCTGCGGCGCCCAGCAGGACCTCGGCCGCGCCCACGATCCGGAGCGTGTCCGCGCGCGAGCGGTTCTCGTCGGTGTCGGCGCCGTCGACGACGACAACCCGGGCGCCCAGCTCGATCAGGGTGTCGGCGGCGGAGAACCCGGACAGTCCGAGACCGGCGACCACCACGCGCAGGCCCGCCCAGTCGGCGTCCCAGGTGGTCAGTTCGTCCAAGTGTGCGTGCGTCACAGCCCGACGACCCATTCGGCGTAGAAGATGCCCAGAGCCGCGGCGACGAACAACCCGGCCACAATCCAGAAGCGCACGACCACCGTGACCTCGGCCCAGCCCTTG
The DNA here is from genome assembly GCF_051262515.1 of Arthrobacter arnarulunnguaqae. Taxonomy (NCBI): domain Bacteria; kingdom Bacillati; phylum Actinomycetota; class Actinomycetes; order Micrococcales; family Micrococcaceae; genus Arthrobacter; species Arthrobacter arnarulunnguaqae. Next base: position 287,073 of record NZ_JBIMER010000002.1, on the reverse strand, counting down.
AGCTCGAAGTGGTGCTGCAGGGGAGCCATGAGGAAGACCCGCTTGCCGCCGCTGAGCTTGAAGAAGCCGACCTGGATGATGACAGACAGGGTGATGATGACGAAGAGGCCGGCCAGCACCACGAGCAGCAGTTCGGTGCGGGAGAGGATGGCGAAGGCCGCGATGGCGCCGCCGATGGCCAGAGATCCGGTGTCGCCCATAAAGATCGCCGCTGGCGAGGTGTTCCACCAGAGGAAGCCGACCAGCGCCCCGGACAGGATCGCGCCCAACAACGCCAGGTCCATGGGATCCCTGACCTCGTAGCAGACCGAACCGATCGAGCGCGATGATCCGCAGGCTTGGTTGAACTGCCAGATGCCGATGAGTGTGTATGCCCCGAAGACCATGATGGACGCGCCGGTTGCCAGGCCGTCCAGGCCGTCGGTGACGTTGACGCCGTTGGTAGCGGCCGTGACGATCAGGTTCGACCACAGGATGAAGAGCAGTGCCCCGAGCAGCGGACCGGCGAAGGCGAGATCGAACCCGGTGTCCCGGATGAACGAGATCTTCGTCGATGCCGGAGCCAGCCCCTTTGCGTTCGGGAACTGCAGTGCCAGAAGGGCGAAGGCCACGCCGACGATGGCCTGAAGGGTGATCTTCTGCCACGCGCGCAGGCCCAGGCTGCGCTGCTTCGAGATCTTGATGAAATCGTCCAGGAAGCCGACGAGCCCCATGCCGACCATGAGGAACAGGAGGACGAGGCCACTGGCCGTCGGGCCCTCGGCGTGCTCGCTGAACATCCGCAGCATTGCGTGCGTTCCGAAGTAGGCGACGATGACGGCGAAGACGATGATCGCCCCGCCCATCGTGGGTGTGCCGCGCTTGGTGTGGTGCGTCGTCGGCCCGTCGTCGCGGACGAACTGGCCGTAGCTGCGGCGAACCAGGAGCTTGATGAACAACGGCGTACCGACCAAGGTCAGGAACAGCGCGATGGACGCGCCCGTGAGCAGTGCGATCACCGGTTCGGCCCCTCTCCGGCAACAGGTGCTTCGGACGACGCCAGGGCGATCCGATCGCCGAGATGCCTCAGCCCGGCGCCATTGGAGGACTTGAACAACACGATGTCTCCCGGTTCGAGCCGCTCGTTAAGCAGCCGTTCTGCGTCGTCGATGGTTTCGACAAACGTTGCTTCGTCGCCCCAGCTGCCCTCGAGGACCGCCGCCGTGTGCAGGGGCTTGGCGCCGGCGCCCACGACGACCAGCTTCTTGATGTTCAGGCGGACCACCACGCGTCCGAGGAGGTCGTGTTCGAAGATCGATTGGTCGCCCAGCTCGAGCATTTCGCCGAGCACGGCCCATGTCCTGCGCGCCGCGCCACCGTCGGCGTCGACCTGGCCCAGTTCGGCAAGCGTGCGCAGGGCCGCCCGCATGGATTCGGGGTTGGCGTTGTAGGCGTCATTGATGACGGTGACTCCATCGGGGCGTTCCGTCCGCTCCATGCGCCAACGGCTGGCGGGCCCCAGACCCGTCAGCGTGCCCGCGATGGTGCCCGGGTCGATGCCCAGGGCGTGGGCCGCCGAGGCGGCGGCCAGGACGTTGGAGACGTGGTGCCGCCCGATGAGTCCGCTGCGGACCGGATGCGCCGAGCCGTCGGGCATCACCAGCGTGAACCGGGGGTGCCCGTCCGCGTCGACGGAGAGGTCCCGAGCCGCGGTAAAGACGCCGTCGGCCTCCGATTCCGGCCCGAAGCCCAGGACCGTCGCCGCCGTCCGGCCGGCCATCGCGCGGACCTGGGGGTCGTCGAAATTCAGCACGGCGGTGCCCGTGGCCGGCAGCGCCTCGACGAGTTCGCCCTTGGCGCGGGCGATGTTCTCCACGCCACCGAACTCGCCGGCGTGCGCCGTGCCCACGCAGAGCACCACGCCGACTTCGGGACGCACCATGTCCGCGAGGTACTCGATGTGGCCGATTCCCGTGGCACCCATCTCGACCACCAGGAAGCGCGTCGAGGACGTCGCCCGGAAGACGGTCAGCGGGACGCCGACCTCGCCGTTGTAGGAACCGACGGGTGCGACCGTCTCCCCCACCTTCGCGAGGATGGCCGCCAGTAGGTCCTTGGTCGTCGTCTTGCCGGCGGACCCCGTGATCCCGACCACCCGCAGGCCTCCGTCGCGCAACCGAGCCACGATGTGCGCGGCGAGGCGGCCCATGGCCAGCACGGCGTCGTCGACGATGACGGCCGGGTGGACCCCGCCGTCGTCGTCGTGCGTCTCGCGCTCCGCGAGCACCAGGACGGCGCCGGCGGCGAAGGCCTGGCCGACGAAGTGGTGCCCGTCGGACGCCTCTCCGGGCTTGGCGACGAACAACCACCCCGGGCGGCACTCGCGGGAGTCGGTGTCGACACCCGCGACGACGGTCTCGGGGGAGACCGTCGTGGTGGCGCGCCCACCGGTGATGGCGGCAATTTCGGCTGCGTTAAGTTCAATCATGGCTTAGTGGACTTTACTCCCTGGCCGCCGTGCCGGATGAATCCGCCGGCGCGGGAATGACTTTGAAACCACGCTCCGCGAGCGCGTTGCGCAGCTCCACGCGGTCGTCGAGGGGGAGGTTCTCCCCCATGACCTCCTGCCACACCTCGTGGCCCCGGCCGGCGACGAGGATGGTGTCCTCCGGCGAGGCCATGGCCGCCGCCGTGGCGATGGCGCGGGCCCGCGGAAATTCCTCGTGGACCACGCTGGACAGTCCCTCGGAGGCGATGGCGTCGCGGGCGCCGCGGAGTACAGCCCGCCGAATGCCCGCCGGCTCCTCGTCGTGCGGATCGTCGTCGGTAACGATGACCACATCCGCATGACGCGCGGCGACGGCGCCCATGACGGGCCGTTTCGTCGCGTCCCGCTGACCGGTGGCGCCGAACACCAGGATGACGCGGGAGCCCTTCGCCGGGCCCCGGACGGCGTCGATCGCGCGCTGAAGCGCGTCGGCGTTGTGCGCGAAGTCCACGATCCCGGCGGGGCTTTCGCAGACCACCTGCATTCGCCCCGGCACGGAAACGGTCAGCGGGTCGGCCTCGTCCAGTGCGCGTTGCAGCGCCGACGCGTCGGCTCCCGAGGCCAACACCATCAGGACGGCCAGGGCCGCGTTGGAGACGTTGAACAGACCGGGCAGGCCGGTGCGCGCGCGCAACCGGGCCCCGTCTGGACCGTGGAGCTCGAAGGAGTGGCCCAAGCCGTCCGGCGCAACGGAGCCCACGCGCCAGTGCCCGGCTCCGGCGTCGTCCGCGCCGGCGTCCCCGTCCGTTTGGCTTCCGGGATAAGTGGCGAGCGTCCAGACCCCTGCTCCGCGGGCTTTGGCCAAGCGGCGTCCCCACTCGTCGTCGACCGTGACGACGGCGCGCCGGGTGCGCTCGGGCGTGAACAGCTCCGCCTTGGAGGCGAAGTAGGCCTCCATGCTGCCGTGCAGGTCGAGGTGGTCCTGCGTGAGGTTGGTGAAACCGGCGACGGCGAAGTGCAGGCCGCCGATCCGGCGGTAGTCCACGGAGTGCGAGGAAACCTCCATGGCCGTCGCGCTGATCCCGGATTCCCGCATGCGGGCCATCAGCGCATGGAGCTGTGGCGCTTCGGGCGTCGTGAGCACGCTCGGGACGGGGGTGTCGCCGGCGACGATTTCGATGGTGCCGATCAGGCCCGTCGCGTGCCCGAGGGCGTTAAGCAAGGAGCGGACGAAGTAGGTGGTGGTCGTTTTCCCGTTGGTCCCGGTGACGCCCAGCAGCCGCGGCGCATTGCCGGCCGTGCCGTAGACGATTCCGGCCAGGACGCCCACGGCCTCCCGGACCGAGTCCACGAGCAACACGGGCAGGCCGGCCAAGCGGGCGGTAGTCGCGCCCTCGGAATCGGTCAGGATGGCCGCGGCTCCCGCCTCGGCCGCCGCGGAGGCGAAGTCCGCGCCGTGGCGGTTGGCGCCGGGCGCCGCCGCGTAGAGGTCGCCCGGCTGGACGGCTCGTGAGTCCATGCACACGCCGTGGACCGAGACGGACCCGTCGCCCTCCACTGCGGTGGACAGGCCCGTGCCCGACGCGGCGTCCGCCAGGGACCGGAGCGCGACGGCGGGGCGCGACGACGGTCGGAAGGACAGTTCGGCCTCCCGCGGGGTGGAGTGCGCCATTAGTCCCAGCCGTACTTCTGCTCGTCCCCGACGAAGACCTTGTAGGGGTTCGGCTCGGTGGACGACGGCGGGATGTTGTAGGTGTTTAGCGTCTGGTTCATGATGCGCTTGAACGTATCAGCCACCGTCCAACTCCTCCAGTTGCCCTGCGGGCGGTGCATCGTGACGACCACGAGGTACTCGGGATCGTCGATGGGCACCATGCCGGCGAAGGAGCTGGTGTAACCGTCATAGCCGCCGCTCTTTCCGGCCGCCTGCGCGGTACCGGTCTTGCCGCCCACCCGGTATCCCTCGATCGCGGCGCCTCCGGCGGTGCCCTCTTCGACGACCGTCTCCATCATGCGGCGCATTTGAGCGGATGTCTTCTCGGACACGACGCGCTTCGGCGCCGCCGCCTCGACCGGGTGTTCGGTCCCATCCGGGTCGATGTACGCCTCGATGAGTGAGGGTTCGATCTGGAGCCCGCCGTTTCCGATCGACTGGAAGATCTTCGCCGTGTGCAGCGCCGTCTGGGTATAGGACTGCCCGAACATGGTCGTGAACTGCTGCCGGCGTTCCCACGTCTCCGGCGGCGCGAAGATGCCCTCGTTGAAGGGCAGCCCGACGTTGATCGACTCGCCGATGCCGAACTTCTTCATCGACGCGTGGCGCTGCTCGTTACTCAGCTTCTCGCCGACCATCACCGTTCCGGTGTTGTAGGAGCGGGCGAAGATCCCGGCGGTTGTCATCTCGTATGTGGCGTGCTTGAGCGAGTCGTTGATGGTCTCGTTTTGTACCTTGTAGGAGTTGGGAACCTTGAACTCGTCCGTCGGTTTGACGACGCCCTCGTCGACGGCGGCCGCGAAGGTGGCGAGCTTGCCCGTGGATCCCGGCTCGAAGGCCTGCGTGACGGTGGTCGAGGTGCGGTACTGAGGATCGGTGGCGCCGGGGTCGGACGGGTCCACGGACGTCGAATCCGCCAGGGCGCGGATCTTGCCCGTCTTCATCTCGACGACGACCGCGTTGACCCACTCGGCGTTGAACTGCTTTAGCTTCGCCATCACGGCTTCCTGCGCGGCCCACTGGATGTCGCTGTTGAGCGTCAGGCGGACATCCTGGCCGTCGACGGCGGGCTCCTCCTGCATGGTGGCCATCGGGATGCGGATGCCATCCGCGCCGACCTCGTAGGTCTTCTTTCCCGGAGTGCCGCGCAGCAAACCCTCCTGGCTCAGCTCGAGGCCCTCCGCGCCCGATTCGACGCCGGACGTCGCCTTGTCCGCCGCGCTGAGGAATCCGAGTACCGTTCCCGCGACCGATCCGTTCGGATAGTTCCGCTCGATGTTCCGCTCGCTGGTCAAGGCGGGGATCCCCACGTCGATGGCGGCGTTGCGCACGTCCGGTGTCACGTTCTTGGCCACGTGCACATAACCGCGCTTCTCGGCGCCCTCTTTGCCGACGACGGAGGAGTTGAGCGTCTCGACATCGAGTCCAACGACGGCGCTCAGTTCCGCGATGGCGTCATCTATGGAGACTTTTTCGCGGTCGCCGGTCTCCTTGTTCTTCCGGGTGAACTCGTCCTTGACGAGCTTCTGGTTGACCACCAGGTCGAACCGCTCGACACTGGTCGCCAGCACCCTGTTTTCGGAATCGATGATGTCCCCGCGCTGCGGTGCCACGTTCTCGACGCGGATGCGGTTGTTCACCGCCGCCTGTGCGATGCCCTCCGGGTCCAACCCCTGAACGAGAAAGAGACGTCCGCCTAACAGCACGAGCATCACCAGTGCGATGCTGAGGCCGATCCTCAGCCGGGCGGGCAGACCCTGCGCAGTCTGGCGCGGAGCCTGCCCGTTGGTGCCGTTGCGGTTGCCCACCATGTTTACGTCCTTGGGTTGCGGTTGTCTGGGTCGCGAGTGGTTGGGTGATGTCGAGCCGGACCGCCGCCGGGAAACCTAGCCGTCCGTGCCCCGCTGCGACGGCGCCGGGATGGTGCCCCCGTTGAGTTCCTTCTCGGAGAAGGAAGGCCGTTGGCCGGAAGCGGCATCCGCCGGCTTTGTCGATTCCTTCTGCCGTTCGGCTTCCGCCGGCTTGCTGTCCGTTTTGGTGTTGGGGGTTTCCCCCGGTGTCGTCTCTTTCCCTGCGGCCGGCCGTTCCGGCGCCTGGGGCGCGGCCGGAACGGTCTTCGCCTGCGGCGCCACATACGGCGCTTGCGGAGCGGCGACAAGGGACGTCGGCGTCGTTTCCTTCTCGGCCGGGGTCGACACGCCCGCGACCTTGAGCGTTCCCAGGTCGATGGAGGCCACCGAACCGGGAACGACCATTCCCAATTCTGCCGCCTTGGCGGCCACATTCTGTGGAGCCTCGAGATTCTGGGCGCGCTGAGTCAGCGCCTCGTTCTCCTGGGCGAGGGCCCGCTCCGTGTTGCGGAGCCCAACGAGCTCGTACTGCGCGCTCGAGACCTGGACGTTGAGGACCAGCACGCCAGCCAACGCGGCCAGCATGACGGCGAAGCAGAAGACCGCGAAGTGCGCCCTCCGATTGCGCGCGACGGAGGGGACCACCGAGAGCGGAGTGCGCTCACGCCCCGGGATGGCGTGCCGGACCGGCTCCGCCGACAGTGCGCGGGCATTTGCGCCGTCAATGGCCTCGGTGCCGGGGCCGCGCGCGTGAACACGCGTCTGAGTACGGGTGCTCATGGTCATCTCCTCTTCAGGATTCGTTCGACGGCCCTCAACTTTGCCGAGGCCGCGCGGGGGTTATCATTGATTTCCTGCTCCGTGGGCTTTTCCGTGCCCTTGGTCAGCGTGCGGTACTGCGCCTTGTGCTCTTCCAACTCGACCGGGAATCCGACGGGGGCCGACGACTTGGAACCGGCGGCGAAATGGCGTTTGGTGATCTTGTCCTCAAGCGAGTGGTAGCTCATGACCACGACCCGACCGGCGACACCGAGCGTCCCCATCGCAGCCGGTACCGCGCGGTCGAGCACGTCGAGTTCCTCGTTGACCTCGATGCGCAACGCTTGGAAGGTGCGTTTGGCCGGATGCCCGCCCGTTCGGGCCGCCGCGGCCGGAACCACGGAACGGATGGCCTCGACCAGCCTCCCGGTGGTCTCGATGGGGGCTTCGTCGCGGGTTTTGACGATCGCTGAGGCGATCCTGCCGGCGAACTTCTCCTCGCCCCAACCGCGGATGATCCGAATCAGATCCGCCTCGGTGTACTGGTTGACGATGTCCGCGGCGGTCGGCCCCGTGGAGGTGTCCATACGCATGTCCAACGGTGCATCGTAGGAATAGGCGAATCCGCGCTCGCGCTCGTCGAGCTGGAGCGAGGAGACCCCGAGGTCGAAGAGGATCCCGTCGACACCGGGAAACCCCAGATCGTCGACGACGTCGGCGATCTCGTCGTAGACCGCGTGGACTAGATCAATCCGTTCCGCGAAGCGCGCGAGACGCTCTCCTGCCAGCGCGAGCGCCTGTTCGTCCCTGTCCAGGCCGATCAGGTGCACCTCGGGGAAACGTGCCAGCATCGCCTCCGAATGGCCCCCCATCCCAAGGGTGCAATCGACCACCACGGCGTTGCCGCGTTCGGCGATCCCTGCCTGGATCGCCGGCGCCAACAGCCCGACGCAGCGGTCGAGCAGCACCGGTACGTGGCGTTCGTGGGTGGGTCGCGGCGTCGCGTCGTCCGTCGTCACCGTTCCCCTTTCAGCGTGTCACTGCCTGCTATACATGTCCTGTGCTTGGACCAGAGCCCCCTCCGCGCCGACTCGCCCCGCCTGGCTCCGGGGAAGGTGAGCCAGGTTGTTGCGTATCGGGCGGCTGGAGATCTCGTCCAAGCCCTCCGGTTCCCTAGAAGAGTCCCGGAATGATTTCCTCGTCCGTCTCGGAGAAGGTGCTTTCCTTCTCCTCCAGGTAGGCGTTCCAAGCGCTGGTGTCCCAGATCTCGGCCCGCGTCCCCGCCCCGATGACCGTGACCTCGCGGTCGAGCCCGGCGTACGAACGCAGCGAGGGCGGAATCGTGACCCGCCCCTGCTTGTCGGGAACCTCGTCCGAGGCCCCTGAAAGGAACACGCGGGTGTAGTCCCGCGCCTGGCGGGAAGACAGGGGGGCTTCACGCATTTTGTCGTGGACCCGCCCGAACTCCTGCTGGCTGAAAACGTAGATGCAACGCTCCTGGCCCCGTGTCAGAACCAGGCCATCGCCCAGTTCGTCGCGGTATTTCGCCGGGAGAATCAAGCGGCCCTTCTCGTCGAGTCGCGGAGTGTATGTCCCGAGGAACATGCGCACCGCCTTCTCGATTCGAGGAGCTACCCGCACCCCTAATTCTCCAATGCCCTCTTCTATCCACCACTTTACTCCACTTGGCCCCACTGTCAACGCAACGGGGGGTGCATTCGTGTTTCCTGTCCACAAAAAAACCCCCGCCCCACAAGGGATGGGCGGGGATGGAGGGACGTGGAGGAGTTTTGGGGCCCGCGGGCCGGAAAGAGGGCTTAAAAACGACTGGACCCGTGAAAATCACGGGTCCGTTCGTCGGCTTTGAGCCCCGGTGGGGCGAAGTGGGGGGGAGGGCGCCGCTACTCGTCGTCGCGGCGTCGAGCGTCCCACTTGGACTCGAGGTCGGACATGAAGGAGCTGCGCGGTCGGGCGGCCTTGCCGGACTCCTGCTTTCCCAGGCGGCCAAGGGAAGACTTCGAGACCGCGATGTAGACGCCGACACACATCAGCGCGAATCCCACGACGCCGACCGGGATCCACTGGCTCGATATCCCGAGCAGCAGGACCACGATCCCCACGACCCCGACCAGTGCGCCGATGGCTATGTTCCGGGTTGAATACCCACCAGGCGACGCACTGGACTTCATCGAGGACGCGAACTTGTGGTCCTCATGCAATTGCTTCTCCAGTTGCTCGAGCAAACGTTGCTCGTGTTCGGAAAGCGGCATCTTCCCTTCCCCGATCCCCTAGTGCGTAGGCCATGTGGCCCTTACGTGTATCAACGCCAGCTTCAACGGAAACGTTCCCTATTGCTGCCGAAAACTAGGACTGCGCAGTCCCGCGTTGTCCAGTACCTAAAGGATAGTCCGCGGCGCCCGCAGAAGGTAGTTCAAGAGTCGCCCCGAGGTGGCAGGAGGGTGGCGGGCAGGATGGTCCCAGCCGGGAACTTTGCGCGGATCCGGTCCATCGCCTCCTCGGCCTGCCTCCAATTGCCATCCGCCCGATCGAAGCTGAGCTGGTAGCCGCTGTCCGCATCGACGAGCTGCTCCGCGCGGACTCCCAGGAGCCGCACCGATTGCGGCCGGTCGCCCAGGGAATCCAGAAGAGACTCCGCGGCCTTCCCGATGGCCGCGGCCGAGTTGACGGGCTGACCCAGGCGGCGACTGCGGCTGATGGTGGAAAAATCCGCGTAGCGAAGTTTGAGGGCGACCGTCTGCGCCTCCCTGCCGGCTCCGCGGAGGCGCTCCGCGACGCGGAAGGACAGGCGGAGCAGTTCCCGGCGCAGCACTTCCGTGTCCGCGGTATCCCGCGCGAACGTCTCCTCGGCGCCGATGCTCTTCTCCTCCCGTACCGGCTCCACGGGCCTGCAGTCGATGCCCCACGCCAATGCGTGCAGTGCCGTACCGTGCGCACCCAACATGCGTTCCAGCGTCCCCCGCGGCGTCTGCGCAAGATCTGCAACGGAGGAGATCCCGGCGCGGGCCAGCACCTCGGCCGTCTTCCCGCCCACGCCCCATAGGGCCCCCACGGGAAGCCCGTGCAGAAAGCCCACCGTGTCTTCCGGCGCCACCCGCAGCAGCCCATCCGGCTTTGACCGTGTCGAGGCGACCTTGGCCACGAATTTGTTCCGGGCGATCCCCACACTTGCCGGAAGCCCCAATTCCCCGCGCAGGCGACGACGGATCAGCGTCCCGATCTGCACTGGGCCACCGAGCCGGCGCAGGCTCCCGGTCACGTCCAGGAAGGCCTCGTCGACACTGACCTGCTCCACGAGCGGCGTGATGTCGTGGAAGACATCCATCATGCGAGCGGAGTAGTGCCGGTAACTCGCCATCGCCGGTTCGATCACCGTCGCGCGCGGCGCCAGGCGCAAGGCCGTCGACATGGGCATGGCCGAGCGCACTCCCAACCTCCGGCACTCGTAGGAGGCGGAGAGGACGACGGAGCGCTCCCCCTTGTGGCCAACGATGATTTCCCGTCCCGCCAGTTCGGGACGCACCAGCAGCTCGACGGAGACGTAGAAGGCATCCATGTCCACGTGGAGCACGGTGCGCGGCACGGAAGCGTCGATCATGCCTTTATCCTAGGCGCCTCCGCCGACCCTTTGGCCGCGCTCCGGAGCTTCGCCGATAGAGTGGTCCGCATGACCGATTCGCCTTCCGCGCAGCCCGCTACGGCGGCGAAGCCCGCCGACGCCGACACGTTTACCGCCGAGGTGAATGCCGTTCTGGCCGATTTCCTTCGGGAGCAACACGAGGTGGTTGCCGGGATCTCGCCACACGCCGCCGAACTGGTCGCAAGCATCCAAGACCTTGTCCGCGGGGGCAAGAGAATGCGGCCGCGGTTCGCGTTTTGGGGATTCGTGGGTGCCGGCGGCGATCCGACCAGTGAAGTCGTGGTCCGCGCGGGAGCGTCCCTGGAGCTTTTCCAGGCCGCGGCGTTGATCCACGACGACCTGATCGACCGCTCCGACACCCGCCGCGGGCGGCCCAGCGTGCACAAGCGATTCGAGTCGATCCATGAGCGGAACGGCTGGGACCGGGTGGCGTCGCGATTCGGAGAGGCTGCCTCGGTGCTGGCCGGAGACCTGTGCCTCTCGTATAGCGAGCAGATGTTCGCCGGGATCCCCGGGGAGCACAGGTCCGCGCGCGCGGTCTTCGACCGCATGCGTACTCAGGTGATGGCGGGCCAATACCTCGACGTCCTGGAGGAATCGGCCGGCAGATCGTACGGCGCCGGAAACGCGCTGGACCGGGCCAGGACCATCCTCACCTACAAGTCCGCCAAGTACTCGACGGAAAACCCACTGCTGATCGGTGGCGCGCTCGCGGAGGCGGCGGGCGATTTGCTGGACGGCTACACGGAGTTCGCGCTACCGCTCGGCAAGGCCTTCCAACTGCGCGACGACGTCCTCGGGGTTTTCGGGGACCCGGTCGAGACCGGCAAGCCGGCCGGAGACGACCTGCGCGAAGGGAAAAGGACCGAGCTGGTCGCCCATGCGCTGTTGCTTGCCCAGCCGGAAGACGGATCCTTCATCCAAGCCCGCCTCGGTTCGGCCGAGTTGGGGGTCGCGGACATCGATCGCATGCGTTCGATCATTGGCTCCTGCGGCGCGCTCGCGGCCACCGAGGCCGCCATCGACGAGTTGTCCGACAGTGCGTTCGAGGCCTTGGACCGCCTTCCCATCGAGGCGTCGGTGCGTGATGCACTCCACGGGCTCGGTCTCGACGCGATCGCGCGCCGCGCCTGACGCGGGCGGTGGTCCCAGCAGGGTCGCTACCAGGCGAGCGCCTGCGCCCGACGCCTGATCTCCGTCTTGCGTCCCTCGCGAAGGGCTTGCACAGGCGTACCCGGGAGCGATTCGTCCTCGCTGAACAACCAGACCAACAGCTCCTCGTCGGAGAAGCCCGCGTCGACGAGAACCGAGATGGTGCCCTTGAGACTGTCGACCACGTGTCCGTCGAGGAAGAACGCGGCGGGGACGGACCGGATGCCGCGGTCGCCAATCCGTGCCTCCACGAGCGCCCGCTCATCGAGCAGGCTGTGGACCTTCTTAATGGAAACGCCGAGGTATTCCGCAACATCGGGTAGTGGCAACCACTCGGGGACAAGGTTTTCGATAGTACTCACGGCACCAGCGTGCCATAAACACGAGGTGAACGGAGCGCTAAACCGCGATGGGACGCCAATACGGGCTGTCGTGTTGCCCACCTCATGGTGTAAATTCACTTGAGTCACACTTGCACCACACGTCACAAATGAAACGAGGAGCCCTGCCTGGCTCCCCGCTTTCACTGTGTGCCGGCTAAAGCGCCGGCCCAACCGGAGGATGATTCATGCCCGAGCCCCGCAACCGCGCACTGTCCGGCGCCGTCGCCGCAGCGGCGATTCCCGCCGTCGTACTCACCGGTTTCGGAGCCGCGGCGCCCGCCGCGGCTGCCGAGGTTCCCGCACTCGGAACCACGCTGACCCCGAAGCTGGCCACACACGCCAACGTGCAGGCCGCCCAGCAGCGCATCGCCGCCCATCTGGTGGCCGCGCAGGTTCCCTCCCGCCTGACCGTGGCGGCGTCCGCACAGAAATCCGTCGCCGTTCGTAGTGGAGACACGCTCTCCCACATCTCCATCCGGCACGACGTGGCCCTGTCCACGCTGCTGAAGGCCAACAACCTCAAGTCCACCTCCGTGATCCACCCGGGCCAGAAGATCAAGCTGTCTACCGGCTCGACCACCAAGTCCACGGCATCCAAGAAGTCGTCGTCCTCCGGAGCGTCCTCGACCGCCGGCCGGTACACGGTGGTTTCCGGCGATACGCTCTCGGGTGTCGCAATGCGACGGGGAATGGGTCTCTCGGTGTTGCTCAAGGCCAACGGGCTGAACATGCGCTCGGTCATCCACCCCGGACAGAAGCTCCGCGTCAGTGGCGCGGGCCCGTCGGAATCGTCACCCTCGACCTCGACCTCACCCAAGGCTTCCGCCTCCAGCGCCTCCAAGTCCACGAAGACCTACACCGTGGCCGCCGGGGACACCCTTTCCGGCATCGCCCAGCGCCACGGCATGGGACTGTCCGTGTTGCTCAAGACCAACAAGATCGGCAGTGGCTCCACGATCCACCCGGGCAAGAAGCTCACGCTCTCCGGATCGACGGCGGCCAAGCCCGCCTCGTCCGCGCCGAGGGCGGCCACGTCCACGAAATCCGCGTCCGGATCGTACACGGTGGCCTCCGGGGACACGCTCTCCGGTATCGCCGCCAAGAAGAACATGCCGCTCTCCGCGCTACTGTCCGCCAACGGCATCAAATCCACCTCGGTGATCCACCCCGGCCAGAAGCTCAAGGTTTCCGGCACCTCGTCGGTCTCCTCGACGTCGTCGGCCCGCAAGCAGCTGGTGCCCAGCACGTTCCTGCACTACACCTACCCCAAGGCGACCGTCGCGTCCGCAAACGAGAACAAGCACACCCTGTTGTCCGGCGATCTCCCGAGCCGCGCGGCGATGAAGCGGATCGTGGCCGACACCGCGACCAAGATGGGCGTCGATCCTTCGCTCGCCCTGGCGCACGCCTACCAGGAGTCCGGGTTCAACATGGCCGCGGTCTCCCCGGCGAACGCCATCGGCGCGATGCAGGTGATCCCGTCCTCCGGAGAGTGGGCCTCGCAATTGGTCGGACGCGACCTGGACCTACTCAATCCCTATGACAACGCCACCGCGGGTGTGGCGATCATCCGTTCGTTGCACCGGACAAGCCCCTCAAAGTCGGACGCGATTGCCGGCTATTACCAGGGAGCGGGTTCCGTGAAGCGCAACGGAATGTACAACGACACCAAGCGCTACGTGCGGAGCATTCTGGCACACCAGAAGAGCTTCAAGTAGGGCAAGGCCGAAGGGCCCCGGAAGCATCGAGTGCTCCCGGGGCCCTTCGTCGTCGTTCCCCGCTTCGGCTAGGGTGCCACGACGGGCAGGTCCAGCACCACGCGTGTGCCGCCGCCTGCCCGCGCTTCCCAGGCGATGTCGCCGCAGAGTTCGCTGTTGACAAGGGTCCGCACGATCTGGAGCCCCAACCCGCCAGCCGGCGGGCCCCCTGGAAGTCCGACCCCGTCGTCGGATACGGTCACGCGCAGCCGTGCCGATCCGGCGTGGTCGGTACTGCGCTCGACGCCCAGCGCGACCGTCCCGTTCCGCTCGCCCAACCCGTGCTCGACGGCGTTGGCGACCAACTCGTTGATCACCAGCGACAGCGGGGTCGCCAGTTCGCTGGGAAGGTCCCCGAAGGATCCCTTCCGTTCGGTGCGCACGACCTGGCCCGGGGAAGCGACCTCCGCGGCCAACCGGAACTGGCGGTCGATCATCTCGTCGAAGGCGACGTTTTGGGTGAGCCCCTGCGACAGGGTGTCGTGGACCAACGCGATTGTCGCGACGCGCCGCATGGCCTGTTCCAGGCCGAGCTTGCCTTCCTCGCTCTGCATCCGGCGCGACTGCATCCGCAGGAGTGCGGCGACCGTCTGCAGGTTGTTTTTCACGCGGTGGTGGATCTCGCGGATTGTCGCGTCCTTGGACACGAGCTCCATCTCGCGCCGCCGCAGTTCGGTCACGTCGCGGCACAGCACCAACGCGCCGTACCGGTGTCCGCCGTCGCGCAGTGGAATGGCGCGCAGGGACAGGCTCACGCCCCGCGATTCCACTTCGGTGCGCCACGGCATCCTTCCGGTCACCACCAACGGCAGAGACTCGTCCACCAAGCGGCGGTCCTTGATCAGTCCCGTCGTGACCTCCGCCAAGGAGCGGCCCTCGAGGCTGTCCACCCCGCCCAGGCGCCGATAGGCGGACACGCCGTTGGGGCTCGCGTACTGGACGATCCCCTCCGCGTCCAACCGGATCAGTCCGTCGCCGACACGCGGCGCGCCCCGGCGGGACCCTGTCGGCGTCGCGAAATCCGGCCATAGGCCCTGGTTGCACATCTTCAGGAGATCCTGCGCGCATTGGCGGTAGGTCAGCTCGAGTCGGGACGGCATCCGCGAACTGGAGAGATCCATGTGGCTCGTCACCACAGCCAGCGTCCGTGAATTGCGGACCATCGGAACGGCTTCGATCCGCATGGCGGCGTCCCGTGTCCAGTGTTCCTCGTCGGCGCGCTGGATCGACTGGGTGCTCCAAGCGCTTTCGACCAGCGGTTTGAGGTCCATGCGTATGCGTTCACCCACGAAGTCCGTGTGGAAGACCGTGTGGCTGGTGGAGGGACGAACGTGCGCCAGCGCGACGAACGTCCCACCCGGGGCGGGGTGCCAGAGGACCAGATCCGCAAAGGCCAAGTCGGCCACCAGCTGCCAGTCCCCCACCAGCAGGTGGAGCCACTCCTCGTCCCCGGGCCCGAAGTCCGCGAATTCGCGGACCGTGTCGGTGAAGATCGCCAACCCCTACCGCCGAACCGTGGAACGCAGGAGGCGCAGGGCGACGGACAGAGACGCCATGTCGTCGCGCTCCAGGCTGTTGACCTCGTCGAACATGTTGCGGACCCGTTCGAGGTTGTCGGCGTTCAGCGCCTCCCAGGCGTCCAATCGCGCCACGGGATCGTTTTGCTCCGGCGCCGCGGCGATGGCGGAACGCGTGATGTCGATGACCGTTGCGTACAGGTCGTCGCGCAACGCCGCGCGGGCCAGCGCCTGCCACCGGTCGTCGCGGGGCAGCTTAGTGATCCGCTCCAGGAGATCATCGATGCCGAAGCGGTCGAAGACGACGTAGTACGTCCTGGCGACGTCCTCGGCCGCTATGCCCGTTTCCGCGGTTGTCAGAGCGATGTCCAACAGGACGAAACTTTCGAACTGCTGCGCATAGCGCTCCGCCAGAGTTTGCGGGAGGCCCCAGGCCAGTGCCCGGGCTTCCCACTCCCCCACGCGCTCCGCGTCCCGGCCCCGCAGGAACTCACCGAGGCGGTCGCGCAGGGAAAGGACGGTGTCCTTGAAGGCGTCGACGTCCTTCTGGACGGACGTGCCGCGACCGACGTGCGCGATGAGCCAGCGCGTGGCGCGGTCCAGTAGACGGCGCATGTCGAGTTGGAGCCGGCACCAGTGCTCGGTCGGGAAATCGGCCGGCAGCGCGACCACGCTGGAGACGAAGCCGTCCAGCGCGTAGATCTCTCGCAGCGCCACGAAAGCGCGTGCCACAACCGACTCCGGGGCACCCGTCTCCTCCATCACCCGGAACGCGTAGTTGATTCCACCCATGTTCACGATGTCGTTGGCGACCACCGTGGAGATGATTTCCCTGCGCAGCGGATGGATCAGGACCTCCTCGGGGAACCGTTCCGACAGCTGCCGCGGGAAGTAGTCCCGGAGCGTCCCGTCGAAATACGGATCGTCGGCGAGTTCCGTCGCCGTGAGCGCCGTGGCCAACTGGATCTTGGCGTAGGCGACGAGCACCGAGAGCTCCGGCGAGGTCAGGCCCTGTCCGCGTTCAAGCCTGGTCTCCAGCTCCTTGTTCGACGGAAGGAACTCGATCTCGCGGTTGAGGTCGGCGCTCTCCTCGAGCCAATCCATCATGCGCTCGAAACTCGGGCTCCACTCGGTCAGACGCTGCTTGTCGTTAAGGAGCAGGACGTTCTGGTCGACGTTCGTCTTGAGCACCAGATCGGCGACCTCCTCGGTCATGGAATGCAGGAATGCCGTTCGTTCCCCCGCGTCCAGCTTGCCGGTCGCGACCAGGCGGTCAACCAGGATCTTGATATTTACCTCATGGTCCGAACAGTCGACGCCGGCGGAGTTGTCGATGGCGTCCGTGTTCAGCAGGACGCCGTTGAGTCCGGCCTCGATGCGGCCCAACTGGGTCATGCCGAGGTTGCCGCCCTCGCCGACCACCCTGACGCGCAGCTCGCTTCCATCGACGCGTATCGCGTCGTTGGCCCGGTCGCCGACTTCGGTATGGGTTTCGTCGGACGACTTGACGTATGTGCCGATCCCGCCGTTGTAGAACAGGTCCGCCGGCGCCATGAGGATCGCGCGCAGCAGCTCCGGCGGGGAAAGTCGCGTGGTGCCGGCTGGAAGGGCGAGGGCGTCCCTGACCTGGGGAGTGATGTCGATGCTCTTGGACTCCCGCGGGTGGACGCCTCCTCCCTCGCTGATCAGCGAGGCGTCGTAATCCGCCCAGCTGGAGCGCGGCAACCCGAACAACCGCCGGCGCTCGTCGAACGATGCCCCCGAATCCGGGTTGGGATCCAGGAAGATGTGTCGGTGGTCGAAGGCGGCCACCAACCTGATGTGCCGCGAGCACAGCATGCCGTTTCCGAACACGTCTCCGCTCATGTCCCCCACGGCCACCACCGTGAAGTCCTGCGTTTGCGTATCCAGGTCCAGCTCGGTGAAGTGCCGCTTGACCGATTCCCAGGCGCCGCGGGCCGTGATTCCCATGGCCTTGTGGTCATACCCCACGGAACCGCCCGATGCGAAGGCATCGCCGAGCCAGTGTCCGCGCTCCAGCGAAATTTCGTTGGCGATGTCGGAGAAGCTGGCCGTCCCCTTGTCCGCGGCGACGACGAGGTACGTGTCGTCTCCGTCCAGCCGGACGACGTCGCGCGGGGGCACAACCTCCTGGCCCGCCGCCGTGGTGACCAGATTGTCCGTGATTTCCAGGAGCGAACGGATGAAGATGCGGTAGGCGGCTTTACCCTCCTCCATCCAGGCGTTCCGGTCGAGCATCGGGTCAGGCAGCTTCTTGGCGAAGAATCCGCCCTTGGCCCCCGTCGGGACGATCACGGCGTTCTTGACCATCTGTGCCTTGACCAGTCCCAGGATCTCGGTCCTGAAATCTTCGCGGCGATCGGACCAGCGCAATCCGCCGCGGGCCACCTCGCCGAAGCGGAGGTGAACCCCCTCGACGCGCGGCGAGTAGACCCAGATCTCGTACTTCGGACGCGGGTAGGGCGCCCCGTCGATGGTCCGTGGGGACAGCTTGAACGCCAGGTGCTCCGCGCCCTGGAAGTAGTTGGTGCGCAACGTGGAGTCGATGACGTTGACGAAGCGCCTCAGGAGCCGGTCTGCGTCGAGCGTCGGGACCCGCTCCAGCGCCGAGGTCAGCGCGGCGCGTGTTTCCGCGGTCCGCTGGACACGCGCCGCATCGCTCAGTGCGGGATCGAAGCTGCCCTCGAAGAGTTCGATCAGCGCCTTGGCCACTTCGGGGTTGGTCAGCAGCGTGTCGCTGATGAAACCGTAGGAGTTCGGGATGCCCAATTGCCGGAGGTACTTGGCGTAGCTGCGCAGGATGGCCACCTGGCGCCAACGCATGCCCTCGCGCAGGATCAACCGGTCGAACGAATCGGACTCCGACTTCCCCAGGGACACGGCGGCGTACGCCTCCGCAACCAGGTCGCTCGTCCGCAGCGGGTCGGCCCCGACCGGGTAGGTCAGACCGAGGTCGTAGAGGAAGAAGTCCCTGCCGTCCCCCCGTGAAATCGCGAACGGCTTCTCGTCCACCACCTCGAGTCCCAGGTTCGTCAGGACGGGCAGGATGCGGCTCAGGGACAATGGCTCCGTCAGATAGAGCTTGAGCCGCGCATCGACGTTGTGTTCGCCGTCGGTTGCGGCGGGAACGTAGACCTTGACGACGGGACCTTCGTGGTTTGGTTCGTCGTGGCGGCGGAAGTGTTCAATGTCCTCCAGCGCATCCTCGATCTCGAAGTCCACGCGATACGCCGGCGGGAACGCCTCGGCCCACTGCGATGACAGGGCGCCGGCCTCGCCGTCCGCGAATTTTCCCCGGACCGCCTGGTCGATGCCCTCGGGCCACGACCGCACGGCGAGCACGAGACGCTGCTCGAGATCCAACCTGTCGACGGCGGGGACGTCACCACCCTTGGGCAGCCTGATCCGGTAGAAGAGTCGGACGAGTGCGGATTCGCTCATGCGGACCTCGAAGTCCATGGCGTCTGCGGCGAAGGCCTTCTTGAGCTCGTCCTCGATACGCAGGCGCACGCCCGTGGTGTACCTGTCGCGGGGCAGGAACACCAGGGCCGACATGAAGCGCCCGTAGATGTCCGGCCGAAGGAAAATACTGGTGCGCCGTCGTTCCTGAAGCCGGAGGATGCCCAGGACTGTTTCGAGCAGGTCGACCGGCTCGATCTGGAACAGCTCGTCGCGCGGGTACGACTCGAGAATGGTCAGGACGTCCTTGCCGGAATGGGAGTCCGAGGCGAAACCCGAGCGTTTCATCACGGCGTCGACCTTCTCGCGGACCACCGGGATGCTGCGCACCGACCTCGTGTAGGCGCTCGAGGCGAACAGACCGATGAATCGACGCTCGCCGTTGACGTTGCCCTGCGGGTCGAAGCTCTTCACTCCGATGTAGTCCAGGTAGACCGCCCTGTGCACGGTGGAACGGGAGTTTGCCTTGGTGATCACCAAGGCCCGCTTTTCGCGTGCCTTGGCCCTCCCCGACGCGGTCAGCATCTGGACCTGTCCGGCCACGGACGGCTGCCGCAACAGGCCCAGGCCGCTCTCGGCTCGGACGCGCAGCACGTCCTCGCCGTCCTGCGTTGCCAGGTCGTACTCCCGGTAGCCAAGGAACGTGAAGTTCCCGTCGTCGAGCCACCGCAGCAGTTCGCTCGCGCCGTGGAGGTCCGGCACTTCGTGTCCGTTGACCACCGAACCGAGCGAATCGGCGATGTCGTGTGCCTTGGCCCGCATGGCGGGCCAGTCCTCGACGGAGTCGCGCACGTCCGCCAGGACCTTTTCGAGTCCTTCGACAAGCGCCACGACGGCGTCGTCCGATGGCTGTCCGCCGATTTCGATGGATATCCAGGATTCGACGCGAGTCTGCCCCTCGGACTGCAACAGGAAACGGGCGAGATTGGGGAGCGATGCGGTGTCGCCGCTGGAGATGGGAACCGCTGTGGACACGGGTTCCAGGTCGGTCAGCGTGCCGTCCTCGGCGCGATGGGCGATGAATGTCGGGTGGACCACGAGGTTGATCGCCTGCCGCTGGCGGCTGACTTCCGCCGTCACGGAGTCCACGAGGAAGGGCATGTCGTCCGTGACGACGTACACCACCGCCGTTCCGGCGTGCCCGCCAACGGAAACCTTGGCTTCCCCGGCGCCGCGCGTCTGTCCGACTGAGAGGTGGGCGCCCACCCTCGCCTCCAGTTCCTGCGCGGAATATCCCTCCGTGTCTTCCCTTGCCACGTGTCCGTAGTAGGTTTCGACGAATGCGGGCGTGAGCGTGTCAGCAATGAACCCAGAGGGCATGCCGGACCCCGACGACTTCAATGTAAGCCTCCGTGTGATGGTGTATACCGCGCCATTGCGGTCTTATGCCGTCCAGCCTATCCCGTCTACAGGCAAGTTCACATCGAGTCTCGGTTACCGCCGGAAGAGGCTCTTCCTTCGCGGAATTCCCACTCCTACGAGGCCCGCGACAGAGGTTCTCAAGCCGCTGGCCGGCGCCCATTCGGCAAGCGGACTGCCGGCCAGTAACGCCCCGTCGGCGGCCTCCGGATCCCAGGGCAGAAACGCCGCCACCGGGCGGTCCGGGCCGAACCGCGCCCAGGTTTCACGCAGCTGGCGTTCCGGCGATGCCCCGATGGAAGCCGACCTGACCTTGTTGAAGACGATGCGCGGCTCGATATCCGGAAATCGGTCCCCAAGTTCCTCGACGGCCTTGACCAGTCGTGGAACCCCCACGCTGTCCGCCGCTCCGACGGCCAGGACCTCGTCGGCGGCTTCGAGGGCCGCCGCCGTGGCCGCGTTGCGCTGGGGTGCAGACGTGTCGAAGCTGAGGTCCTCGTCGAATTCGATGGCGGGCGCCACGTCGACGACGACAAGGTCCGATTGCCGGCGGGAGAAGTCGAGAACGCGGGCCATCGACTCTGCTCGGAGTTCCGGCCACCGACTGGGCCGCGGAAGCCCCGTGGCCACGCGCAACCTTGCACCGGCGACGGCAAGTACGGAACACCCGCGTTCGAATCCAGACCGGTCCAATACGCCCTGATCGGCCAGTCGGCATAATTGCGCGAGACCCGCGGATTCGTCCAACAATCCGAGGTGGACGGCAACGCTGGCGCCGTAGGTATCGGCGTCCACCAGCACGACGTTCTTGCCATCGAGGGCGGCCTCGACGGCCATGTTCACCGCTACGGTCGTCCTGCCCGAGCTGCCTGGAGGTCCCCACACTGCGGTGATGCGTCCGGGTGCGCGATCCTCCCAAGGTTCTCGTTGCACCGGTGGGCCGGCGGCGGGCGTCGGCACCCTTCCGCGCACCGCGCCGCCGCAGAGCAGTTCCAGTAGATCCGATATCGATTGCGCCGGCGCGCTCGGCGACTCGACGCTGGCGCCCAAACCGGCCAGTCGTTCCGTAGCCGCCCCGTCATCGGTCAGGACGAGCGCCGGGACACCGAGTCGCGCAAGGCTGTCCAGCGTTGCCGCGTCCACATCGAGGGGATCCCCCGCCAAGAGCGCCGCATCCGCCAAGCCCGATTCCGCCAAGGCAACGATCTCCGTGAGTTCGTCGCAACGCCGCACGACGGTCACGGCGCCGCGGAGGCGCTCCAACGCGTCCGTGACGCCGGCCGTGTCGGCCCACACCACGGCGGACACCGTCACGGCGTGCCACCGGACGGATTGTGGACCACTGTGATGCGCGCGTCGTTTGCCAGGGCATTGAGCAACTGCGCGAGTTTGCCGTCCTCCACAAGGACCTCGACCACGATGCCGGCGGTTCCGCCGAATCCGGTTTCCATCGGCCGTAGCGCGGAAACCTCGGCACCTGGGAGGAGAAGCTCGGGCTGCTCGTACGAGTTCGTCGCTGCCGTCTTCGCGCCCGACCAGATGTCAACGCGCGTTCCGACGACGACAGCCTGCGGTAGGGCCTGCTGCAATTCGATCGTCACCGGTTTGCGTCCGGTGGCATCCGGCACCCCCAACGCGCGCATCGGGACAAGTTCGCCAGCCCGGATCAACGTGTTCGCCTGGGCCCCTTCCGGAATACCACCGGCGACGGCGTAGCGGTCGGCGGTGCCGTCGAGGCGAACCTCGACCACGGACAGCCGGGACGCTTCCACCTTCTCTCCCAGCGAGATGTCTTCCTTGGCGACGTACATTGCCACGGACTTGTCCAGACTGGAGATCAACGCCACCACACCGGCAACCGACGCGACCATCAGCAGGATCCCGACCAGAAGACGCGGATCTTTCCACCCCGGCTTCCGCAGGCGGCGCAGCTCTCCGTCGCTCGTATTCGGTTCCATGAGTCGTCCCCCGCCTTCCGGGCCCTCGCCCGCCGCATGATTCGGCACCGCCGCCTGCGCGGAGGGCACGATTCCACACTATTGGTTAAACGCCCGTCACGGAAAAGCGAACCGCAAACCTGTGGACAGGGCACGCCCTGCGGACCTAGGGGTCGCGCTGGACGGCGGCGACGGCGTCGAACGGCACCAGAAGGAGCGACCGGACGGACGAGCCCCGCCGGAATTCACCGAGGGGATGGGCCGCAAGCTGGAGGTGATCGGCTCCAGCGTGGTCCAACGTCCCCGTCCCGAGAACGGCTCCGTCCCGGGCATGCAGCGTGACGCGTGCCCGGTCCCGCACCAGCGCCCTCAGTGCGGCACCGAGGCTCGGCAGCCGGCGTCCCCCGTTTTCTTCCGGTGCGACCCTGACACCCACACCCTCTACCGAACGGAGGGCCGCAACCGGCACGACGTACTCGGCTCCTCCGGACACCAGTCCCAGCCACCCCGCCCCCACCCGCTGCAGGCGTCCGCGCAGCAGAAGCCCACCCAAGAGCAGCAGGGTCACTTCCCCGCCAAGGTGGCCGCCCAGTCGTCTGGCCAAAGGAAGTTGGGAACGCTCAATGCGGACCATTTCCTGGATTTCGACCACGCGGTCACGGGCGGCTTCGCCGTTCATCTGCGCTTCGAGGTCGGCAAACAGGGCATCCCATCTCATGCACGCCAGCCTAGCGAACACTCGACACACTCTGGACACCCCGCACGACAAATGGCACGATATGGGCACTAGCGATACTAAACGACATCAAATAGCTTCTAATTCCCCAAAGAATGGTGAATGCAATGAGAGCCGAATCTCTCGATTATGCCTGGTGCCTTACCATCGCCGCACTCGGCGCGTTTCTCCTCTGGTGCGGCTTGGGACCCCTGGACGGCGGTGCTCGCGCGCTCTTGGCCGTTCCCGCTTCGTCCAGCGAGTTCGAGAGCCTGAGCGCCTTTGCACTCATGGTCCTCGGCCTGCTGGTGCTGGGCTGGTGGGCCGTGGGGCTGGCGGCCGCGCTCACTGCCAGCGTGATGGCACGTTCGGGGCACACGGAGGCGGCGCGTCGGACGGCGCGCCTCAGTCCCGCATTCATGCGTCGCCTCGTCGCGGCGCTGCTCGGCGCGAATCTGCTGCTGTCGCCCGCCGCCCATGCGGCATCGGCGCCCGCGTCCGCCCCGATCGTGGCGGCGAAGGCCACCGGGGTCCCCGTCCCCTACTGGGCGACCGACGTCGGAACAAGGGACACGGTAGCCGAATCGGCGGTAAATCCGCGGGCTACGGCAGGCGCCCCGGATCCGGGCTGGCGTGCGGAGAAACCGGCCGCACCCATGGACCGCGTACTCGGCGGATCCGCACCGTCGGATTCCGGACGGGACGTCGTCGTGACCCGTGGCGATTCGCTCTGGTCCATTGCGGCCCGGAGCCTCGGAGGCGACGCCACGGAGGCCGAGATCGCGCGCGAATGGCCGCGCTGGTATGGCGCGAATCGCCACACCATCGGTTCCGACCCCGACCACCTGTCGGTCGGGTCGATACTCATTCCGCCTGCCGGATAACCAACAAGCACCCAATCCAACGAACCGTCTCGGGAGGACATCATGACCACCACGCCGGAACCCCGCCCCATCACGTCCCGACCACTCCACGGCCCAGCCAGCGGCGGCGATCAACCCCAGGCCGTCCGACGCTTCGCCGACGTGATGCCGTCATACGGCTCATCCACAGGAGGCTCCGCCGGCGCCTCACCGTCCGCGGGCGACCGACGCGAACCGCCGGTACGGTCGCCAAATCCCCCGGAGCCGATCGACCTGCGGGCAGAACACCGCCACATAGCGTCGATAGCCCGTGTCGTAGGCCAGGCCGCATTTGAATCGATGGCCGGCATCCGGCCGGTCCACCAGCTGGCCCGGTGGCTGGACCCCGAGAGCTTCGAGAAGATCTGCGACCGCGTCCAGCTCACGACGACGGCGCATCAGTCCGCAGGGACACGTCTCTACCGGAACACCGCGGTCCGGCGGACCCGCCTGTGCCGGGTCGGCGAAGGGGTCTACGAGGCGTCACTTGTCGTGGTGGACCAGACACGGGTCCGCGCCGCCGCTCTGAGGATCGAGCTGCGGCGCGGACAGTGGAAGGTTTCCGCCCTGGAAATCGGCTAGCTGCGCTTGCCCTTCTTGCCGCGGCGTTCGGCCCGGTTGGCCGACTCCGCGTCCTCCGCAGCGGTGCGTTCGACGTGGGTACTGGCGCCCCCGTCTTCCGAGGGGGCCGTGTACTGCAAGGTCGCCGGCTTGGCCGGTGCGTCGAGGCCGGGCGTGGACAGAACGGGGGCAAGAGTCGCTCCGCGGCCGTCAGTCACGCCGGGCAACGTCACCCGTGCGGGCTTCGCAACCTCGACCTCCACGTTGAAGAGGAATCCGATGCTTTCTTCGCGGATGGACTCCATCATGGTCTGGAACATCGTGTAGCCCTCGCGCTGGTACTCGACCAGCGGGTCACGCTGGGCCATGGCCCGCAATCCGATGCCTTCCTTGAGGTAGTCCATCTCATACAGGTGCTCCTGCCACTTGCGGCCAATGACACTCAGCACCACCCGACGCTCCAGCTCGCGCATGTTCGGTTCGCCCACGGCCTCCTCGCGCATCTGGTACTGCACCCGGGCGTCGGACAGGATCTCCTCGTGGAGGAACTCGGAGGTGAGCTTTCCCTTGCCGCCGGCCTCCTCCAGCACCTCGTCGATCGTGAGGGACACGGGATAGATCTGCTTCAGGTTCGTCCAGAGCCGCTCCAGGTCCCAATCGTCCCCGTGGCCCTCGGCCGTGGTTTCGGTGACCATGGCGGTGACGACATCCTCCAGGAAGTGCCCGACCTTCTCGTGCAGGTCGCCGCCTTCGAGAATCCGGCGCCGGTCGCCATAGATGGCCTCACGCTGGCGGTTCATGACGTCGTCGTACTTCAAGACGTTCTTGCGCTGCTCGGCGTTCGTTGATTCCACCTGGCCCTGCGCCGTTTCGATGGCCTTCGAGACAATTTTCGACTCCAGGGCCATATCGTCCGGCATGGACGGGTTGTTCATGATCCGCTGCGCCGCGTTGGCGTTGAACCTGCGCATCAGCTCATCGGTCATGGACAGGTAGAACCGCGATTCGCCCGGGTCGCCCTGTCGGCCGGAACGTCCACGCAGCTGATTGTCGATGCGGCGGGACTCGTGGCGCTCGGTGCCGAGCACATACAGCCCGCCCTGCTTGCGGACCTCCTCTGCCTCGGACTCGACCTGCATGGTCGATGCCGCGAAAACCTCGTCCCAGACGCGTTCGTACTGCTCCGAATCGGTGGCCGGGTCAAGACCGCGCCGTTCCATCTCGGCAACCGCAAGGAACTCGGCGTTGCCTCCAAGCATGATGTCGGTTCCGCGTCCGGCCATGTTGGTGGCCACGGTCACGGCGGCCCTCTTGCCCGCCTGTGCAATGATCGCGGCCTCGCGCGCATGCTGTTTCGCGTTCAGCACCTCGTGCCGGACGCCTTCCTTCGCCAGCTTGCGGGAGAGGTACTCGCTCTTCTCGACGCTGGTCGTTCCGACCAGGACCGGCTGTCCGGCCGCGTGGCGTTCGCCGATGTCCTTGACCACTGCCTCGAACTTCGCGATTTCATTCTTATAAATGAGGTCCGACTGGTCCTGGCGCTGCATCGGCTTGTTCGTCGGAATCTCCACCACACCGAGCTTGTAGGTTCCCATGAACTCGGCCGCCTCGGTCTGGGCGGTACCGGTCATTCCCGACAACTTGGAGTACAGACGGAAGTAGTTCTGGAGCGTGACGGTGGCCATGGTCTGGTTCTCGGCCTTGATTTCCACGCCCTCTTTGGCCTCGATGGCCTGGTGCATGCCCTCGTTGTAGCGGCGTCCGGCCAGGGTGCGCCCCGTGTGCTCGTCGACGATCATCACATCGCCGTTCATCACGACGTAGTCCTTGTCCTTCTTGAAGAGTTCCTTGGCCTTGATGGCGTTGTTCAGGAAACCGATGAGCGGCGTGTTGGCGGACTCGTAGAGATTGTGGATGCCGAGGTAGTCCTCGACCTTCTCGATACCGGATTCGAGGACACCGATAGTGCGCTTCTTCTCATCGACCTCGTAGTCTTCGTCGAGCTTCAGCCGGGTGACGAGGCGGGCGAACTCCCCGAACCAACGATTCACGTCGCCGGTAGCCTGCCCGGAGATGATCAGCGGGGTGCGGGCCTCGTCGATGAGAATCGAGTCGACCTCGTCGACGATGGCGAAGTTGTGCCCGCGCTGGACGAGTTCGTCCTTGGACCACGCCATGTTGTCGCGCAGGTAGTCGAAGCCGAACTCGTTGTTCGTGCCGTAGGTGACGTCCGCAAGGTACTGCTCGCGGCGGACGGAGGGGTCCTGGTTGGACAGGATGCAGCCGCTGGTCAGGCCGAGGAAACGGTACACGCGGCCCATCAGGTCCGACTGGTATTGCGCCAGGTAGTCGTTCGTGGTCACCACGTGCACGCCCGCGCCGGTGATCGCGTTGAGGTAGGCGGGACCGGTGGCCACGAGCGTCTTGCCCTCGCCGGTCTTCATCTCGGCGATGTTGCCCAAGTGCAGCGCGGCTCCACCCATCAGCTGGACGTCGAAGTGGCGCATTCCGAGGGTACGGCCTGCGGCCTCGCGTACCGCCGCGAACGCCTCGGGAAGCAGGGAGTCCAGCGTGGCGCCATCCTGGTAGCGCTGCTTGAACTTGTCCGTTTCACCGCGCAGCTCGGCATCGGTGAGCGACCTGAATTCCTCGTCGAGCACGTTGACGGCGTCGGCGTAGCCGCGCAAGCGCTTCAAGGTCTTCTTGTCGCCGGTTCGCAGGACGCGTTCTAGCAGTGATGCCACGTGGCAGCTCCCAAATCTCAGGCACAGGAATTCTGGCTAGGCCAGTCTACGTGAGACACGATCGACCTCAGGGGATGGTTCCCGCGCCGTCGTTTCGCACCTCCGCCGCGAGTTCCGGGGCCAGGTCGCCGCGCGGTTCAACCACCACCTCGCCGAGCCCCAGCCACCCGGCCATCAGGCGCAGTTCCCGGGCCAACTCGCCGGCCGTCTCCCGTGGTGCGTCGGTCTCCGCGTGGCTGGCACGGACCAGCAGCTTCCCGTTCGCCCGATCCGATTTCAGGTCCACGCGGGCCGCCATTCGCTGGCCCAAAAGGAACGGCAGGACGTAGTAGCCGAACTGCCGCTTCGGTTCGGGCGTGTAGATCTCGATCCGGTAGCGGAAGCCGAAGAGCTCCTCGAGCCGCCGGCGTTCGAACACCATGGAGTCAAAGGGACCCAGGAGAGCCCGACCCGACGCCGTTCGCGGCACCGCGGCAGCGACGTGCACGTATTGGTCGCCGCGCCAACCGTCGACGTGGACGGGCTCCAGCTCGCCCCGCCCCACCAGCCGGTCAACCGCGCGCGCGGCCGGCTTCAGGGGAACCCTGAAATAGTCGGCGAAGCAGCGCACCGTGCCGATGCCGTGCGCCCGCGCCGCCGCTGCGATCAAGCGCAGCATGGCTTCGTCCGGGTCCGGGTTCGGATCGGCCGGGAAACCACCCGGCAGCACGCTGGCAATGTGAGCGTAGCGCCGCTCGAACTGCTGGGTGCGGCCGACGGATCCCACATCGCCGGCCGCAAACAGCACCTCGAGCGACCTCTTGACCGCAGACCAGTTCCAGCCCCAGTTGTCCCGATGCGGGTCCTCCACGTGTCCGAGGCGCGCCTGCACCTGGCGGGCCGTCAGGGGCCTCGACGCGTGCAGGGTCTCCAGCACCAGGTCGGCGGTCCGCCGGAGCTCGCCGGAGTCGCTGGAGAAATCGCCCATCCAGTTGCGGCGCTGCCAAACCCGCAGGTCAGCGAAGTGCTCCGGGCGGACAAAACTTGCCTCGTGCGCCCAGTACTCCACGAGTCGCCGGGGCTGCCGTGACGCGAGCCGGTCCAACACGTCGCGGTCGTAGTCCCCGAGGCGGGAATAGAGCGGCAGGTAGTGCGCGCGGCTGAGGACATTGACCGAGTCGATCTGCAGGAGTTGCAGCCTCTCCACGGCAAGGCCCACCCGCCGGGCACTCGCCCGGCCGGTGGGCCTCCGTGTGGATAGGCCCTGGGCCGCCAGCGCGATGCGCCGTGCCCGTTCCAAGGTCATCCGTGGTGTCATGCGGCCAGTCTAGGACCGGCCATCCGCGTCCTAGGCGTTTGCCGCCTCGGCGCCGCGGTAGTGGCGAACCTCCACCGTTTCCTCGTCGTTGCATTCGCCGTCCAGGGAGATGATGCCGTAGGCCCAGCCCTTCCGGCGGTAGACCACCGACGGCTGGCCCGTGGTGTCGTCGACGAACAGGTAAAAGGGGTGTCCCACCATCTCCATGCGGTCGACGGCGTCGTCGACGCTCATGGAAGCCGCGGGAAAGACCTTCCGGCGGATCTCCACCGGGTTTTCCGCGGGGGCCTCTGCCGCGGGAGCCGCTGCTTCGGCCTGGTCCCTTGCGGCCTCCTCGTGGAGGGGCACGGTCGAACTCGCCGGTTCGAGTGTGGACGTGGCCTGGAAAACCGCCTGCGGCGTCTGGCGTCCGTGGTGGACCTTCTTGCGGTCCCTTGCGCGCCGCAGACGCTCGAGCAGTTTGGAGAAAGCGATGTCGAATGCCGCGAACTTGTCCGCCGCCTTGGCCTCCGCGCGGATGGCAGGTCCCCGGCCGACGACACTGATCTCAACGGTGAGCTGCGTGTCGGTCTGGCGTGCGTTGGGCTCCTTGGTCACCTTGACGTCGAGGCGCTGGACCTTCGTTGCCAGTTGCTCGATCTTCGCGACCTTTTCGTCCGCGTACTCCCGGAACCTGTCGGAAACCGTCAGGTTGCGTCCGGTGATCATCATCTCCATGGTGTCCTCCTACTACTTGCCTCGGGTGACACATCAGCGGCCAAAAGGGGTGCTCCTTCCAGCCGCTGAAGATGGGTTCTTATCCTCCTGGCGAGGTGCCCATATCTCACCGTAGTTCACCCCTAGCCGGTTTCAATGGAGTTGCCAAATGTTTCTCGTTCACCGTCCGCTGAACCGTCCTGTGCGTGCGCGGAGTCGGCGTGTCGGGGCGGACGCGTCGCGGCGACGAAGACGGCCGCCTCGACCCGTGCACCGGCCTCCGTAAGGCACCGGTACGCCTCTGCAACCGTCGCGCCGGTGGTCAGCACGTCATCCACAATCACGCAGGTCCGGCCTTTCGCGACCTTGCCGCGTCGCACCGACATGGATCCCCTGGCCTGCCCCCGTGCACGGCGCCCCTTGCCCTTCTGCGCCCCGTGGCCGAGGCCAAGGAGGTCGCGCTGGACGAGCAACCCCTCCACCCGTGTTCCGCGCGGAAGCAACCCCCGCGCGGACACCCACCCGGCAAGGACGTCAACGGGGGCGTATCCACGACGCGTGCGCGCGGCGAAGTGGGAGGGAACGGGGACCAGCAGCACCTCCGAGTCTGCGTCTCCGTCTCCGGACGACGGCCCGTCACGTTCCCAGGCCGGGCGCGCTGTTCTCAGGGCACCGGCGAGCGCCGGTCCCAACACGGATACGAGTCCCGTGCGTTGTTTGTTCTTGAACGCCAACAACGCCGCCGCCAATTCGTTCCGGTAGATCCCCGCGGCGACGGCGGGAAGCGGCTCGAGGAATCCCCCCGGCGTCCCGCCGGCGTCGACGCCGGCTCCCACGGGCGGGGCGGTGGCGCGTCCGGGCGAGAGGGCTTCCCGCAGCGGCAGCGACTCCGCGCCGTCGTGCGCGGGAAAGGGACGCACCGTGGCGGCGCGGATCACCGCCCGGCAGCGCGGGCAGAGCACCGCGTCCGACGCCCCGCACCCGACGCAGTCGGACGGGGAGAGGACCGAGGCCAAGTCGCGCAAGGCCGCCACGGCCGAGAGTGCCCGGGGGTGGAAAAGCCAGGCGTCCACTGTCGCTGCGATGTGGGGTGCGAAGGGGCGGTCCATGGCCCCATCGTCGCCGACGCGGGGCCGTGCCGCGCTCGGGCGACGCCGGACTGTGGACCGGCGGCGCGGACCGGAACGTGTGGAAGGACTTCGGCGTGGAGGCGGGGTCAGCCGGGGTAGGCCAAATAGCGGGCCTGTCCCGCCTGCTTCTTCCACAGGTTGCTCACCCGCGAGTAGACTCCCTCGGGCGTTTCCGCGTAGACGGTGCGCTGCTCGCCCGGCGCGGCCGATATTCCCGTCATGCCCAGCAGCGGCTGGAAGACTTCGCTGTCCCCTGCCAGCGGGATGCGTTCGGCCTCGACCGGCTGCTCGTTGTCGGGCGCCATGACGATCACGGAGGTCGCCGAGTCCCAGACCGCCTTGCCCACGGGGACGGTCGAGGGTAGGCGCGACGGCTCGGTGAATCCGCGCGGCACGCCTTCGGTGTCCCTGATCACTCCGGAGACGTACACGCCCGCCTCGCCATCGATTTCGGCGACCACGACGGCGCGGGCGCCATCCCGGGAGATCCGCAGTGACGAGACCACCGCATTGTCCATCCAGGCGGCCGCAACCTCACGGACCTCGCCGTGGCGCGACCTGTCCTCCGGCACCGCATACACGTGGGTCCGGTCGGTGGGATCCACCGTCCAGGTCCATCCATGGATATCGATGCTGGGCGCCAACAGGCTTTTTCCCGATGCGCCGCGCCGGACGGCGCCGCCCTCACCGACCGTGAACAGCCGGCTCCGGTCGCCGTTGAGGAAGGCGAAGCGGTTGCCGCCCGGGGACATGGCCGGGTCGCGGGGATCGTGACTGGAGATGTCCCCGACACCGACCACTGCCTGGACGCCGTTCCCCTGGTAGTAGACCAACTGCTTGTCCGCAACCGCCACCTGCGTGTCCGGAACCGCGGGGTTGACGACGGCGTTGACGAAGTCGGGCGACGTGTCCCCCAGACTGACCGCACGCTGTCCGACCGTCATCGTGACGGAGGAGATGTTCCCGACGCCGGCCAGCGTGAGCTCCAGTTGCTGCTGCATCTGCTGGCGGTGCAGTTCCGTGGTGTCGGCGAACACTCCGTCCGCGAAGTCCACCGTCGCGTGCCGGGCATCCACGGGCACGGCCGCCCGGGCCAACTCGCTGTCCTCCGGGAACGCGGTGCGCACCGCGTTGCGCAGATAAGGCGCGGGACCCGCCAACATGGATTCGACAAGGGGCGCGGCAAGGGACTGCCGGTTGGCGAACCACCGGTAGTCGGGAATGGCGTAGGCCAGCGTCGAATCGTAGAAGTACAGGGCGTAGGGCGAGAACAACACCGGGAAGTTCCCCTGCTCCACCAGCGTTCCGTCCGGCGCGGCGGAGATGCGCCATTCGTCTTCCACTTCGGTCAGGGCGACCTCCACGGATTCGGTGGCGTTCTCGGGGCTGCGGGTCAGGATGCCGTGCTCGTCGATGGTCGCGACGACGGCCAATTCGATCGTGTAGCTTCCCTCCTCGACATTGGAGACGACGTTCGGCTCGGAGTCGTAGACCAGGGTTCGTGCCGTGCTCTGCCAGGAGCGCGCCAGTTCGGGAGCCAGGTATTCGCGGGCCACCTTGTAGTCGTCCTGCGGCGAGATGCCCGCACGGTAGAAGCCCGCGATGATCTCGTCGGGGCCGGCACCGTCTTCCGGGCCGGGCGGCGTGAAGGCGTACTGGAATTCGGACTCCGTCTGGCCCTCGGGTCCGATGGTGCCCACCGGCCCGCGGACGGGTATGGAGCCGCAGCCGGCGGCGAGGAGCACGACGGCGGCCAGCATGGCGACCAGCGCCCGCACCGGCACCCCGTGGAACCTTCCACCGCCCCTACGCTCGTCCTGCGTTCTAGGCATCCTGTCCTCCCGTCGCATCCCTCTCCCCATTTTCGAACGCGTTGTCCTTCGGCACCAGCGGCAGTGGCGAGGCCTCCACCGTGCCCCCCGCCCGACACGGCAGCGTGAGGCGGAACGAAGCGCCGTGGCCCTGCTCACCCCACGCCTGCAGCCAGCCGCCGTGGAGCCGCGTGTCCTCCGTGGCGATCGAGAGGCCCAGGCCGCTGCCGCCGGTGGTCCGCGCCCGTGCCGGATCCGCCCGCCAAAACCTGTCGAAGACACGGGCTGCGTCGGCGGGCGACATGCCGATGCCGTGGTCCCTCACCACGACGGCGACGGAGTGGTCGTCGCCGGCCACCGTGATGTCAATGGGGCGACCCTCGCCGTGTTCCACGGCGTTCATGACCAGGTTCCGGACGACGCGTTCGATGCGCCGCGGATCCATCTCCACGACGCACCCGTCCGACGGCGCGTGGATGCGCAGCGGAGTGCCCGCGGTCTCCGCGTGCATCTGGGCGGAATCGACGACGCGTCGGACGATGGGGACGATGTCGAGGGCCTCGGCGTCGAGCACCGCGACGCCGGCGTCGAACCGCGAGACCTCCAGCAGGTCGTTCAGCAGGTTCTGGAAACGCTCGACCTGGTTGTAGAGCAGTTCCGCGGAGCGCCTGTTGACCGGGTCGAAGTCCGCCCGCGCGTCGTGGAGCACCTCCGCCGCCATGCGCACCGTCGTGAGCGGGGTGCGCAGTTCGTGGGACACGTCGGAGACGAAACGCTGTTGCATCCGCGACAGCCTGGCCAGCTGCGTGATCTGGTCCTGGAGGTTCGCGGCCATGCGGTTGAACGATGTCCCCAGCCTGGCGATCTCGTCTTCCCCGTGGACCTCCATGCGCTCCTGGAGTTCCCCGTCGGCCAGCTTCTCGGACACGAGCGCCGCGTTGGAGACCGGTCGGACCACCAGCCGCGTGGTGTACCAGGCGATGCCACCGGTCACCACGAGTAGCACGATCCCGCCGATCCCCATCACACGGTGGATCAGGTCGAGCGTTTCCTGGACGGAGGACAGGTCGTAGACCAGATACAACGCGTAGGCGCGTCCCGGCGGGAGCGATACCTGCGTCCCGAAGGCCAGGCCGGGGACGTCGATGTTATTCCGCGGGTATTCGATGGACTGCCAGAAGACGCCCGAGTTTTCCCGGACGGTCGTGGCGAGCGCATCGGGAATGACGCCGGTGGTGAGTCCTCCACTGGCAGTGTTCGTGACGTAGATGTTCTCGGAACTCGGAAGGGGCGTCAGCACGAAATCCCGTTGGACGGTTGCGCCGTCCCCCTGGACCAGTTTCAGCGTGTCGTTGACGAAGGCCACGGTGCTGGACCGGTCCGTGGTCGCCGCCGACTCGAAATTGGACTTGACCCGGTTCAGCCCGCGCACGGATTCGTCTTCAACCTGTCGGAACCGCTCCTCGAACAAACCGGCGGCGATCTGGTTGGACAGGAACGCGCCGGTTCCCGCCAGTGCCAAGGCCGAGAGCAGGACGGTGGCGGCAACCGCGCGCAGCTGCAGGGAGCGGCGCCAGGCGTTGGAGACGCGTTGGATGCGCCGGTTGTTGCGGAAAGCGGCCACCCGGCGGCGCGGCTTCGGGACGGTCGGTGTTCCGTCGCCGGTTCCCGCCGCCTCCTCCGGCGCCGCGGCGGATCCCAAGGTCAGCCTTGGCCGGCCTTGTAGCCGACGCCGCGGACGGTCAGCACCACTTCAGGGTTCTCCGGATCACGTTCGACCTTGGACCGCAGCCGCTGGACGTGAACGTTCACCAATCGCGTGTCGGCGGCGTGCCGGTAGCCCCAGACCTGTTCCAGCAAAAGCTCGCGGGTGAACACCTGCCAGGGCTTGCGCGCCAAGGCCACGAGCAGGTCGAATTCCAGGGGCGTCAGCGAGAGGTGTTCGGAGCCGCGCGTGACGGAGTGGCCGGCCACGTCGATGGTGAGGTCGGCGATCTTGAGGGTCTCAGGCGCGTGTTTCTCGCCGATGCGCAGGCGGGCCCGGACGCGGGCGATGAGTTCCGCGGGCTTGAAGGGTTTGGGCACGTAGTCGTCCGCGCCGGACTCCAGGCCGCGCACGACGTCGGCCGTGTCCGATTTGGCTGTCAGCATCACGATCGGGACGTCTGCCTCGGCGCGGATGAGCCGGCAGACTTCGATTCCATCCATGCCGGGCAGCATCAGGTCCAGCAGCACCAGGTCCGGCTTGGCGTTGCGGAACGCCTCCAGCGCCTTGGCGCCGTCGTAGCAGAACACGGGATCGAAGTCGTCGTTGCGAAGGACGATGCCGATCATCTCGGCCAACGCCTCGTCGTCGTCAACCACCAGTACTCGAGCCTTCATGGCTCCCCCTTTCCCACGACGACGGCGAGCGGCCGCCGTCGTCCAACAACACTATAGGAGGCCATGGCGCGGCAGGGCCGCGCGGCGCACCGCGGGCACTAGGCTGGGTCCAAGATCGACTCGTGACTTGTCGACTCGTGACAATGGGGGAACCAGAGCCATGACGCAGCAACCGACCAACCCCTACGGCGAGTCCACGCCGCAGCAGGGCTGGGCGCCGCCCGCCCCGAATGCGTGGGGCCGGCCGTTTGCCGATCCCCACGCGGCGCACCCGGGCGGTCCCCCGCCCGGGCGCCACGGCTATTCGCCGCCGCCGAAGCCGGGCGTGGTGCCGTTGCGTCCGTTGGGCCTCGGCGACATGCTGGACGGAGCCTTCCAGTCGGTCCGGCGGAACGCCGGCGCCACTCTGGGTCCGTCCGTCCTGCTCCAGTTACTGTGCGGCGTGTTCATCGCGGCGCTGGGCGCACCCCTCTTTTCCGTGATGATGGCTCCGGAGGCGCTCGCCGGAGCCGCTCCCGACGACGCGGCGCTGGTGGGACCACTGATCCTGTTCGTGGTCGGAATCCTGGCGGCGGGGATCCTGTCCGGGGCTTTCCTCGTGTTTATCCAGGGCATGGTGACCGTTCCGGTGCTGCGCGCCACGCTGAACCTTCGGACGCCCCTGGGTCGCGCGTTGGCGTTGGCCCGGCCGGCGCTCGGCAGGCTCGTCGCCCTGGGCCTGCTCTGGGCGGCGGCCGGCCTCGTCGCCACCGCGCTTTTCGTGGGGGTGGTCGTCCTGGCCGTCGCGGTGGGCGACGCGGCCATCGGCATCCCGATCGTCGTCCTGGTGCTGCTCGGCCTGCTGGCGACGGGCATCTGGATCACCGTCCGGCTCTCGCTGTCCGCCCATGCGCTGGTCATCGAGAACCTGGGCGTGTTCGCTTCGATGGGTCGCTCCTGGAACCTGGTCCGGTCCAGCTGGTGGCGCTGCCTCGGCATCCTGCTGCTGACCGGATTGATCGTGAGCATCGCGACCAGCCTGATCACGACGCCGGTCAGTTTCGCGACCGGCCTGACCGGTGGCATCGTCTCCCCGGAGGACCCCGGTGCGCTGTCCGCCCTGGTCGGAAACCTGACCGTCGTCATGACGCTGCTCGGCGCCGTGGCGGCCGGCCTGGGGTTCGCGTACCAGTGCGCCGTTTCGTCCCTGCTCTACACCGACCTGCGCATCAGGGGCGAGGGATTCGACCTTGCCCTGCTGGACGAATTCGAATCGGGCACCGACCACGGTCTGCCCGGCGGCGGCGCGGCGGCCGCCGGACCCGGCGCGCGTTAGGGACACGCACGTGCCTGCCAGCGGGACCACGCCGACCGGTGCCTACGAACCTACCCTCGACGAGGCGCGCGGCGAGTTGGCCCGCGAGCTGGCGCGCCGCGAATACTCGGACGCGCTTCCGACCCCGGTCCTTGAGTTCCTCGAGTCGGCATGGCGGTCGTTCACGGACTGGCTCGCGGGCCTCGAGTCGCTCCGGCCAGGCCTGGGCGTCACCCTTTTGATGGTGGCGGGCGTGGCCGTCGCGATCGCCTCCGTGCTACTGGCGCGGCCACGCCTGGCGGGCCGGGCGACTCCGGTCGACGCCGACGTCGGGCTCGGCCTGGACAGTGCGATGTCGGCCCGGGACTATCGGGAACTCGCCGCCGTGGCGGCCGGGAACCGCGAGTGGGCGACCGCCTGCCTGCAGCGTTTCCGTGCGATGGTCAGGCGGGTCGAGGAACGGACGTTCCTGGACGAAAACCCCGGACGCACCGCGTACGAGGCTTCGGACCGCCTGCGGCTTCTCTTTCCCACCGAGGCGGACGCACTGGGATGGGCCGCCGGCCTGTTCAATGCCATCCACTACGGAAACCATGGAGCCGATATCGGCGACTGGCGCAGGATCGACGAGCTCGAGCGCCGGCTCGCCGCCGCCACGGCCGCGGGATCCGGCGACGGGACGCAGCCCCACCCCCTGCAGGCTCCGTGG
Source organism: Arthrobacter arnarulunnguaqae (assembly GCF_051262515.1). Taxonomy (NCBI): domain Bacteria; kingdom Bacillati; phylum Actinomycetota; class Actinomycetes; order Micrococcales; family Micrococcaceae; genus Arthrobacter; species Arthrobacter arnarulunnguaqae. Next base: position 250,799 of record NZ_JBIMER010000002.1, on the reverse strand, counting down.
TGAGCGCCGCCGTGACCGGCACGGCCGCGGACGGCAGGCGCACCGAGCGCGCCGCCACGCCGGAGAGCGCCTCCCGCATGTGGCGTCGGCTCTGGCTGCGCTGGCGGCTCTGGCTGGCCATCGGCGCCGTCGCATGCCTCGTCGGGGTGTTCTACGCCGTGTCCGGGCACGACGGGGACCGCCGTGTCCTCGGTCCGGACAACGCGGCCCCCGAGGGGGCCCTGGCCGTGGTTCGCGTCCTGGCGGGAAACGGAGTCGACGTGGCGGTTCCCGATTCGCTCGATGCCGCCCTCGCCATGGCCGCCGACGGCGCGGGCGCCACGCTGCTGCTCCACGATCCGGAGTCCATCCTCGACGCCGGGCAACTCGGCCGGTTGTCGGCCGCGGCCGACCGCACCGTGCTCGTCGAGCCGGGGTTCGAACAACTGCGTCCCTTCACCGACCGCATCCGCCCCGCTGGACCGGTCCGCGACGGCACGCCATCGCCCGTGGAGGCGAGTTGCGCGGCGCCCTTCGCCGCACAGGCGGCGGGCGTGGCCGCGGGCGGAAGGACCTACACGGGCGGTGCGGGCTGCTACGGCCATGCGCGGGCGGGCGGCACGGCGCACTCGGTGGCCTCGGACGGCCGCACCACCGTCCTTGGGCACACGGCGTTCCTGGACAACGCCAACGTCTTGGCGCAGGGGCATGCGGCACTGGCGCTCTGGACGCTCGGTGCCGAGCCGACTCTCGTCTGGTACCAGCCCACCGTGACCGACCTGGCGGCCCACGGGACCCCGGCGTCGCCCTTTGAACTCCTCCCCGGCTGGTTCGGGCCCGCGGCGACCTGGCTGATGCTGTTCGGCGTCGTCGCCGTGCTGTGGCGGGCGCGGCGCGACGGGCCGCTGGTGGTGGAGCCGCTCCCCGTCGTCGTGCCGGCTGCCGAGACGGCCGAGGGGCGCGCGCGCCTCTACCAGGACTCCCGCGCCGTCGCCGCGGCCACGGCCAGCCTGCGTTCGGCCTCGCTCACCCGGATGTCCCACCACCTCGGACTGGGCCGCGGCGCCACCACGGAAATGGTGGTCGCCACGCTGGTCCGGGCCGGCCATCGCACCGATGCGGAACTCCACCGGCTTCTCCGCCCCTCCGCCGTCACCACCGAGAGGCAACTCGTCGCGTGGGCCAACGAACTACACACCCTCGAACAGGAGATCGGAATCCCGTGAGCCAGCAAGTCCAAGACCCCGTCCGTGCACGCCAGGCCCTCCTCGACGTCCGCGGCGAGGTCGCCAAGGCCGTCGTCGGGCAGGACGCCACCGTCACGGGGCTGCTCATCGCGCTCCTTGCCCAGGGCCACGTCCTGTTGGAGGGCGTGCCCGGGGTGGCCAAGACGCTCCTGGTCCGTTCTCTGTCCGCCGCCTTGAGCCTGGACACCAAGCGCGTGCAGTTCACGCCGGACCTGATGCCCGGCGACGTCACCGGCTCCCTGGTCTACGACCAGAACTCCGCGGACTTCAGCTTCCGGGAAGGCCCGGTGTTCACGAACATCCTGCTGGCAGACGAGATCAACCGGACTCCCCCGAAAACCCAGGCCTCGCTCCTGGAAGCCATGGAGGAGCGGCAGGTCAGCGCCGACGGGGTCACCCGTCCACTCCCGGAACCGTTCATCGTGGCCGCCACGCAGAACCCCGTGGAATACGAGGGGACCTATCCGCTGCCCGAGGCCCAGCTGGATCGCTTCCTGCTGAAACTGACCATGGACCTTCCACCCCGCGAGGACGAGATCGAGATCGTCCGCCGGCACAGCGAGGGGTTCGACCCGCGCGATCTGCGCGGAGCCGGCGTGACCCCGGTGGCGTCCGCCGCCGACCTCGGCGAGGCCCGCGCGGCGGTCCGCGGGGTCACCGTCTCCCCCGAGGTCCTCGGCTACATCGTGGACCTTGTCCGGGCGACCCGGAACGCCCCCAGCTTCCAATTGGGGGTCTCGCCTCGCGGCGCCACGGCGCTGCTGAACACCTCACGCGCCTGGGCGTGGTTGAGCGGACGCGATTTCGTGTCGCCCGACGACGTCAAGGTGCTCGCGCTGCCGTGCCTTCGCCACCGCGTGGCCCTCCGGCCCGAGGCCCAGATGGACGGCGTCGCCGCGGACGACGTCCTCCGGTCGATACTCGCGACCGTCCCGGTTCCGCGCTAGGAGCGCCCGCCGTGGCCCTGACCCCGCGTTTCGTCTGGCTCTTCCTCGCCGGGCTGGTGCCCGTGGTGCTGTTCCCGTCGTCCGGGACGGTGGTGCTGGTCGCATGCTGCCTCGCGGCGCTGGCACTGGCCGACGTGCTGCTGGCGCCGTCGCCGCGCCGGGTGACGATCGAGCGTTCCCTTCCGCGTAGCGTGCGCCTCGGCGAGGCGGCCGCTTCGCGGCTGCTGGTGACGAACAACGGACGACGCCGGATGCGCGGGCAGGTGCGCGAGGGGTGGCAGCCGTCCGCGGGGGCGGCGCCTGCGCGCTTCGAACTGGTCCTGCCGCCGGGCGAGCGGCGGGTCTTCGAGACCGGGCTGCTTCCGCGGCGCCGCGGCGACCTGTCCGTCCACCACACCACCATCCGCAGCCGGGGACCGCTGGGGCTGGCCTGGCGCCAACTCACGCACCCGACCCCGGGCACGCTACGCGTGCTGCCGCCCTTCCACGCAAAGCGGCACCTCCCCTCCAAGCTCCGCCGCCTGCGGGAACTGGACGGCCGCGCCGCCATCCAGGTCCGCGGGGCCGGCACCGAGTTCGATTCGCTGCGCGACTACGTGCGGGGGGACGACGTGCGATCCATCGACTGGCGGGCGAGCGCGCGGCGGCAGAACGTCGTCGTGCGGACGTGGCGTCCGGAACGCGACCGCCGCGTCGTGATCGTGCTGGACACCTCCAGGACATCTGCCGCCCGCATCGCCGACGAACCGAGGCTGGACACCGGCATCGAGGCGGCCCTCCTGCTGGCGGTGCTCGCCGAGCGCGGCGGCGACCGGGTGGATTTCCTGGCCTACGACCGCCGCGTGCGGGCCCGCGTCGAGTCGGCGGCCCGGGGAAACCTGCTGACCCAGCTGGTGGACGCCATGGCGGCGCTGGAGCCCGAACTGATCGAGGCCGACTGGTCCCGGATTCCGGGCCAGATTCGCCTGGTCTCCAGCCACCGCTCACTGGTGGTGCTGCTGACGTCGCTGGACTCGGGGGCCGTCGAGGAGGGCCTGCTGCCGGTGTTGCCCGCGTTGACGGCGCAGCACGTGGTGGTCATCGCCGCGGTCAGGGATCCGGAGCTGGAGCACCGGCGCGGGGAGCTGGACTCCGCAACCGGCGTCTACCGCGCGGCCGCGGCGGAACGCGCCCTGCAGCAGCGCGAAGCCCTCAAGGAGGAGCTGCGTTCCCACGGCGCCGAGGTGGTGGACGCGGGACCGCTCGAACTGCCGCCGGCTCTGGCGGACACGTATATCCGCCTCAAGGCCACGGGACGGCTGTAGGCTGCGCGGTTTGGTGGCTAAGGCTGCGCCGTTTGGTGGCTAAGCCTCCGCGAGCACCTGGTTGAGGGCGTCCGCCGTCTGCGTCAGCCGCGTGAGGATCGTCCGCACCGCGGCGGGTTTCGCGTCGGCCAGTCCGCCGGTGGGCAAGAGTGTCAACGTCTCCAGGGTTCCCTGCTCGAGGCCGAGTTCGCGCCAGGGACGGAGGATGCGCTCCACCGCCCGAACCACCATGGGCGGTTCCTTCGATGGATCCAGCAATCCCAGCCAAAGTTGGCCGCCGGATTCGACGAGTCCCGCCGCGCGCTCCCACGCGCATCCGTCCAGGGTGCCGATGGGCAGGCAGATGCCATCCGATGCGGCCGCCGCCACGGCGTCGAACACGGTGTTGACATCAGCGGAGCGCGGTTCCGCCTTGAGGACGACGGCGGACGCGCCGGCGCCGCGGAGCGACTCGACGAGGAGCGACCATGCGTTCGTCACCTCGTTGCGCGGCACCGAGCGGAGCGTCCGGTATCCGCTTGCGGTCCGGACCGATCCGTTCAGGACATCCGAGATGCCCGGCTCCTCCATGACGACCGTGATCTTCCGGCGGCCGCTGGTCCTCATGACGTCGCGGACGTGGTCGGCGGATCCCGCCGCAAGCGACTCGGCGACATCGCGGCGTGCGCCCGCATCCGAGAGCGCGCGTTCGCCGTGGTGCAGGTAGAGGTCCCTGGCCATGGCCAACGGACCGCGGATCTGGATCTTGAGGCCCTGCCCGGGGTTTTCCTCCGCGCCCACCACGTCCGCCAGCACGTTGAGGTCCGTGGACAGCGCCGAGACGGCCCGTCGGTGGTCCTGTCCCGGACGATCCACGATTCTCCAGCCGAAGGGCTGGACGTCGACGTATAGCCCCTCAAGCATGGCCGCGCTGCGTCCGACGTCGTCCGATCCGACGCCACGATCCGGGAGCTGGACAAGGTGCGGAAGGTTCGGCTCCCCCAGTTCGCCGCGCACGATCCGTGTCGCCTCCACCGGGTCGACGCCGGGCATGGGCCCGTGGGCGGTGGCGCGGACGCCGGTCAGGATGCCTCGCCCCGATCCGGCGCATGCGACTCCGAGATCGCCTGGTGGTGCCTGATGACCTCGCTGATGATGAAGTTCAGGAACTTCTCGGCGAATGCGGGATCGAGCTGCGCCTCCTCGGCCAGCCGTCGCAGGCGGGCGATCTGCGCGACCTCCCGGCCGGGATCCGCCGCGGGAAGCTGGTGCCGGGCCTTGAGGTAGCCCACCCGCTGCGTCGCCTTGAACCGCTCGGCCAGCAAATACACGAGTGTGGCGTCGATGTTGTCGATGCTGCCGCGGACGGACAACAGCTCCTCCATCACGGCCTGGTCGATGTCGCCCCGGAGGGAGCTCGCGGACGGATCGTAGTCGGGCGTCGCGGCGGCGGCGGTGTCCGCGGCGTCGCCCGTTTCCAGCTGGTCGCTCATGCCTGCAAGTCTAGTGGCCGCCCCGGACCGTCCCGACCCCTGTTACGCCGCCGGGCATGACGTCCCGACGCCGCGCGTCGCCTATGGTTAAGGGCCATGATGACTCGACGCGACGCGGCCATTGCCCTCGATATACCGCTGGAAATGGCCCAGCGCCACGGAATCCCCTCGCGGCTGGGCGAGGACGAGCTCGCGGCCATTCTGGCGGAACCGCCCGCGTGGCTTGTCCAGTCGCGTGCCAACCGCCAGGGCAAGCGCCCGGTGTGGGTCCATCTGACCTGTGAGGTGTGCGGCTATTCGGAGGCGGCGCGGCCCAAGAAATGGTGGCCCGAATTCGATTTCGTCCACTGCGCGGACCACTCGCCGCGGGAACTGCCCGCCGTCGCGGAAGGCCGCGTGCGCTGCGAATACGAAGAGATCGGCACCCGCATGACCGGCGTGGTCGACGAATCCGTCTAACGGGGTTCCCCGCGCGCGAACCGCGTTAGGAGACGGCCGCGGGATCCCACGCCAGACTGCGCGCGGTGTCGATCGTCGCCTGGCCCAGGACCCGCGTCCCCTGGTAGAGGACCATGGTTTGTCCCGGCGCCACTCCGCGTAGCGGTCCGTTGAGGTTCACCACCAGTTCCGCACCCTCGACCACCGCGGTGGCCGGGACGGGGTCCGCGTGGGCGCGGACCTGCACCATGCATTCGAACCTGTCGCCCGACACCGCGGCGTCGATGGGCAGTCCGGCCCAGCTGACCTTGATGCCGCGCAACCGGTCGACCTCCAACAGCGCCTCCGGCCCCACGATGACCTGGTTCTCCTTGGGCCGGATCTCCAGCACGAAGCGCGGCTTCCCGTCGGCCGCCGGGCGGCCGATCTTGAGTCCCTTGCGCTGTCCGACCGTGAATGCGTTGGCCCCCGGATGGCTCCCCAACGCATTGCCCTCGTGGTCGAGTATTTCGCCCTCGCTGAGGTCGATCCGCTCCTCGAGCCAGCCGCGCGTGTCCCCGTCCGGGATGAAGCAGATGTCGTGGCTGTCGGGCTTGTTGGCCACGGACAGCCCCCGGCTTTCCGCCTCGGCGCGAACCTCGGCCTTGGAGGGCGTCTCGGCCAGCGGGAACAGCGAATGCCTGAGCTGCTCGTGGGTCAGTACGCCCAACACGTAGGACTGGTCCTTCGCCCAGTCCGCGGCGCGGTGGAGCTCGCGGTTTCCGTCCGCGACCTCGACGACCTTGGCGTAGTGCCCGGTGCAGACAGCGTCGAAACCGAGGGCGATCGCCTTCTCCAGCAGGGCGGCGAACTTGATGCGCTCGTTGCAGCGCATGCAGGGATTCGGCGTCCGGCCGGCGGCGTACTCGCTGATGAAGTCGTCGACGACGTCCTCCTTGAACCGCTCGGAGAAGTCCCACACGTAGTACGGGATGCCCAGGACGTCGCACGCGCGCCACGCGTCGTTGGAGTCCTCCACCGTGCAGCAGCCGCGGCTGCCGGTGCGCAGTGTGCCCGGCATTCGGCTCAACGCCAGATGGACGCCGACGACGTCGTGTCCGGCATCAACGGCGCGCGCCGCCGCCACCGCGGAGTCGACTCCGCCGCTCATCGCTGCCAATACCCTCATGCCGTAAATCCCGTTCCCGCCGTTTGTATGCTGCTCGGTCGTGCCGCCATGCCTGCCCGTTGGGCCCGTGCGTATGCCTCGGGCACGGCGGCCACCACGGTATCAACGTCCGCCGCCGTCGTTGTATGCCCGAGCGAGAAACGCTGCGCCCCGCGCGCGACGGCCTCTTCCAACCCCATGGCCAACAGGACGTGGCTCGGGCGCGGGACCCCGGCCGTGCAAGCAGACCCCGTGGAGGACTCCACGCCGAGCATATCCAGCACGAACAGCAGTGAATCGCCCTCGCACCCGGGGAACGTGAAGTGGGCGTTGCCCGGGAGTCGCGCCCCGGCATGCCCCGGGTCCCGGACGCCGCTGAGCCGTGCCTCCGGAACGGCCGCCAGGACGCCGTCGATCAGCCGGTCGCGCAGCCCGGCCAGCCGCTCGGACTCCGTGTCGAGTTCCGCGGCCGTGCCCCGCGCGGCCTCCGCGAACGCCGCCGCTGCCGCTGAATTCAGCGTTCCCGAACGCAGTGCGCGTTCGTGCCCGCCGCCGTGCTGCACGGGCGTCAGGACCACGTCGCGGCGCACGAACAGCGCACCGATGCCGACGGGTCCCCCGATCTTGTGCCCGCTGACCGCCATGGTCGCCAGGCCGCTGCGGCTGAAATCGACGGGCACCGCAGTGAAGGCCTGCACCGCGTCGGAATGCACGGGGATGCCATGCTCGGCCGCCGCGCCCACGACCTCGTCGATGGGTTGCACGGTCCCCACCTCGTTGTTGGCCCACATCACCGCGACCAGCGCGACGGACGCCGGATCCCGGTCGATTTCCGCGCGCAAGACGTCCACGTCGACGCGTCCCTCACCGTCTACGGGCAGCCACACCGCCTCGGCGCCCTCGTGCGCCTGGAGCCATTCGACCGTGTCCAGGACCGCGTGGTGTTCGACGGCGGAGCACAGGATGCGCACGCGCCGACCGTCCGCGCCGGAGCGGTTCCAGAAAAGTCCCTTGATCGCCAGGTTGTCCGCCTCGGTCCCGCCGGAGGTGAAGACCACCTCCGAGGAGTGCGCGCCGGCAGCGGCAGCGAGCCGTTCCCGCGCGTCCTCGACCACCCGGTGCGCCCGCCGGCCCGCGCCGTGCAGGGACGAGGGGTTGCCGGTGCTGCCCAACTCGCGCGTCATCGCGGCGAGCGCGGACGCCGCCATGGGCGTGGTCGCGGCATGGTCCACGTAGACGGGCTGGTTGGTGGGCATCCCCCGATTCTACCGACTGACCGGCGGCGCCGTCTTCCCAGCGGATTGTCCCCCGCGGCGCCGCCGGGACTACAGCATCGGCAACTCGGGTTTCGGATTGAGGGCGTCCCCGTCGGCGTCGAGCCGCGATCCCGCCTCCACGGCACGCACCTCGAGTTCCGGATGTTCGGCGAGCGCCGCCACCAGCGCGGCGCTGCCGCCCACGACGGTGCTGTCCTCGTAGAGTTCGGTCGACACCAGCCAGGCGTGGTCGGCCGGCCAGGCCAGGTTCGGCGCCTGCCGCTCCTCGAAGGCCGTTCCGCGTTTCCACAGGGGCCGCGCAAGGTCTTCGGCGGTCCCGGAGAAGACGTAGAACGCACGGTATCCGGTCGGCCCCAACTCCAGGAGGGGGCCGCCCAGCACGTCGGGGCCGAAGGCGGGTCGCTTGGCCTCCGCCTCCAGCGCCCGGTGGTGTTCCAGGCGCGCCTGCGCATCGCCGTCGGTCGCTTCCGCGCCTTCCTCCGCGGAGAGGATGGAGATCGCCTCGCCGCCGTGGATGAACGCGTATCCGTTCCACAGGGCCAGGTAGATCTCCGCGGGCGTTTCGGTGTGTCCGGCCAGGACGCCGGCGAGCGCGGCCAGATCCGGCTGGGGCAGGCCGTCGCCGGAGGGCGGATCGCCCTCCCACGCGTCTTCCGCCCAGGGGTGCCCGGATTCGTCCAGGCCCGAGACGGACGCGAACTGCGCCTCACCGTGGAGCCGCGTGCCCCGGCGCTCGGCGATTGCCGCCCATCGCACGGGGCGGCCGTCGTCGTCGAGCGCCGGGTGGAAGATCCTTGCGTAGGCCTCGAAGACTGCGGGGACCTGGCCGGCCACCGTGTCCCCCGCGTGCGGATCCCCCGCCGTTCCGGCCAGCGCGTCCACGATCCAGCGTCCGGGCCCGGGCCCGGCAAAGTCCAATGCCATGCAACCACCCTAGCGGCCGCCGGTTCGCGGCGGCTGCTGGTATGAATGGAGTAATCCGCCCGAAGGAGCCACGCCGTGAGCATGTACCTGCCGCAACTTTTGCACCCCGTGCACCACTTCGCGCACCGCACCATCGACTTTTCGCGCCGGGTCGCGCTCATGGCGATCGTCAACCGCACACCGGACAGCTTCTACGACGGCGGGGCCACCTTCGCGCTCGACGCCGCCGTCCGCGCGTGCCTGAAGGCGGTCGACGACGGGGCGGACTGGCTGGACATCGGCGGCGTCCCGTTCGCCCCTGGCCCCGCGCTGGGCTGGGAAGAGGAGGCGGAACGCGTGGTTCCGGTCATCGAAGCGGTCCGTTCCCGCTCCGACGTCGTGATCTCGGCGGACACGTTCCTTCCGGGCGTCGCCGCCGCAGCCATCGAAGCAGGCGCGGACGTCATCAACGACACCACGGGCCTGAGCCACCCGGAACTGGGTTCGGTGGTCGCCGAACGCGGCGTGCACCTGGTGCTCACGCACTCCCTCGCCGCGCCACGGACGGTCTTCCCGCGACCGACCTACGGGGACGTCGTCACGGAGGTCCGCGACTACCTCGCGGAGAAGGTGGACGCGGCGCTGGGCCTCGGCGTCGCGGCCGACAGGCTGATCATCGATCCGGGCCACGACCTGAACAAGAACACCCGGCACACGCTGGAGATCACCCGGCGGTACGAGGAGATCGCGGCCCTGGGCTACCCGTCGCTCGCGGCGGTCTCCAACAAGGACTTCATCGGCGAGACGCTGGACCTCCCCAAGACGGAACGGCTCGCCGGGTCCCTCGCGGCCGCCACCATGTGCATGCTCAACGGGGCGCGGATCATCCGGATGCACAACGTACCGGAGGCGGCCTCCGCGGTCCGCCTGGTCGAGGCGGCCATGGGGTGGCGCGAGCCCGCCTACCTCCGGCACAACATGGGTGAGCTCAACGATCCGGCCCACCCGGCGCCAAGCGCCCCGCGTTTGGGCTAGGTTGGCCCCATGGTTCACCAGCCGACTCCGGGCTCCGCCCCACTGGACGACGACGCGCTTCTCGCCCTCTACGCCCCGCCACCGGGCGGCGAGGTCTGGACGCGCTTCAACTTCGTGTCCACGCTCGACGGCGCGGCCACGCACGACGGCACGTCCGGGGAACTCGGCACGCCCGCGGACGAGCGGATCTTCGCCCTGTTGCGCCGGCATGCGGACACGATCCTCGTCGGCGCCGGCACGGTCCGCGCGGAAGGCTACGCGGGCGAATTGGTCGACGCCGCGGGGCAGTCCTGGCGGCGTCGGCGGGGCATGCCCGCCCACCCGGGCATCGCCGTCGTCTCCGCCGGCCTCGGGCTCGATCCAGCGGCGGCGTTCTTCACGGAGGCTCCGGTGCGCCCGGTCGTCCTGACCGCAGGGGAAGCGCCCGCGGACCGCAAGGCGGCGCTGGAGCGGGTCGCCGACGTCGTGCCCTGCGGCTCCGGACGCGTGGACCCCCGGCTCGCGGCGGCCGAACTGCTCCGTCGCGGACACCGGTGCATCCATTCCGAGGGCGGGCCCACGCTGTTCGCCGACTTCCAGGACGCGGACCTCGTGGACAGCCTGTGCCTGACGCTCAGCCCGCTGCTGGCCGGAGGGGATTCCCGCCGAATCGCCGAGGGCGCGTCCGGCCATGCGCTGCGGCGGATGTCGCTGAACGTCCTGCTGGAGGAGGACGGCGCGCTCTTCCTCGAGTACCGCAAGGCGGGCGCCGCCACGCCCTCGGATCCGGGGCTCCGCGCCTGAGGCCGGAACGTTGCCGGCCGGCGCGTCGTTAACCCCGGAGGCACGACGCCCGGATCGACACATACCGGGGCTTGGGTAGGATTCGTTCGGCGGGTCGGCCCAAGCCGGGGCACCCGCGTGGACACGCAAGCGAAAGGCAGCCGTTGGGGCAGGAACGCACGCACTACGAGGTTCTGGGCATCTCCCGGACCGCCAGCGTGGCCGAGGTCAAGTCCGCCTTCCGGCGGGCGGCGCGCGCCACGCACCCCGACCACGGCGGCGACGTCGCCGAATTCCGCCTGGTGTCGCTGGCGTACGAGACCCTCTCCGACACCGCGGCACGGGCCGCCTACGACCGCGGCTACGGCGGCGCCTCCGCCTACCGCCGGCCGTCGTCCGACGACGCCGCCTCCTACCGCGGCGAGCCCGCCCCGACAGCCGGGCCCGCCCCGCAGAAGACCTCCGCAACCGCCCCGCCGCGGTACGTCCCGGCGTTCGAGCCCGGGACCGTGCCCGTGCTCGAACGGGCGGTCGCCGCACAACGCATCCACGGCGCGCCGCGCAAGCGCGGCATCTTCGGCGCGCAGGCCCGGCTGGCCCGCGAGGCCCGCACGGTCCAGCTACTCTCCGGCAACGTGCTCGAGGTGCTGCCCGCGACCCGCCTCGTGAACGGGTTGCATTCCCCTGCCGACAACGGGCACCTGGACCACGCCGTGCTCGCCGGATACCGGCTGGCCCTCGTGGACTCGATGCTCCTCCCCCGCGGCGTCTACCGCTGGGACGGCGAGAGCCTGCTGCGCGACGGCAAGGGGATCACCCCGCCCCGGCTGGCACCGTCGGTGCGCAGGATGCAGGAGCTCTTCCCGGAGCTAAACGTGACCGGATGGACGGTCATCCACGCCCCCGACGGCAACCTCCACGAACCGGTGATCGACTACGCCCGCGGCGCGGATCCGTCGTCGTCGGCGAGCGTGCACGTGGTCAACGCGGCCAACCTGGTGCGCGAGCTGAAGATGTTCCTCGGGACCGGACCCACGCCCAACGTCGTCGATGTGCCCGTCCTGGCCCGGCTCCTCGGCGGCATGTACTAGGACGGCCTCCTCGGGGCCACCGGCCGCTGGGCATAGGATGGCAACCGTGTTTCGCATCCTGTTCTTCGCGCCCGAGATCCCCGGCAACACCGGCAACGCCATCCGTTTGGCCGCCGTGACGGGGGCGGAGCTGCATCTGGTCGAGCCCCTGGGCTTCGACTTCGGCGACGCGAAGCTCCGGAGGGCCGGCCTCGACTACCACGACCTGGCCCACGTCACCGTCCACGCCGACCTCGCCTCCGCCTGGGAGGCCCTGCTGCCGGGGCGCGTCTTCGCCTTCACGTCCGACGGCGAAGAGCTGTACACGGACATCTCCTACCGCCCCGGCGACATCCTGTTGTTCGGCCCCGAGTCCGTGGGACTTCCCGAGGAGGTCAAGGCGGACGCCCGCGTGACGCGGCGGGTGCGACTGCCCATGCAGCCGTCCCGCCGCTCGCTGAACCTGGCGAACGCGGCTTCCATCGCACTGTTCGAGGCCTGGCGGCAGAACGGTTTCGACGGTTCGGCCCCCAAACCCCACTAGCCGTGCCACCGGCACGCCCCACGGATCCGCCGGCCACCCTGGCCTAAGCTGGACCCGGATTCACCCCCACCGCAAAACCAAGGATTGAGGACCATGCGCCAGAGCGATTCCGCCGACGCCCGCGACTTCGACGACGAGCCCGAGGAGAACCTGGGCCTGAATCTGGTGGACGAGGTGGCCGAGCACCGGCCGCAGCGCCGGGCGGCACCGGTGCGCAAGTGGATGCTCCTCGTCGCGGCCGCCGTCGTCGCCGTCATCGGGGTGGTCAGCCTGTTCTCGGCGCTCGCCCCGCGCGACATGGCCTCCGAGGTCGACGGTGCGTCCGACCGCGCCGAACGCACCGTGGAAGTCCCTGGCGGCGGGACGGCAACCGTCGCGGTCTCGCCCTCCAACGACGCCGGTTCGGTCGCCGTGTCCGGGCTTCCCGCGCCGTCGCAGGGAACCACGTACCAGTTGTGGGTCGTGTCCGCGGAGACGGGCGCCCTCAGCTCCTTGGAGTTGGTCGAGGGCGTCGAGGCCACGGCCGGATTCCGCGGGCTGGACGACGTCCAGGGCGTGGCCCTGACGTCGGAGCCCGAGGGCGGCTCGGACAAGCCGAGTTCGGACCCCGTGGTGACCGTGGACCTGCCCACGCGGTAGCCGCCGGCCGGATTTCGTCGGCGTCCCGCCGGAACCGGGCTAGAACCCCGCGATGGTGTCCGCCGCGTTGACGGCGACGGTGTGGAAGGCCTCGGCCAGCCGCCCCTCCGGCAGCGAGCCGGCGGCCGCCTTGCGGCGCGAGTTCGTCTCGACGAAGGCCTCCATCCGGGCCACGTCCGGGTGCTGGGTCAGGTGCTGGCGCAGCGCCGAGAGCTTCTGGGCGAACGTGTCCGTGACGTCGACCCAGTGGTTGTCGCGGGACACTGGTCCACCATAGAGCCAGAGCCAGCCGAGTTTGTACGCGGCCAGACCCTCCGCCTCGAGTTCCGGGTAGGCATAGGGGTTCTCGGCCGCGGGGTACACGGCCCGGGTCACGGCCTCGCCGCAGGCGAGGTGGTCCGGGTGCGAACGTTGCAGCCGGTCCCAGTCCCGTTCGGGGTGCATGGCCAGCACGACGTCGGGGCGCAGCCGCCTGATCAGCGCCACGACCTTCCGCTGCACCTCGTGGGACGGTTCCAGGTAGCCGTCGCGTTCGCCGAGGAAATGGACCGTCTCGACCCCGACGATTCCGGCGGCCAGCCGTTGCTCCTCGCGGCGCGTGGCGATGATCCGCTCTCGGTGCGCCGGATCGAACCCGCCGGCGTCGCCGTCGGTCATGATGCAGTACTGGACGTCGACGCCGGAGGCCGTCCACGCGGCCACGGTCCCGGACGCCCCGAAGTCGAGGTCGTCCGGGTGCGCGGCGAAACACAGGACCCGGCGGATCGGCTGGGTCCCCGGGTCGAACACGGGCACGCCTAGGCCTTGCGGCGAAGGATTTCGGCGGCGGCCTGCGGCAGCACGCTGGACAGGTCGCCCACGATGCCGAAGTCGGCGATCTCGAAGATCGGCGCGTCCGGGTCGTTGTTGATCGCCACGATGGTCTGCGAGGTCTGCATCCCGGCCTTGTGCTGGACCGCTCCGGAGATGCCCGCGCAGATGTAGAGCTGCGGGGAGACCGTCTGGCCGGTCTGGCCCACCTGGTACGAATGCTCGATCCACCCGGCGTCCGTCGCGGCCCGAGAGGCGCCGACAGCGGCGCCGAGCGCGTCGGCCAGCTGCTCCACGGTTGAGAAGTCGCCGTCCAATCCGCGCCCGCCGGACACGACGATGCGCGCGTCCTGCAGTCCCGGGCGGCCGGTGGAGGCCTTGGCCTCGGTGGCGGTGACCACGGCGGCCGGTCCGGCGGCGCCGGCGTCCAGCTCCACGCGCTCCGCCGGCGCCGCAACGGCCTCCGCCGGTTCCACGCTGTTGGGCTTGACCGTGAGCACGGGAACACCGCGGGTCACACGGGCGGTGACCGTGTAGGAGCCGGCGAGAACCGACTTGGTGGCGGTGAGGTCGGCCGCGACGTCGACGACGTCGGTGATCACGCCGGAGCCGAGCTTGATGCCCACGCGGGCGGCGATCTCCTTGCCCTCGCCGGTGTTCGGCAACAGCACGGCCCGCGCGGCGGAGGCCCGCGCGGCGGCCGCCACGAAGGCCGCCTTGCCCGCGACCAGCTCGGTGTCGAGGTTCGTCGCGGCCGTGTACACGGTGGGCGTCCCGAGCGCGCCGAGCGCGGCAACGGCGTCGTCGTCCGCGGGTTCGGCGATGGCGGCGACGGGCGTGCCCAGCCGCGCGGCGATCGTCAGCAACTCGCGCTGCGCCTTGCCCGGGCGAGCCGAGGGCGTGTCGATGAATACCAGGATGTTGGCCATGTTGGTCCCCTCGCTCCTACAGCAGTTTCTGTGCGGCCAGGAAGTCGACCAGCTGAATGCCGGCGTCCCCCTCGTCCGTGATGACGGTCCCGCCCTGGCGTGGCGGCCGGGCATCTGCGGTGACGACCTCGGTCCAGGACCCCGCGCGGCCGACCTCTTCCGGGGAAACCCCGATGTCGGCGAGCGAAAGCACGGTCGTTTTCTTCTTCTTGGCGCCGATGATGCCCTTGAAGTTCGGGTAGCGCGGCTCCTCGGACTGGTCGGTGACCGACACGAGCGCGGGCAGGGACGTCTGAACCGTCTGTGTCGCCGTTCCGTTGTCGCGGCGGCCCACGAGGGTGCCGTCGGCGGCGAACTCCAGCGAGGACACCAGCGTCAACTGCGGCAGCGAGAGGCGTTCCGCAAGCTGGGACGGCACCAGGGACGTTTCGCCCTCCGTGGAGGACATGCCAGCGACCACGAGGTCGAAGCCGCCGAGGTGCTCGACCGTGCGGGCCAGGGAGAGCGAGGTCGCGGCCGCGTCCGAGCCGGCGAGCGCCGGGTCGCACAGGTGCACGCCGTCGGTGGCGCCCATCTGCAACGACTTCTTCACCGCGCTCATGGCCGCCTCCGGGCCCATCGTCAGCGCCGTCACGGTGTTTCCGGCCTTCGGTCCGCCACGGGACTCCGTCAGCTGCAGTGCCGTCTCGATCGCGTATTCGTCCAGCTCCGACAGGATGCTCTCGGAGCGGTCCGTGGTGTTCCCCGGACCGCTCAGGTGCCTGTCGAACTGCGCGTCGGGAACATGCTTGACCAGCACCAGGACCTTCAATGACCCGCTTGCCTCGCTCATTGCTGCCTTTCCTCTGCGGAAGTGTGGCCGGATACGGCCCTCCCCCATGCTAGCCGCAGGTTCGCGCCAGACGGCCATTTCGGTTAATGGTGGTTAACCGTGGCGCGGCGCGCGGCATCGTCGGGCCGCGCGCCTCGTTGCGGGCACCACGGGCGAATCAGCCCTCGGACGCCCCGACCGTGACCTCGACGCTGTTCTCCTGGCCATCGCGCGTGTAGTGCACGGTCGCCTTCGTCCCGGCGGCGTACTCGCGGACCGCGGCGGTCAGCGAGAGGCTGTCGTCGATGGGCCGGTCGCCGACACCGGTGATGATGTCCCCCGGCTGCAGGCCGGCGGCCTCGGCGGGCGAATCCGGAACGACGTCGCGGACCGCGGCGCCGACGCTGAACGACGTCCTGGCGTCCCCGTCGCCTGCCGCCTGGGCCTGCACGGTCACACCAAGGAGCCCGTGGGACGCCTCGCCGTCGGAAATGAGGTCGTTGGCGACGCGCTTGGCGTAGTCGATGGGGATGGCGAAGCCGACGCCGATGCTGCCGCCCTCCCCGCCCGGGCCGCCGCTCCCGGCGGAGGCGATCGCGACGTTCACGCCGATGATCCTGCCCTCGACGTCGACCAGGGCACCACCTGAATTGCCGTGGTTGATGGCGGCGTCCGTCTGCAGGACGTTGACGTAGATGGAGCCCGAGTTGGAGTCCTGCTGTCCCGACTCGCCGGGGAACTGGAAGTTGAATTCACCGCCGCCGTCGTCCTCTTCGGCGTCCCCCTCGGCGGGGCTGTCGGGCACGGCCGACGACGCCACGCTGATGGTCCGGTTGAGCGTGGAGATGATGCCGTCGGTGACGGTGCCGCTGAGCCCCAGCGGCGCGCCGATGGCGATCGCGGTGTCGCCGACGTTGAGCTTTCCGGATTCCCCGAGGGTCGCCGGGGTGAGGTTGTCGGCGTCGATCTTGATGACGGCCAAGTCGGAAAGCGGGTCGGTGCCAACGATCTCGGCCTTGTGCACGGTGCCGTCGCTGGTGCGCACATTCACCGTGGGCGAGGCGGAGGCTCCTCCCAGCGTCACCACGTGGGTGTTGGTGAGGATGTGCCCCTCGCCGTCCAGGATGATGCCGGATCCGGATCCGCCCTGTCCGCCGTCGTTGACCTCGATGGTGACCACGCTGGGCGAGGCCTTCGCCGCGGCCGCCGTCACCGCGGTCACGTTCTCCGGGTTGTTGATGACGACGGCGCCGCCCGGCTGGGCGGTGGACGTCGACGCCGGCGTTTCGTCCCCGACGATGAGGTAGTTGGCGCCCACCGCCGAGCCGCCCCCGACCAGCGCGGCGGCGAGCATGCCGGCGATGAGCGTCGGGGCGCCGAAACGCTTGGGGGATTTCCGGCGCTGCGCGGGGGCCGACGCGAAGGCGGACCCTGTCGCCTGCGGCGCACCGTACGGCGGGTAGTGGCTTCCCGGGCCGAACGCCGGAGGCGGGCCGCCGGCATCACCGGGAGCGGCTCCCCCGCTTGCCGCCCTGTCGATGGGCGCGGTCGCGTTCCACGAGGAGTAGGGCGCCTGCGGCGGGGCCTGCGGGCGCGGCGGCACGTCGGATCCAGCCACGGACCCGTCCGCGTCGGCGTCGTGGCCGTCGGGCGCGTTGTCCCCCGGGTTGTACCTGTGCTCGCTCATCGCTGGTTCCTTTCTGGGTTCCCTTGGAACAACTATGGCAACCCGTGCTGTGTTCCCCGAAAGGTTTTCCTGAGCGAAGCCTGTGTTTTGGCCGAATGGACGCCCGGGCTTTCGCTGTCGGCGCATTCGGCCTCGGTGGACGCCCCCACACTGCAACCATAGAATCAACAGCGACTGCCCCCGCCGGTGACCCGCAAAAAAGTCGGGCCACATTCGCGGCGAGGGCGGTCCACGATGCCGAAGGGTGATCCATGAGATCCATTCCCGGGCGGGCGTCGGCGGCAGCCGGCATCGCCATGTTTACCGTTCTGGCGTGGGCTGGCCCCGCCGCCGCAGAACCGCCCGTCGACATCCCGCCCGGGGAATTCGTCGTGGACAGCGCCGGCGCCCTCGGTTCCGAGGCCTCGCGGGTCGAAGACGCGGTACAGGAACTTCGGGAAAACACGGGGCGCACCCTCTTCGTGGTGTTCGTGGACACTTTCGAACAGCCGTCCGACGCCGGCGCTTGGGTCGAGGAGGTGGCGGGCACCAAGGGTATGGGCGCCAGCGACTCGATCCTGGCCATCGCCGTGGACGCGCGCCAAGGCCGCCTCGACTCCGGCGACACGGAGCAGGTCGCGCCCTTGGACAACGAGATCTGGACGCGGTATGTGGTCCCGGAACTGCCATCGGGCACGATCGGCTCCGCGGACTGGGCCAACGCCGCGGTCGGCGCCGCCGAGGGTATCGAGGCGGCGGTCAACGGCGAACTGGGCGCGGGCTCCGGTGGGGATCCCGGGGATTCGGGCGCGGGAACCGGCGAGTCCGGCGGGGGTTCGGCGGCGCCGTGGATCGTCGGCGGCGTGGTCGTCGCCGGCGGCGCGACCGCGCTCGCCCTCTCGCGGCGCCGGAAGATGCCACCGGCCGGCCCGGCACAGGGACCGCTCTCCGGTCCCGAAGGGCAGCCGGTTGATCCGTTGGCCGGCCTGGGCGTCGAGGAGCTTCGGCAGCGTGCCGGAAGCCTGCTCATCGCGGCCGACGACGCGATCAAGTCCAGCGAGCAGGAGGTGGGCTTCGCCATGGCCCAATACGGCGAAGGCGCCGTCAAGCCCTTCGCCGAGGACATCCAGGCGGCTAAGGCGCACCTGACCGAATCCTTCAAGCTCCAGCAGCAGCTGGATGACCACATCCCGGACACCGAGGAACAGCAACGCACGTGGCTTGGCGACATCATCCGCCGGTGCGAGGCCGTGAGCGACACCCTCGAAGAGCACCACGCCGAATTCGACGCCCTCCGCGAGCTCGAGCGCAACGCGCCGCAGGCGGTGGCCAGGCTCCGTCAGGACGCCCCGGCACAGCGCGAACGCCTCGTCTCCGCGCAGTCGGCGCTGGAGACACTGACCGGTTCCTACGCCGATTCCGCGCTGACCCAGGTCCGCGACAACATCGCCCAGGCAACGGAACGCCTCGACTTCGTGGACAACGCCATCACCACTGCGGAGGCGAAGATCCAGGAACAGTCCACCAGCGAGGCGGCCGTGGCCGTCCGTGCCGGAGAAGAGAGCCTCCACCAGGCCCGCGTGCTGCTCGAGGCCATCGACAAGACGGGGGACGATCTCTCCCGCGCGCGCCGGGACCTGGAGTCGGCGGTCGCGACCACCGCCCGGGATCTCGCGCAGGCTCGGGCCATGGTTTCCGGCGGTCGGAGTCCCGAGTTGGCCGGGCCAGCCGCCGCGGTCGAGCAGGCGTTGGGCCGAGTCAAGTCGCAAGTGCAAGCTGGTCGCATCGACCCCGTCGCCCTGCTCGGTGCCGTCGAGGACGCGCACGCCCAGCTCGACGCGCCGCTCTCCGCCATCCGCGACCAGCAGCAGCAGGCGGCCCGGGCAGCGGAACAGCTCCAGGCCGCAGTTCGGACGGCACAGGTGAAGATCGAGGGAACCGGAGACTTCATCCGCGCACGGCGCGGCGGCGTCGGATCCACGGCACGCACACGGCTGGCCGAGGCCGAGCGCAACCTGGACGAGGCACTGCGCATGGGCAACCACGATCCCGTGGCGGCCCTCCAATACGCGAACCAGGCCGCGCACCTCGCCGACCAGGCCGCGCGGGAGGCCGAGAACGACGTCAGCGGCTTCGGCGGCGGCGGCTACGGCGGCGGAGGGTTCGGAGGCGGATTCGGCGGTGGCGGCGGCAACGGGCTCGGGGGCGCCATCCTCGGCGGGATCCTGATCGACTCCATCCTGCGGGGAGGCGGAGGCGGCGGCCACTCCGGCGGCGGCGTCTTCGGTGGCGGCGGCTTCGGCGGTTTCGGCGGCGGCGGCGGAGGCGGTGGCGGTGGCTTCGGCGGTTTCGGCGACGGCGGAGGCGGCAACTTCTAGGCCCGGGACCGCGGCGTTTTTCAAGGTTGTATCGATGACAAATGGAGGGTGACACCGTGGTAAAACAATCGATCTTTGGTCGGGTCGCGCAATTGGCCAAGGCCAACATCAACGCGATTCTCGATTCGGCGGAGGACCCGCAGAAGATGCTGGACCAGATGGTCCGCGACTACACGAACAACATCGCGGAGGCCGAAACCGCCGTCGCGCAGACGATCGGCAACCTGCGCATGCTCGAGCAGGACCACCGCGAGGACCAGGACAACGCCCGCGACTGGGGCACCAAGGCGCTGGCGGCGTCGCAAAAGGCGGATGAATACCGCTCGTCGGGCGACGCCGGGAATGCGGCGAAGTTCGACAACCTCGCCAAGGTAGCCCTTCAGCGGCAGATGCAGTCGGAGCGCGAGGCGACGGGTGTCGAGCCGACCATCGCATCGCAGGAGGAGATCGTCGCCAAGCTGAAGTCCGGCCTCGAGGCGATGAAGGGCAAGCGCCAGGAGCTCGTTTCCAAGCGGGACGAGCTCGTCGCGCGGGCGAAATCCGCCCAGGCCCAGAACCAGGTTAACGATGCCATCAAGAGCATCGACATCATGGACCCGACGTCGGAGGTGTCGCGTTTCGAGGAGAAGATCCGCCGCGAGGAGGCCCGCGTGATCGGCGCCAACGAGTTGGCCGCCTCGTCCCTGGACAGCCAGTTCGAATCACTCGAGGATCTGGGTGAGCAGACCGAGGTCGAGGCGCGCCTGGCCGCGCTCAAGGCGGGCCAGTCCCCCGCGGCGCTCGGGTCGGCAGCATCGGATGCCGCGTCGGCCACGGAGGAAACCACTTACCATGGCGCCTGATCTGGATTAACGAAAAAACGGTTCCGGCCGTGGATTTCTCCACGGTCGGAACCGTTTATTTTGTTGCGGGGACAGGATTTGAACCTGTGACCTCCGGGTTATGAGCCCGGCGAGCTACCGAACTGCTCCACCCCGCGGCGCATCATCAACTCTAGCGGAGGTTCGCCGCACCGCCAAATCGGTGCTGCCCGAGGGGGTCGCGGCTACCGTTCGGCGATCATCCGGCCGACGACGAGGCGCATGATCTCGTTGCTCCCCTCCAGGATCTGGTGGACGCGCAGGTCGCGGACGATCTTCTCCAGTCCGTACTCGGCCAGGTAGCCGTAGCCGCCGTGGAGTTGCAGTGCGGCGTTGGCCACGCCGAAGCCGGCGTCGGTCGCGACGCGTTTGGCCATCGCACACAGGCGCACGGCATCGGCGGACCCCTCGTCCAGCGCGTCGGCGGCGCGCCACAGGAACGTGCGCGCCACCTCCAGGTCCGTCTCCATGTCGGCCAGCGTGAACAGCAGCGACTGCTGGTCGATCAGCGGCCTCCCGAAGGCGTTGCGCTGGTGCAGATGGGTCACCGACTTGTCCAGCGCTGCCTGTCCCCCGCCCAGCGAGCAGGCCCCGATGTTGATCCGGCCCCCGTTGAGTCCCTTCATGGCGATGCCGAAGCCCTCACCCTCCTCACCCAGGCGGTTTGCCTTCGGGACGCGCACCCCGTCGAGCACCACTTGTCGGGTGGGTTGCGCGTTCCACCCCATTTTCCGCTCGAGGGAACCGTAGGAGAGTCCCTCCGCTCCCGCGGGAACGATGAAGGCGCTGATCCCGTGGCTGCCCGTGTCGGCGGTCCGCGCCATGACCAGGTAGACGGCGGATGCCCCGGCGCCGGAGATGAACTGCTTGACTCCCGTGAGGACGTAGTCGTCCCCGTCCCGTTTCGCGCGGGTGGCCAGTGCCGCGGCGTCGGACCCGGCGCCGGGCTCCGTGAGGCAGTAGCTCGCGAGGTCCTCCATGGTGGCGAGGCTCGGGAGCCAGCGCGCGCGTTGCGCGTCGTCGCCGAACGCGTCGAGCATCCAGGCGACCATGTTGTGGATCGAGATGTAGGCGGAAATGCTGGGATCCGCCTTGGCGAGCTCTTCGAAGATGCGCACCGCGTCCCCGCGGCCGAGCCCGGAACCCCCGAACTGCTCCCGCGCGTAGATCCCGCCCAGGCCGAGGCCGCCCGCCTCGCGCAGCACGTCGACGGGGAAGTGGTGGTCGCGGTCCCACGCGTCGGCGTGCGGGGCGATGCGCTCGGCCGCGAACTCCCGGACGACGCCGAGGATGGCCTCGCGTTCTTCGGCTGATTCACTCATCCGTGGCCCCTTCGCCTCGTCCGGTGGGAAATGCCGCCTAGCGGCTGACCTTGCCGGTCAGGGACGCGATCGGGGCGAGGAAAACCGGCTTGGCCAGGAACCACGCCCCGACCATCACCACGAGCGAGGCGGCGAAGATCCAGAATCCCGTCCACCCGCCGTCGTCGCGCGCGGCGTACATGTGGTTGAGGTTCCGCAGGGCTCCCGTGGCCAGCACCAGTGCCACGTGCACGACGATGAAGAACACGAAGTAGAGCATGACCGGGAAGTGCACGGCCCGGGCGGCTTCGATCGGGAACGCCTTGTTGACGGCCGCCTTCTTGGGCCAGGCCTCCGACATCCGCAGGCCGGTGACGATGGCCAGTGGGGCGGCGATGAAGACCGTGGCGAAGTACGTCAGCAGCTGGAGGCTGTTGTAGTTGACCCACCCGTTCTCCAACGGCCAATTGAGCGACGCGTACTGGAGCGCCGCGGAGGCCGCGTTCGGCACGACGTCCCACCCGGCGGGGACGATGCGGGCCCAGTGCCCGGTGGCGAACAGCAGGACGATGAAGACGATGCCGTTGAGCACCCACAGCGCATCGAGCGTGAGGTGGAACCACAGGTCAATGCTGATCTTCTTCGGGGGGTTCTTGGTCTTGATGAGCCCTTTGTTGTTTCGGGTCCAGTTGGCCGGGGGCCGCGTCGTCGTCCGCACGAGCCAGCCCGTGCGGATGATCAGCACGAGGAAGAAGGCGTTCAGGAAGTGCTGCCACCCCAGCCAGGCGGGCAGGCCCGTCGGCGTGCCCTCGGGCAGCTCGGTGTGTCCCGGGTAGGCGGTCAGGAACCGTTGCACGCCCTCAAGCGTCACGAGCCAGCGCGAGACGAGTACGACAACGGCCAGCAACACGACGGCGCCGGCGGCGATCAGGAGGAAGCGCACCCAAGCGGCCTGTTCGGGTCGGGCCGTTTTGTTGGCGGGGGACGTCACGTGGGTTCCTCTCGGGCAGCGGATTTCAACTGACAGACTACTAGGCCCGGCCGGGTCCACGTGACGGCCGCCTCACCGCCGGGCACCCGTCGGGGGTTAAGGGACGCAAGGGGAAACCCAAAGACACATCACGGACAAAAAGGCCCCGGCCGGTGTCTCCACCGGCCGGGGCCTAATTCATTCTCATTGTTGCGGGGACAGGATTTGAACCTGTGACCTCCGGGTTATGAGCCCGGCGAGCTACCGAACTGCTCCACCCCGCGCCGCAAGACACAAGCTTCGCATCTTTGCCGCCCAACCACAAATCGGGCCATCCGGCGGCCGGACGAAGGTCCGGCCGCCGGGCTCCGGCGGGGTTGGTGCGCCCCGATTGAGCTAGCCGTTGTCTTCGGCCGGGGCGGGCTCGGAGGGCTGTTCTGCGTCCTCGGCGCCGCCTTCCTCTGCGGGCGGGACGGCCGATTCGCCGGTGATCGTCGCCTCGGCGTCGATCGCCCTCTGGAGGGCCTCCTGGAGCTTGGTCTGCTCCGCACCGTACGCGCCGAAGTCGCCCTCGGCGAGTGCGGTCTGTCCGGCGGTGATGGCGGCGTTCGCGTCCGCCAGCGCGTCCTTCAGCCGCTGCTCGGCGGACGCCGTCTCCGCATCCGGATCCTCGGCGTCGGGGGCCGGGGTGCCTCCCTCGCCCTCGTTGGTCACCGCGCCGGACGATCCCTCGAAGAGCTGGTCGAGCGCCTCAGAGAGCGTGTCGGCGAAGCCGACCTTATCGCCGAAGGAGACCAGCACCTTGCGCAGTGTCGGGTAGGACGTCTGACCGGTCGACTGGACGTAGACGGGCTGCACGTGCAGGATGCCGCCACCGACGGGCAGCGAGAGCAGGTTGCCGTTGATGACCTCGGAAGCGCCCTGGCGAAGCAGGTTCAACTGGGTCGAAACCTCGGTGTTGGAGTCGAAGTTCTGCTGCGCCTGGCCGGGGCCGGGCACCACCGTGTTGCGGGGCAGCTCGAGCAGCCGCAGCGTGCCGTAGCCCTCCGACTTCACTCCCGCCTCGGTGCCCGCGTCCGCCTCGGCGGACAAGAAGCCGTAGAGCACGTTGCGCTGCTGGCTTCCGGCGCTGGTGGCCGGTATGAACGTCGACGTGAGCGAGAACGTCTCGTCGTCCTGGTTGGGCATGCGCAGCGACAGGTAGTACGGGGGCTGCTTCACGGCGGCGGTGGGCGCCGTCGGGTCGTTGGGGACGGACCACGCATCGTTGGACTCGTAGAAGTCGTCGGCATCGGTGACGTGGTACTGGCCCAGGAGTTCCCGTTGCACCTTGAACAGGTCCTCCGGGTAGCGCACGTGCGCCATCAGGTCCGCGCTCATCTCGCTGAAAGGCTTCAGCGTCGTCGGGAACACCTTCTGCCAGGCCTGCAGCAGGGGCTCGTCCGGCTCCCACGCGTACAGGTCGACCGAGCCATCGTAGGCGTCCACGGTCGCCTTCACGGAGTTGCGGATGTAGTTGACCTGACCGGTGAGCGCGTTGATGCGGTTCTCCCCCGTCAACGAGTCCCGGACGGCCGACTCCAGCTGCTGTGCCGTCGAGTAGGGGTAGCTGTCGTTGGTGGTGTAGGCGTCCACGATCCATTTCACGCGGCCGTCGACGATCGCCGGGTAGGCGTTCGAATCGACGGTCAGGTACGGAGCGACCTTCTCTACGCGCTCCTTGGGAGAGCGCTCGTAGAGGATCTGCGACTCGGAGTTGATGGCGTCGGAAAGCATGAGGTCGGTGGAGCCAAACTTCAGCGAGTAAACGAGTCGGTTGAAGAAGTTCCCCACGCTGGGACCGCCGTTGCCGCTGAAGGTGGTCTTCGCGTCTCCCTCGCCGTCCTCACCGTCTTCGCCCTGGGGACGGTCGAGCTCGCGCGGTGCCCATCCCTCCGGGCCGCCGACCACGGAGTACTCGGGCGAGAACTCGCCGAAGTAGATCCGCGGCTGGTAGGTGGAGTCGTCGCCGAGAACGCCCTCGGTGGGGATGCCCTCCAGCATGAAGTCCGGGCGTCCGCCGGCGGCGACCTTGGACCCGTAGGCGGCGACCACGCCGTAGCCGTGGGTGTAGGTGATGTGTTGGTTGACCCAGCTGTCCGTCTGGTCGACGTTCACCTCGCGGACTGCGATGACCGTGTCCTCGACCTTCCCGTCGACCTCGTAGCGGTCGACGTTGAGAGTCGGAGCGAACTTGTAGTAGGTGCGGAACTGCTGCAGCTGGGCGAACGCGTCGGAGATCAGGTTCGGGTCCAGCAGGCGGATGTTCGCGGTGGTCGCGCTGTCCTTGGCCAGCGCGTTCTTCGCCGTGTCGGTGGTCGCGTCGTAGGGCATCGAGTCGATGTCCTCCAGGCCGTAGGCCGACCGGGTCATGTCGATGTTGTCCTGGATGTACTGCTGCTCCAGCGTCTTCTCGGACGGGACCACCTGGTACTGCTGGACGATCAACGGGTAAACCCCGCCGGCGACCACGGCGGTGACCACGAGCATGGCCGCGCCGACGACAGGAAGCTTCCAGCGTCCGGCGATGGCGCCCGCCACGAAGAGCAGCGCCACCAAAATGGCGGCGATCGCGAGAATGGTCTTGGTCGGGATCACGGCGTTGACGTCCGTGTACAGGGCGCCCGCGGCGCGGCCGTCCTGCGAAACCAGGGTCGCATAGCGGTCCAGCCAGTAGTTCGCCGCCTGCAGCAGCAGGAACAGGCCCGCCGCGATGCTGACGTGGACGCGTGCCGCGCGGGAGACGACGACGCCTCCGCGCTCCTCGACCCGGATGCCGCCATACAGGTAATGGGTCAGGATGCCGGCGATGCCGGCGATGAGGACCACGCTGACAAGGAAGCCGACGAGGAAGGAGAGGAACGGCAGCGTGTTCATGTAGAACGAAAGGTCCAGCCCGAACCTGGGGTCGACCGCGCCGTAGGGAACCTGGTTGAAGAACAGCAGCACCTTTTGCCACTGCGAGGTGGCCGCAGTGGCGGCGAACGCGCCGATGACGACGGGGACCCCGATCATCACCAGGCGGCGGATGGGTTCGATTTGCGACTGGTACCGGTGGAGGCTGTCGCGCATCTGGGCATCGGGCGCGTAGACCGGCCGGCTACGGTGGGCGAGCATCAGGCTGATCCAAGTCGCCGCGGCCATCACGACGAACGACACCGCGAAGATGGCCGCCTTGGACAGGTTCTCCTTCCAGAACACCTCGGAGAAACCCAACTGGTTGTACCAGAGGACGTCCGCGTAGATGTTCGCGAAGAACACGAACACGGCCACGACCGCGCCCACGATCACGATCGTGGGCATCAGGGCGGAGGGCTTGCGCGGTTGTCCCTGCGGTGGTCGTGCTCCACCATTGGGCTCGCCGGGGCCTTGGGGGCGCCCGCCGAACGGATTGTCAGCACCGAATGTCACTGTAAAACCTCATCATCGGGGTCTGGCTATGTGCCGCCCACGCGAATTCGGGACGGTTTATCTATCATTCTGCCTTGATGCGGTCGGCGCGGCGAACCGGGAGGCCCGCCCGCCGAGCATCGATGGACGATCGTGACGTTCAGGCGCCGCAGGATCCCAGCGACGCCGGATCGTCGCCGGCCGCGATGTCCTCGAGGGCCGATCTGGCCTCGTCGAGGGTCGCTACCTTAATAACGCTCAGTCCCTCGGGAATTCGCCCGTCGACCTCCGCGCAGTTCCCCGCGGGGGCAAGGAACACCTCGGCTCCGGCCTCCCTCGCGCCCACCAGCTTCTGGGCGATTCCCCCGATGGGGCCGACGTCGCCGTTCGGGGTGATGGTTCCGGTGCCGGCGACGTGTCGTCCGCCGGTGAGGTCGCCCTCGGTGAGCGTGTCCACCAGACCCAGCGAGAACATCATTCCGGCGCTGGGGCCGCCGACGTTGGCGAGCGTGAAGTCGACATCGAAGGGGAACGTGAATTCGGTTTGCAGGAACACCCCGAGCTGCCGCTGGCCGTCGTCCCCGGCCGTGGTGCTCGCCCGCACGGTCTCCGCACCGCCGTCGCGTTCGATGCCCAGCCGGACCGGGGCGTCGCCCGCGTCTTGCAGCGAGCCGCGAAGCATCGCGAGGTCGGTGATGGGCTCGCCGTTGACTGTCCTGAGCAGGTCGCCTTCGGCCAGCACCGCGGCATTGGTTTCCGTCGCCATTCCGGCCACCGCCAGCGTCTGTCCGTACTCGATGCCCAGACTGGTCAGTGCCGCCGCGACGGACGTCTGCTGCGAGTTGTCCATCAGGGACGCGTTCTGGTCACTGACCTCGTCGCCGGTCACGCCGCGCGGGTAGACGGACTCCTCGGGGTAGATGTCCTGTTCGGAGTCGGCCCATCCCTGGAGGACCTGGAAGAGCGGCAGGCGCCGGTCGGCCCCGCCCCGGACGTAGACCGTCGTGAGATCGAGGTTTCCCGTGGGCTCGAACGTTTCCCGACCGGCCACCTTGATCACCGGCTCCCCGTCGACGACCCCGATGGTGTTGATGGCGGGCCCCGGCGACTCCACGACATACGGCGCGGGCAGGGCCAGCGCGGCCAACCCGATCACGACGGCGGCGCTGGTCGCCCCGATGAATGTGCGATGCATCCTGAGCCGACGTCTCGGCCCCGGATCCACGGCGTCGTTCCGCACGGGCGGGAACTGCTGCGTTTCCGTCACCTGGTGTTTCCCTTCCGCCGGTGCCCTCTAGCGTGTCCGGCTGGGCCGAAGCGGCCCCACCAAGGCTACAAGGTCTCCGGCGATGTTCCGGCTTTGCCGTCAGCGAACCGGGGCCCGTCGCATGGGAACGCCGTGGGCGCCGGGGGTAACGTTGAGCCATGGCTGACACACCCCCAGACAACCGTCCCGACGACTCCGACGAGCCGGAGGATTCCGGCAAGGATCCGTTCGCGGAGATGTTCGCCGGTCTTTTCGGCGGCGGTCCGGAGGGCTTCGACCCGAAGAACCTTCCCGCGGGATTCGGCGCCGCGATGGGCGCGCCCAACGATCCCGAGGCGCTCTCCGCCATGTTCCGCCAGGTGCAGTCGATGATGGGCGCCATGGCCTCGGGGGACGGTGGCCCGGTGAACTGGAAGCTGGCCCAGGACTCCGCCCGGCAGGCCGCCGCGGGGTCCGATCCCAGCGTCACCCCGTCGCGCGCCGGAGCCGTCGCCGATGCGGGACGCCTGGCAGACCTGTGGCTGGACCAGGCGACCGCCTTCACCAGCGGCGGGACGGGGTTCGCCTCCCTGTCGCGCGCCGAATGGATCGACAAGACCATGCCAACCTGGAAGACCCTGACGGAACCCGTGGCGATCAGCGTCGCGCAGGCGCTCAGCACCGCGATGCGAGACCAGCTTCCGGAACAGCTCAAGCCCATGCTGGGGAACGCGCAGGGCATGTTCCAGAATCTGGGTGGCGCCATGTTCGGCATGCAGTTGGGGACGGCGGTGGGCGGTCTGGCCAAGGACGTCCTCGGTTCCAGCGACATCGGACTCCCGTTGGCTGGGTCAACACCGTCGCTCCTTCCCGCCAACATCACCGCCTTCGGCGATGGGCTCGACATCCCCGAGCAGGAGGTGCTCCTGTTCGCGGCGCTACGCGAGTCGGCGCACGCCCGGCTCTTCCTCCGCGCTCCCTGGCTTAAGGCCCACGTGCTGGGCGCCATCGAGGACTATGCCAAGGGCATCCACATCGATATGTCCCGCATCGAAGAGGCCGTGCGCGACATCGATCCGTCCAACCCCGAGTCCCTTCAGGGAGCCGTCACCGAGGGGCTGTTCACGCCGCAGCGGACCGGAGCCCAGGACGCCGCGCTGGGTCGGCTCGAAACGGCCCTCGCTCTGATCGAGGGCTGGGTGGACGAGGTTGTCGCCACGGCGGCCGCCAACCTCCCGTCGGCTGCCGCCCTGCGCGAGACCGTGCGTCGGCGCCGGGCGTCGGGCGGACCGGCCGAGCAGGCTTTCGCCTCCCTCGTGGGTCTCGAACTGCGTCCGCGCCGCCTGCGCGACGCGGCCCGCCTGTGGGCCCTGCTGCTTCAGGACCGGGGGCAGGAGGGTCGCGAGGACGTGTGGTCCCATCCGGACCTGATGCCAACGGCCGAGGACCTCGACGACCCGGAGGGTTTCGGCAAACGCCGGGCCCTTGCCGAGGCTTCCGACGGCGAAATGGACGAGGCGCTCAACCGTCTGCTGTCGGGCGGATACGACGTTCCGGACCCCGAAGCGGGCGACACCGACGGCCCGGACAAGACCGAGGATGGCCGCGACGCGGAAGGTGGGGACGACACAACCGGTCGGGACGGCTCGGGCGACAAGCCCGGACAGTCATAGGGCGCCCTACTCCCCCGCCGCCGGTTCTCGCGCGTCCCATTCCGGCGCATCGGGGGACTCGTTGCCCCCGAGCCGAGTGAGGGCGAAGGTGACGCCCTCAAGGTACGCCTTCGCCTCGGCCATCCGCGGATAGGTTGCCTCGAGTGCCTTGAACCGGGGGCCGTGCCCGCCCGGTTCGGCGAGGTGTGCGAGTTCGTGCACCAAGACGTAGTCGCTGACCCACTCCGGCATCTCCATCAGGCGGTTCGACAGCCGGATGCTCCCCTCCTCGGGAGTGGCCGATCCCCAGCGCGACTGCTGGTTCGACACCCATCGGACGGATTCCGGTTCCGCGCGGCCAGCGAGGTACCGCGCGCTCAACCGGGTGGCGCGGTCCATGAGCTCGGCGTCGCTTTTGGCACCGCGCTTGCGCCGACGGGTGCGGCCGTCGCGGAGACGTTCCACCATGTCGAGGACCCACTGCTCCTCCTGCGCGGCGCTGAGGCGGGCCGGGACCGACACCACGGCCGCTCCGTCACGCCACGCGGCGGAAACCGTGCGCGTCCGACGGGCCGATCGCACCACGCGCACGCGCAATCCGTCGGGTGCGGTGAACTCTCGTTCCCTGGGCGAGGCCGGCATGGTCACTCCGCTCTTTCGTACTCGAATGTTGTGGGCGACTCTCCCCCAAAAAGCTGTGGAAAGCGCCGGTCGGAGGGAAATCCCGTGTCAGGATGACACTCCCGAAACCGTCGATCCACGCCTTGCGAGGAGGCTCACATGAGAATCAATCCCGGACTTCGGGTCATCAGCCTAACGGACGGATCCGTCTGTATAGGTTCCGGAGCCGGGGGGCTGTGGATAGACGGTTTGGACGATGCCGATCGTGCTTTCATCGCCCGCTTTGCCAAAGATTCCGGGACGTCCGACAGGCTGCCATCCGGGCTCGCGCCGGAACGCGAGCAAGAGTTGCTCGCGGTGCTCGCTCCGGTGTTGGTGCCGGAGGATGACTTTCGGCTTCCTGGAACGCGGGCGTCGACGCTGGCGCCGGACATCGCCCAGTGGTCGGCGGCCTATGGAAGGCATGCAGGCGCGTCCGTGCAGCGCCGCGCCCGCGCCGTGGTTCGGCTTCACGGGCTGGACCGCTGCGGACAGGCCGTGGCTTCGTTGCTGGCCGCCGCCGGTGTCGGCACCGTTGCGCTGTGCGACCCCGGAATCGTCGATCCCGGGGACCTGGGATCGGGCCCGTTCCGATTGGCCGACCTCGGCATGCCGCGCACGCGGGCGCTGTCGCGGAGTCTGGCGCGCGCTTGGCCGCACACCCGCTTTCCGGAATGGGCCCCCCGCTTCGGGGGCACGCCGCAAGAGGCGGATGCCACGGTGGCCGTCGCCCGTGATTGGTTGCGCGAGGATGTCGCCGGCCATCTGGCGCAGAGCCCGATTCCACATCTGCGCGTGCTGTTCACGGATGCAGGTGCCCGGGTGGGTCCGTTGGTCATTCCGGGTCTCACGCCCTGCCTCGATTGCGCGCCGTCCCACACGATGCCGGCGCCCGTGGCCCCCGCATGCGCCGTCTCACCGACGTCGCCCGAGATCTCGATCGCGGCGGCGGCGGCGGGCATGGCCGTGATGCAGCTCCTGATGCTTGTGGACGGCGTCAACGTTCCGGCGGCCGCGGGATCGGTGTTATGCCTGGACCTCGGGACCGGCGCGGCGACGCACGAGCCGGTGGTTGCGCGCCCCGGGTGCCTCTGCCTAGCGCGCGCCGCCTAGCGGTCTCAGGCGGATTCGGCGCCCGCGTTGATGATGTCCAATACGTCCTGTCCGTAGCGTTCGAGCTTGCTGGCGCCCACGCCGACGACCTTGGCGAGCCCGGTCGCGTTTTCCGGCATCGCCTCCGCGATCGCCATCAGCGTGGCGTCGGTGAACACCACGAAGGCCGGCACCTCGGCCTCCTGGGACACCCTGAGGCGCCAGGCTCGGAGCCCATCGAAGACGGCCTCGTCGTATCCCGGCGGGCAGCCGCCGCAACGGCCGAGCTTGCGTTCGGCGGCGGATGACAGCATGGACCCACAGACACGGCACGTGGGCGGGCCGGCCGCCTTGCGGCGCCTGGCCGGGCGGGCCGCTTCCCGTCCAGCCCTGCCGGCGGCCGCGGGCCGCAGCCCGTCGAGGAAACGCGACGGACGCCTGCCCGCCCGCCCGCCCGGGGTCCGGGAGAGCGACCAGCTTAGGGACAAGTGGATGCGCGCACGGGTGATTCCGACGTAGAGCAGGCGCCGTTCCTCGTCGTAATCGGCCTGCTCGTCCGCGAAGGAGATCGGCATGAGCCCCTCGCTCAACCCGACCAGGAACACCGCGTCCCATTCCAGCCCCTTGGCGGAGTGCAACGAGGCGAGGGTGACTCCCTGGACCGTCGGCGCGTGCTGGGTGGCCGCACGCTCGTCGAGTTCGGCCACGAATTCGGTCAGCGTAAAAGGTGTCTCACGGCCCGCACGTGCGGTGGCCAGTTCCCCGGCGAGCGCGACGAGCGCGTTCAGGGATTCCCAGCGTTCGCGGACCGCCCCGCCGCCGGCCGGAGCCTCACCGGAGTAGCCGAGCGAGGCCAGGACGTCTCGGCACAGCTGGGGGACGGCGTCGTCCGTTGGGGTGCGGGAGGCCGCCCGAAGCTGCAGGATGGCGTCGCGCACCTCGCGGCGCTGGAAGAACCGCTCGCCGCCGCGCAGCTGGTAGCCGATGCCGGCCGAGGCGAGGGCCTGTTCGTACGCCTCCGACTGCCCGTTGGTGCGGAACAAGACCGCGATCTGCGCGGCCTGCACACCCGATTCGACGAGCGCGCGGATCCGCTGGGCGACGTGGGCCGCCTCCGCCTCGTCGTCGCTGCATTCGATGAATTCCGGATCGGGGCCGGTTTCCCTTTGCGCCATGAGCTCCAAGGGCTCGGGCCACTTCGCCGTCCCGGCGGGCACCCCCGGCTCCAGGCGCCGTCCGGCCAGCAACCGGTTGGCGAGGTGGACCACCTGAGGGGTTGACCGGTAGTCGCGGACGAGCTTGACCACGGGCGCCTCGGGATAGCGCAGGGTGAAATCCAGCAGGTGCGCCGGCGTGGCGCCGGTGAAGGAGTAGATGGTCTGGCTGGAGTCGCCGACGACGCACAGCTCCTCGCGCCCGCCGAGCCAAAGGTCCAGGAGACGCTGTTGCAGCGGAGAAACGTCCTGGTACTCGTCGACCACGAAGTGGCGGTACTGTTCGCGGACCGCGGCGCCCACCTTGGGGTCCTCGTCCAGAATCCCGACCGTCAGCAGTAGGACGTCCTCGAAGTCGATCATGTTCCGGTCGGTCTTCACGTCCTCGTAGGACTGGAAGAGCCGCGAGACCGTGGTGAGGTCCAGCCCGGCGGGCGGCACGCGGGAGGCGGCCGCGGCGGTGTAGCCCTCCGGCGTGTGCATGGAGACCTTGGCCCACTCGATCTCCGCGGCGAGGTCGCGGATGGCGGCCCGATCCGTGCTGATCCGCAGGCGCCGGGCCGCCTCCGCGACCAGCTGCGCCTTGTGGTCGACGATCGCGGGCAGCTGGCCTCCGATGGCCTGGGGCCAGAAGTACTGGAGCTGGCGCAGGGCGGCCGCGTGGAACGTCCGGGCCTGGACACCGCCGGCCTCGAGGTCCCGCAGTCGGGTGCGCATTTCGCTGGCGGCGCGCGCGGTGAAGGTCACCGCCAAGACCTGGTTCGGCTTGTAGACACCGGAGTGGACTCCATAGGCGATCCGGTGCGTGATGGCGCGGGTCTTGCCGGTTCCGGCGCCGGCGAGCACGCAGAGAGGACCGCCGAGCGTGGTGGCGACCTCCCGCTGCTCGTCGTCGAGTCCGCCCAGGATCTTCTCTTCGAGGGTGGTGGGCATGGCTCCTAGTTCTCCAGACGGCGCGGTTCGGGAAGCGGCGCGCCGTACCACTGCTCGACGAGCGCACTGGCGATGGACACTCCCGAGGGCACCGAAATCGTGCCCTCCTCCACCTCGCGGGCGAGCTCCTCCCGCGTGAACCAACGCAGCGCGACGATCTCCTCGCCGTCGGGGACCGTGGCGGTGGATGCCGACTTGGCGGTGAAGCCGCACATCAGCGACGCGGGGAACGGCCACGGCTGGGAACCGACATAGCGCGGCGAGTGCACCGACACACCCGCCTCCTCGGCGACCTCGCGCACCACGGCGGCCTCGAGCGTTTCGCCCGGCTCGACGAATCCGGCGAGGGTCGAAAACCGTTGCCCTCCCCACTGCGCGTTGGCGCCCAGCAACAGGCGGTCCAGTTCGTCGGTGATGGCCACGATGATGGCGGGATCAGTGCGCGGGAAGTGCAGGGAACCGTCCTGCGGGCACTTCCGCACCCAACCGCTTTGCACGACGCCGGTCGCCGCGCCGCAGCGCGGGCAGTGCCGGTGATTGGCATGCCAATTGGCGATCGCCAACGCCTCGACGAACAGCGCGCCCTCGTGCGCGGCCAGCCCCGCGGCGACGTCGCGCAGACCCTGCCATTCCGTTCCGCCTCCGGCCTGTTCCGGAATCTCGGGCAGGACGGCCAACACGACTTCCTCGCCGGACACACGGCCGAGGTAAACGACGAGTTCGGCTTCGGCGGCGGCCTCCGGACCACTCAGAAGCAGGGCACCGTCTCCGACGGGGGCCTTGCCGCCGACCAGCCGCAGGACGCGGGTGCGCGGATCCTCCAGCAGACCCGGCAGCCATTCCTCGTCAGCGCGCCGCTCGCAGCCGCGGTCCACGGTTCCGCGGGTCAAGGGCAGTTCGCCCAGCGGTGGAAATGCTCCGGCGTCCACGACGCCGGCGGCCCGTCCGGGTACCGCGGCGCTGTCGACGGAGTCGGCTTGGCGAAAAGTCATGTACCTACCGTACTGACACGGGCAGGCGGTCCGCACACCGGTCCGCATCCTGTGGAACGATGCTCCTTCCCGCGACTCGCCGCCGTTCCACGGCACCGCTCGGCCGCTCCTGCGCATACGGTGGGAGACGTGAAACGCTCTCCCATGGAACTTGCCGCCATCGCGACCGCCGCCGTCCCGGGGCTGACGCCGGTTGGCGTCGCCGCCGTGGCGGATGATGCGCACGATTTCGACTCGGCCGTCATCGTCGACGCCCAGCAGAACCGTTGGCGGGTGCGCTCCCCGCGCCACGACGAGGCGAGCATGCGGTTGGAGACCGAACTCACGGCGTTGCGGTCCTTCACCCCGGGTATCCGGGCGGAGTTGCCGTTCCGCCTGCCGTCCGTCGCGGGCACGGTCCGCCAAGGGGCACTCAGGACATTCGTCTACAACCATCTTCCCGGTTCTGCCCTGTCCCTCGAGGACCTGATAGCCGCCGGCGGCCGAACCGCGGAGGACATCGGCCGCGCCCTCGCCGCCATCCACGGATTGCCGGAGGAAGTCGTGGACCGCGCCGACCTCCCCATCTACACGGCGAACGAATTCCGCCAACGCCGGCTCAACGAGCTGGACCAGGCGGCGACGACCGGGCGCATCCCGGCGCGTCTGCTGCGCCGATGGGAACACGCCTTGGAAGACGTCGCCCTGTGGCGCTTCAACCCAACTGTCGTCCATGGCGACCTCCACGAGGAGAACCTGCTTCTGGAGGACGGCAAAGTCACTACGGTGACCGGCTGGACCGACCTGCGGATCGGGGATCCGGCCGACGATTTGGCATGGCTTGCCGCCGCCCACGAACAGTCGTTCGCGGATGCGGTGCTCGAGGCCTATGTGGCCGTGCGGGGGGAGCGCGCCGACCCGCATCTGATGCGCCGCGCCGCTCTGGCGGCCGAATTCGCGCTCGCACAGTGGCTTGCCAAGGGCATTGCGAGCGAGGACCCCGAGCGCATCGTCGAGGCGGAGGAGATGCTGCGCGAACTGGATGAGGACGTGGCCGAATACGGCGGACAGCCCATCAGCATCGTCGAACCGCCCCGGGTCGATGCTGCTTCGCCGGCGGAAGTCGACGGAAACGCCGATGCCGATGCCGCTGGCGCAGGTAACGATGAAGGGCACGCCAAGGTCGGGCACGCCGCAGACGGCTCGGACCCCGCCGTCAACGCGGACGCCGTGGACGACCTGGACGACCTGGACGACGCCGTGATTATCTCGCGCCCGGAGCGCACGGTGAGTCCCCGCGACGGCAACGTGCCGCCGACCCCTGACGTCGCACCCGTTTCCGTTCCCGACGCCGATCCCACTGCTGAAGCGGATGTAACCACCGAATCCGAAACCACCGAGGCAACCGACACCAAGGACCTGTCCGCCTCGGAGATCCCCACGTCGGCCATCCCCGTGATCATCGTGGATCAGAGGGAGGCGGACCGGCAGTAGTCCCAAACGCGTCGGAAATCAGGCGCACCAGTGCGGCTTCATCGGCGAGGTCGTGTGGACGAACGGTCCGCCCCTCCCCGACGTAGTAGAAGGCCGCTTGGACCTGTTCGACGTCGATGTTCTGCAACCGAGCCCACCCGAGTCGGTACACAGCCAGCTGCAGGGATTTGATCGCCATTTCACGGCCGGAGGGCACCCGCCCGGTCTTCCAGTCGACGAGCGTCCAGAGCGTGGTCCCATCGGACCGCCGCTCGCTGAACACCGCGTCGATCCTGCCGCGCACCGTCACCGGTCCCACGGGCGTCTCCAACGGCACCTCCACGAAGGCCGGTTGCCGCTCGGCCCATTCGGAGGCGAGGAAAGCCGCCTTCATGTCGTCGAGTCCGTACATGTCCTCGACGTACGCGTCCGCCGAACCCGGGAATTCCCCGAGGTCCAGCATGCCGGTGGTCCCGTAGTGCTCCTCGACCCAGGCGTGGAACGCCGTGCCCTTGCGGGCGGCGATACCGGGCCGGCGGGGCACGGGGCGGCGCATTTGGCGGAGCACGGCATCCGTATCGGTGGCGATTTCCACGAACAGCGACGCCCGCACGTGCCGCGGAACGGCGGCATTGTTCGGCTGCTCCAACCCACCTTCGTGGACGGCTAGTAGCAGGCAGGCCTCGTCGGCCCAAGACCGGCCCACGTCTGTTTGGATCGCCCGCCGCGCGTCAATGGCCGCCGATTCTCCG
The DNA here is from genome assembly GCF_051262515.1 of Arthrobacter arnarulunnguaqae. NCBI lineage: Bacteria > Bacillati > Actinomycetota > Actinomycetes > Micrococcales > Micrococcaceae > Arthrobacter > Arthrobacter arnarulunnguaqae. The sequence goes on along the minus strand of NZ_JBIMER010000002.1, from coordinate 214,888 downwards.
GAGTCGCCGGCCGAGAGCTCGTCCATGGCTGAGCGGACGGCCGCGGCCGCGGCCTCCATCGCCCGCCGGCGCCCCGCACGCACCGGCTCCTCCACGGAGCCGCGGATCCTTATGGGTCCTTCGAGCGGATCGTAGGGCCATACCGCCTGCACCGGTTCCTCGCGGAACGGGTTCTCAGCCGGCGCTTCGTCGTCCCCGACCCAGTGTCCACAAGAGGCCGGCGGCGTCGGCCCGTCCGTCAAAGGCAGCAAGTCGTTGAAGAACATGGACGGCAGGGTGGGCTTGGAGCGCGTTCCGGTCCACACGGTCGCCGAACAGAGCAGGAGGTCACGGGCACGCGTCAGCGCAACGTACGCCAGCCGCCGCTCCTCGGCCTCGCCATGGCCGATCACCCGTGATCGGAACTCCTGCTCGGCTTCGAGTGCCTCGAACAGACTGGGCTGATCGGTGTCCCACTGCGGGAGGTCGTGCCGGTCCCCGCGCAGCGGCCAAGGCAACGCACTGTCCCCCGACGTCCATCGGGAATCGCGCGCCGAGGGGAAGACGCCCTCGTTCAGTCCAGTTACCGCTACGACATCCCATTCGAGGCCCTTGGACGCGTGGATCGTCAGGAGTTGCACGGCCTCCTCCGTGGCCTCCTGCTGAACGACCTCCAGTCCGCCTTCCTTGGCCGCGGCGGCGTCGAGCCAGGCCAAGAATCCCGCGAGGTCGGTGCGCAGTGCGGAGTCCGAATACCCGGCTGCGACATCGGCGAAGGCATCCAGGTGCCGCCGCGCCGCATGGATGCCGACGCCGGGCTTTGCGGCCACTTCGATATCCAGTTGGAGGGCGTGCTCGATCTCGTGGAGCAGGGTGGGCAGATCGTCGTCCACAAAGGTCCGCAGGTGCCGGATCTCGTGCTGTAGCCGGGTCAGGCGTTCATGGGCCGCATCGGTCAGCGATCGTCCGTCCTGGCTCGTCCAACCGGGTTGGGGCAGCCAGTCCAGCGCCTCCACGAGACTCGCCGCCTCCGACAGTTCCGCCCGCGCCTCGGCGCGGTTCGCGTCCCCGACTTCGTCGGGCGACTCCACGTCGAGGGGACGCCGGTGGCGGATGGCGGCCTCGCGGCGACGGGCGAGGAATCGGGACCAGTCGGCGAACGCCATCAGGTCGGCAGGTCCAATACGCCAGCGCGCCCCGGCCAGCAGCCGCACGAGCGCATCCGAACGCGAGGGGTCCACGAGAACGCGCAAGGTCGCGACCAGATCCGTGACCTCCGGCATCCCGAGGAGGCCGCCGAGTCCGACGATTTCGTACGGGATGCCCTGCTCCACCAGCGCATCCGCAATCCCGGCCAACTGTCCGCGTGTGCGGCAGAGCACCGCCATGGTGGGAGCGCGGCCGTGTGCGGAGCGGAAGTCGTGGTGTTCCGTGAGCAACCTTCTGGCAAGGTGCTTCGCCTCGTCCCCGCTCGTGGCGTGGCGGCTGAGCTCGACGCGACCGGTACCGGCGAACGGGCTGGCCACCAGCGGTGGGACCTCGATCCGCCCCGCGGCCCGGTTCGGGTCGGCCTTGTTCAGGGCGGCGGAGACTGCGTTCGCCGCCTGGAGGATGTTGACGGAGTTCCGCCAGGCGGTCGTCAGGAAGGCGACGTCCGACGGCTTCCGGGAGCCGTCGGCCAAGACCTCGGGGAATTCCTGCGGAAAACGAAAGAGTTGGCCGGCCGACGCGCCGCGGAACCCGTAGATCGATTGGTTCGGGTCTCCGACGGCGGTAATGGCGTGTCCGCCGCGGAAGAGGTTGGCGAAGAGGACCATCTGTGCATGGGACGTGTCCTGGAATTCGTCGAGCAGCACCACCTTGTAGCGTTGGCGCTCCGCCTCTCCGGCGGCTGGCACGGTGCGTGCGATCCGCGCGGCCAGGGCAACGAGGTCCCCGTAGTCCAGCACGCCGCGCAGCTGTTTCGCCTCGGCGTACCGGGCTGCCAGCTCTGCGACCGTCGCGCGGGTCCGCAACTTGTTGAGAAGCTCGGTTCCCTTCTGGGATCTCGCGGCCTGTTTCCCCTCGCGATACGGAAGGGTCTCCAACTGCGCGATGAGGCCGTCCAAGTGCCCGCGGGCGTCGGCACGCTCCACCAGGTGTTCGGCGCATTCCCCGGCGAACGTCACCACGGCGTCGATGAGCGTGGATTTCGAGGCCATGAGGTGTTCGTGGGTGCCGTTGTACTCCTCTACGACCGTCGCCGCCAGTTGCCAGGCCTGCGCTCCACCGAGCAGCATTGTGTCGCTCTCGACCCCGATGCGCAGTCCGTGGTCCTGAACGAGGGTGTTCGCATAGGAGTGGTAGGTCGAGACGGTTGGCTCCAACGGGGCCTCTCCCCGATCGTCCGACGACGGGACCAGGCCGCTCGCGGCCAGGGTGGCCAGCTGTTGCCGGATGCGCTGGGCCAGCTCACCGGCGGCCTTGCGTGTGAAGGTGACCCCGAGAATCTCATCGGGGGCTACCAGCCCGTTGGCCACCAGCCAGACGACGCGGTCTGCCATCGTGGCCGTTTTGCCCGATCCCGCGCCGGCGATAACCAGCATCGGCGCCAGGGGGGAACTGATGATCCGGGACTGTTCAGGCGTCGGCTGGTGCTGGCCGAGCAGATCGGCCAGCTCTTCCGGCGTGTGGGCGATGGGGTTGCTCACGGTTCGGTGACCTGCCTTCCTTCGGTGCATAGCGGGCAAACGCCGGGAAGCCTGCACGAGCCGGCCCTCCCCTTTCCCGGGTCGTGCCGGGCCAGAAAGTCGGCGGCCCCCATCAGCCCGGCGGCCTCGAGGACCATGGGCGTCGCCCAGTCCTCCGTCTCGACCGGTGGCTGCGCCTGCTCGCGTGGCGACTTCGTCGCGGTGCCCAGCTGCACCAGGGCCGCCCCCGAGGGACGCGACGGCAGTTTGTCTCCGAGCGCCCCGGCGAGCACGGCCGCCTGGTAGCTGCCCAGCTGGGCGTTGCGGTCCACGTCCTTGGCGGCGGGTTGGGACTTCCCGGTCTTCAGGTCCACGACATAGGGTCGTCCGGATTCGTCCACCTCCAGGCGGTCGATCACCCCCCGCAGCCTTGCGGTACGGCCATCGGCCGTCACTTCGACGTCGAAGTCGACCTCGCGCCCCACCAGGCGGCGGCCACCCTGACGCATCAGCAACCCGTACTGCGCGAGTTTGCGCAGCATCGCTTCGGCGCGCTCCCTATCGCGGGATGTTTCCCAGTTCTCGGGAAGGTCCAGTTCCGGCCAGCGGCGGTCGAGCTCTTCCCGGTACTGGTCCCCGGTGGCGTCGGGGCGGTCTTCGGCGATGGCATGCACCAGCGTGCCCAGGCTTCGTGCGAAGTCCGTGGCCGCCTCGCCCCCCGCCGCCTGCACGAACCAGTTCAGGGGCGACTCAAGGGCCGCTTCCACCCGAGAGGGTGATACGCGGACCGCGTGGCCGGCGGGGGCAACGGGTGCGTCCGTCGTCGGGGGCAGCAAACCCCACCAGGATTCCGGGGCCGCACCACGCACGGCCCGTTCGCTGGTCGCCAGCCGTGCCAGGACGGCGGCGGCGTCGGCCTGCTCGGCCGGGTTGCGGCCGCCGTCCTCGGCTCGCTGCCGCAGCATGGCCACGAGGGCGGCCAGCGTCCGGGGCCGGGGCACCTGGGTCAAGGGCCGCGGACGCTCCCGGTCCTCCCAGGGCAGCACCAGGTCCAGGAACCCGGACGGCTGGTGGTCCTCGGATTCGACGGCGATGCAGACCAGGGAATCCCTGGCCCGGGAGCATGCCGCGGCAAAAGTGCGCAATTCGTCGGCACGCACGGCCCGCAACCTCGACGCCGCATCGCGTTCGGCAAGGGCGCGCGTGCCATGTTCGACGACGTCGCCGAGGGCGCCGCTGCCGAGCAGCTCGCCGCGCAGCCGCGTGTTGGGCCAGATGCCCTCCTGCAGGCCGGGGACGACGACCAGGTCCCATTCCCTCCCTACAGCCGCGGCTGGCGTGAGGACCTCCACAGCGGGACCCGTTCCACCGCGGCCGGCCAGGGAATCCATCGGCAGCTCCTGACCGAGGACGTGGTCCACGAACTGGCCGACGGTCGAGCCCGGCAGCTGGTCCACAAAGCGTTCCGCCGCCTGGAACAGCGCCAACACGGCATCCAGGTCCGCGTCGGCGCGCGCCCCCGCCGATCCCCCCGCCAGCGCGGCCTCGCTCCATTTCGCCGCCATGCCGGAGCTGTCCCACAACGCCCACAACGCGGTCTCCGCGTTGGCCTCCGGCCGCGAAACCTCGGCGCGGGCGGCCGTCAGCATGCCGCCAAGCCGCCGGGCGCCGCGACCCTCGCGGCCGAGCGTGCCGAGCAGCGGCAGATCCTGGAACATTCCGGTCAGCAGTTCGCTGCTGCCGCGTGTGCCTCCGGACAGCCGTTCCTCGCGTCGCAGCGCCTGACGCAGCCGGCGGACGTCGAGGGCGTTCGATTGCCCGTACCGCGAGGTCAGGAGGGTTTCGATCTCCGCGGCGCCGGGCAGTTCCGGCGTGCCCGGATCCCCCGGCCCGGCTTCGCCGTCCGCATCGGGGTTCTCTTCACTGCATGCCTCCAACGCGAGGGCCAACCGAAGCAGGTCGAGCAGGGGACGCACGGCCGGCTCGTCGCGCAGCGCGACGTCCGCCGCGGGCACGGACACGGCGATTCCCTGGTGTGCCAGGTGCCGGGCCACCGTCCGCACCTGGCCTCCGTTGCGCACGACGACGGCCATGTCCTGAAGGGGACGGCCATCCATGAGGTGCTCCTCGAGGATCCGCTGTGCGACGAGCCGGAGCTCATGGATGGGAGATTCGACCAGGTGCACTTCCACGTTGCCTGCACGGGCGGTCCCGTTGACATCCTCCGGGCCGTCGAGGCGCCTTCCGGCGGCGCCGGCCGCGACCGGTACGCGGCGCGCGATGCGCTCCCACGAACGGGCGACCGCGGGCGCCATCCGGAAAGACCGCGTCAGTTCGATCACCACGGCGGGCCGCTCGGCCGATCCGTAGAGGGAATCGAACCTCGACAGGAGGTCCGGGCGCGCACCGCGGAAACCCTGTACAGCGTTGTCGGGCGCCGCGAAGGCGAGAAGGTCCGAACCCGAGCACAACGCGGAGAGCAACCGGTGTTGGGCCGGGTTGGCCTCCTGAAGGTCATCCACCGCCACGAGCCCCAGCCTCTTGCGTTCGTCCGCCAGCAGGCCGGGGTTGGCGTAAAGGAGGTCCGCGGCCGCGGTGATCAGTCCGGCCGGATCGAACGCCTCGGCGCTGCCCAAGTCCAGCAGGTCCCGGTATTCCTGATACAGGGATGCGGCGGCCGTCCATTCCGGCTTGCCGCAGGTCCGACCGAGGTCCTGGAGGTCGCCGGCCTCCAGCCCGTGTTCGGAGAGCCGGTCGAAAAGTTCGCGGATCTCTTGGCGGAAGCCCCGGGTGGCCACGGCCTCGCCCAACGACTCCGGCCAAGCCGGGCCATGCGTCAGCCCCGTCTCGTGGCCGGCCAGCAACTGGCCGATGAGCGTGTCCTGTTCGGGCCCCGACAACAGCCGGGGCGGCCGTTCGACGTGCGGGAGGTAGCCCTGCAGCCGCGCACGCCGGATGAGGTCGAACGCGTAGGCCGCCCAGGTCCTGACGGCCGGTTCGGAAAATGTCCGGTCCGTGCGAGCCGCGAGCCCGCTGCGAAGGCCGGCCGCCGCCGCACGGGAGGGGGCCACCACCAAAAGCGCCTCCGGGGGGAGCCCGTCCCGCAGGCGACAAGCAATGGCGTCGAGCAGCGCGGTCGTCTTGCCGGTTCCGGGCGCCCCCAGGATGAGCACGGCTCCGTGCCCGGACCGCAGGTCCTCGATGCGCGCCTGCTGCTCGCTGGGCACCGATTCCGATCCCGAGGGACGGACGACGTCGGATGCCGGGGCTTGTTGTTGGGTCACCCGGAACATTAGATCAGGGGGTCCCGACACTTTGGTTCCGGCGCACGCAGGCGTCCGGCCAACGTGTCGATGGCCTCGAAGTCCGATTCGGAGGGACGCCATCGGGCCTCCCCCATCGCGACGCGTCCGCCGCGCCTGGGTGTGCCCTCCTCGGCCCACCGGGCCTCCGCCTCCACGGCCAGTCCTTGCGGCAGGGTCCCGTCGGCGCGGACCACCCTCCACCAGGGGACGGGCCCCGGTCCGTGCTCCGCGCCGCGGGACATCGCGGATCCCACCTGCCGCGGTCCGCCCGCTCCGAGAAGCTCGGCGACATCCCCGTAACTGACGACGCTCCCGCGCGCGACCAGGCATGCCAGTTCGAGGACCGCCTCGGCATAGTCGTTCTGCATCTCCCCAGCCTAGGGTGCGCCGCGGATCACTTATCCACACGCCGTCCGGCATGCGCCAACCCGTCGGGGCCCGACGGTAGCGTGGTGAGCATGAGTAACTGGCATGAACTTCCCCGGGCCGCGTTCGATCTTGAAACCACGGGCCGCGACCCGCTTCAGGCGCGCATCGTCACGGCGTCCGTCGTGGTTGTGAACGGACGCCAGGAGATCGTCAACCACCGCGAGTGGCTCGTCGACCCCGGGGTGCCGATTCCCGAGGAAGCCTCGGCGATCCACGGTGTGACCACGGACCGCGCCGCCGCCGAGGGCATGGACGCGGCGCAGGCGACCGCCGAGATCGCCGCGCACCTGCGCGACCTCTTCCAGACCATGCCCGTTCTTGCCTTCAACGCCAGCTACGACTTCACCGTCCTGGCCCGCGAGTGCGCCCGCCATGGCGTGGAGCCGGTCGAGCCCGGTCCCGTCGTCGATCCGTTCGTCATCGACAAACACGTCGACAAGTACCGGCGCGGCAAGCGGACGCTGACCGCGATGTGCGAGTTCTACGGCATTCCACTGCGCAACGCCCACACCTCGGTCGCCGACGCCGCCGCAACGGTCGCCGTTGCGCACGCCCAGGCGCTGAAGTACCCGCAGCTCCAGGTGGATCCGACGGAGCTCCATGACGCACAGGTTGGTTGGGCCGCCCATCAGGCCGCCAGCCTCCAGGAGTACTTCCGCCGCAAGGATCCCGAAGCCGAGGTCGACGGGTCCTGGCCACTGCGCAAGGTGGCCACCCCGGTAGCGAGTGTGTCCTAGAACACTGGGCAGCGCCGCAACATTCGACTCCCCGCGGCACTCACGTCACAGGCTGTCGTTCGGCGCATCCCCCTAAAATACGGGGTGGCGTTCGACGAATTTCTTCGTTCAGGCCCATCTCGTCGACGATCCTGGAATGTGACGCAGTTTAGGGACCGTTTATTCGGCGGTGGTTGAATATGGGGTAAGGTTTTTCGCCCCCAGCTCTCGAGGTTTCACTTGATCACAGTCACCGACCTGCGCAAGGTGTACCGCCAAGGGGATCGGGACGTCGTCGCCCTCGATGGCGTCACGCTCAGCGTCCCCAAGGGCTCGGTCCACGGCATCATCGGCCACTCCGGCGCCGGCAAATCCACGCTCGTCCGGTGTCTGACGCTGCTGGACCGTCCCACGTCAGGCTCGGTGGCCATCGACGGCAAGGAACTCTCCAACGTCGGCGACAGCGACCTGCGATCGGCCCGCCGCCGGATCGGAATGGTCTTCCAGCACGCCAACCTCATGGACTCGCGGACGACGGCGCAGAACGTCGCCTTCCCGCTGGAGCTTGTGGGAACGCCGCGCAAGCGGGTGGAGGAGCGTGTCGCCGAACTCCTGAAGCTCGTGGGCCTGGACAAGTTCGCCGATGCGTACCCGTCGCAGCTCTCCGGGGGCCAGAAACAGCGCGTGGGCATCGCCCGCGCGCTGGCAACGGATCCGGACGTGCTCCTGTGCGACGAGCCGACGTCCGCGCTGGACCCCCGCACCACGGACGAGATCCTCGATCTCATCAAGGCGGTCCGCGACCGCCTCCAACTTACGGTCCTGATCATCACGCACGAGATGCACGTGGTGAAGCGGGCGTGTGACTCCGTCTCGCTCCTGGAGACCGGGCGCATCGTGGAGCACGGCAACCTGGCCGAGGTCGTCTCCCGGCTGGACGGCCGCCTCTCGGAGGCGCTCCTGCCGCTACCGGGCGAAATCCCCGAGGACCTCCCGGCGGGCACGGTCCTCGAACTTCTCTACTCCGGCGACCAGGCCGTGGAACCGGTCATCTCCGGAATCGCCCGACGGTTCGACACAGACGTGAACGTCCTGGCCGGTTCGGTCGAATCGCTCGGCGGGGCCCAGTTCGCCCACCTGCGGATCCACCTTCCGGCCGGAAGCGACATCGCCGCCATCACCGACCACCTCAAAACCAGCGGCATCGCCGTGTCCTCGAAGGAGGCCTAGACGTGGATTTCTTCAGCGAACTCTCCACCAACCCGGCCATCACCCGGGCCATCCCCGAGGCCACCCTTGAGACCCTGCAGATGGTGGGCATCTCCGGATTCTTCACCGTCCTGATCGGATTGCCGCTCGGAATCGTCCTCCACGCGACCTCCCAGGGCGGCCTGACTCCGATCCGTTGGCTGAGCTTCTTCCTGTCCGGCATCGTCGTGAACATCACCCGCTCGATCCCGTTTGCCATCCTGATGCTCTCGCTGATCCCGCTTTCGGTACTCATCACCGGCAGCTCCCTGGGGCCCATCTCCGCTTCCGTTCCGCTGACCATCGGGACCATCCCGTTCTTTGCCCGGCTCGTCGAGACCTCGCTGCGCGACGTTAACACCGGCAAGGTCGACGCCTCCCTGGTCATGGGATCGACGAAGCTGCAAGTGGTCCGCAAGGTGCTGGTACCCGAGGCCATGCCCGGGCTGGTCGCGTCCCTCACCACCACGCTCGTCACGCTCGTTGGCTACTCGGCCATGGCGGGTCTCGTCGGCGGCGACGGGCTCGGGCGACTGGCGTACAACTACGGATTCCAGCGCTTCGAGTACGCGGTCATGATCGTCATCCTCGTGGTGATGGTCGTCCTGGTGCAGCTCATCCAGATCGTCGGCGACCTGATCGCCCGGCGCGTCGACCACCGCTGACCGACACCCACATTCTTCCCCGCCCCGGGCGGCGGAACGCAGCCGGTAGCCGCCAGCTGCGAACACCTCCGGAGCCGTTTCGGCGGCCCGGCCCACAAGATAAGGAACGCAGACCATGCGTACGAAAATCGCACTTGCCCTCACCGGCACTGCCACGTTGTTCGCCCTCGCGGCCTGCGGTGGCGGCAGCAGCACCACGCCCAGCGCAGACGCGACCCTGGATCCGGCGAACCCGACCGTCATCAAGGTCGGCGCCAGCCCCGTTCCCCACGCCCGGGTGCTCGAGTTTATCGACGAGAACCTGGCGGAGGAAGCCGGCATCGACCTGGAAATCCAGGAGATCGACGACTTCCAGACCCCGAACACCGCGCTGGACGAGGGCAGCCTTGACGCCAACTACTACCAGCACCTCCCCTGGTTCGAGGATCAGGTCGAGACCAAGGGATACGAGTTCGAGCACGGCGAGGGTGTCCACATCGAGCCGTTCGCCGCGTTCTCGGACAAGTACGACGACGCCGCAAAGGTCCCGGAAGGCGCCAAGGTCGTTTTGACCAACGACCCGGCCAACCAGCTGCGCGCCCTGAAGGTGCTCGAGGCCGCGGGCCTGCTGTCCGGCATCGAAGACGACTCGGCGGTCCTGACGCTGTCCGACGAGCAGAACCCCAAGAGGCTCAAGTTCTCCGAGGTTCCGCCGGAGCAGGCCGTCCAGGTCTTCAAGCAGGACCCGTCGTTCGACATCGCCATGATCAACGGCAACTTCATCCTGCAGGCAGGCCTGAAGAGCGCCGACGCCCTGGCCGTCGAGTCCGTCGAGGAGAACCCGTACGCCAACTTCCTCGCCTGGCGCGCAGGCGAGGAGACCGCGGCAATCGCCAAGCTGGACGAGCTGCTCCACAGCGAGGAGGTCGCCGACTACATCGAGGAGACGTGGCCGGACGGCGATGTCATCCCCGCGTTCTAGGACGCGCCCGCCGGCGTAGCCCACTAGCTATCGCGTGCTAAGAGCAGAGGGGTGTTGGCTTCCGGCCAACGCCCCTCTTCCGCATCCGGCACCGGCATGGCCCTCACATCGACCGCCCCCCCTGTACGGGCAAACCCGCCGATGCGGGGCCAAGGCGACAAACGCACCCCTTCTCGCTTGTGATGGTTGACACATTCTCGAACGGGCTTTATTGTCTATCTAGTTATACGAATAACCACCGCTCCACCAAATCCCCCCACGCCTCGCCTGCACTCGAAAGGAACAATCCGTGGTCGCCAAAAAGCAGTTGCCGACGATGTGGCAAGTCGCCGAGCGGGCGGGCGTGTCCCAGGCGACGGTGTCCCTCGTCCTGAACAAGGCCGGCGGCGGTCGGGTCGCCCAAGCCACCCAGGAACGGGTCCACAAGGCAGTGGACGAACTCGGGTACCGAACGAATGCCTTTGCAAAGTCCCTGAGGAGCGGGGAATCCGGGATGATCGGTTTCATCTCCGATGAGGTCGCCAGTGCGCCGTTCTCGGGCGGCCTGCTCAAGGGGGCGCAGATGCGCGCCTGGGAGTCGGAAAACGTCATCCTCAGCGTCGAGACGTTCGGCTCCCTGGAACTAGAGACGGCGGCGATCGAGATGATGCAGTCATACCGGGTGCGCGGGGTCATTTACGCGACCATGTATCACCGCCATGTCGAGGTTCCGGCCGCGCTCTCCGGGATCCCAGTCGTCGTACTGAACGCCTTCGACGTCGACGGAACGCACAGCAGCGTCTTCCCCGACGAGCGTCACGGCGGGTTCCGTGCAACATCCCACCTGATCGAATCCGGGCACCAGCGCATCGGCATGATCAACATCCAGCAGCCGGACAGCAACCTGCCCGCGGGTATCGGCCGGCTTGCGGGATACCGGGCCGCCTTGGCCGAAGCCGGCATTGCCTTCGACGCTTCGCTGGTGCGGCCCGGATACGGAACGGTCGAGGATGGCTTGGAGCACGGCGCGGCCCTCGTTGGCCTCGACGACCCGCCGACCGCGATCTTCTGCGGAAACGACCGCACCGCCTGGGGTGCCTACCGTGCACTCGAAGCCCGTGGACTGCGCATCCCCGACGACTGTTCGATCGTCGGCTTCGACAACCAAGAGACGACGGCTCCGCACCTCGATCCAGGCCTGACCACCGTCGAGCTGCCGTTCGAGGACATGGCGCGACGCGCCATCGACCTCCTCTTGTCCCCTGCGGACACCACGAAACAGATCCCCGTCCACGGCAGACTGGTCGAGCGCTCCTCGGTCGCTGCCCCCGCCCAACGCACCGCAAAGGTCCCCCATGAATAGGCCACAGACCGTTGACACTGCCCTCAAGCAGGCTGGCCAAACACCCCGCAGGCACACCACGTCGCCCCTGAATCGGGCCCTTCGTTCTTGGCAGTTATACGTATTACTACTGCCCGCGGCGATCTATGTACTCGTCTTCAAGTACTGGCCTATGTACGGCGCGCAGATCGCGTTCCGCAATTACAACCCTGCCGACGGTTTTGCCGGCAGTCAGTGGGTTGGGCTCGACCACTTCATCCGGTTCGTGGGTTCCTTCCAGTTCGAACGGCTGATCGCGAACACCCTGAGCGTCAACGCGTTGGGCCTGCTCATCGCTTTTCCGGTCCCGATCGTCCTCGCCCTCATCGTCAATCAGTTGCAGAGCGAACGGTTCAAGAAGTTCACGCAGACCGTCCTGTACGCACCCTCGTTCATATCGGTCGTCGTGATCGTCGGCATGATCCACCTCCTCTTCTCGCCCCGCTCCGGAATCGTGAACAACGCGATCGAGCTGTTCAACGGCCAACCGGTGTTCTTCATGGGCATGCCCGAGTGGTTCAGGCCGCTCTACATTGGTTCCGATATTTGGCAGAACGCCGGGTTCTCGATGATCGTCTACCTGGCCGCGCTCACGGCGATCGACCCCGCGCTCCACGAGGCCGCGCGAGTTGACGGGGCCAACAAGTGGCAACGGATCTGGCACATCGACATCCCCGGCATCCTGCCCGTCGTGACAATCCTCTTCATCCTGGCCATCGGCAACCTATTCAACCTCGGGTTCGAAAAGGTCCTGCTCATGCAGACGGACCTGAACCTCCAGACATCGGAGGTCATCCAGACCTACGTCTACAAGGCCGGGCTCCAACAGGCGCAGTTCAGTTACTCCGCCGCCATCGGCCTCTTCAATTCACTGATCAACCTGTTGCTGTTGCTGACCTTCAACTGGATCGCGCGCCGCGCCAACCAGTCGAGCCTGTGGTGAGAGAGGAAGCCATGACCGAAACGATTCCCCGTTCCCCCGCCGCTCCGGCCGACCCGAAGCAGCCCCAGGAACGACGCCGGACAAGCCGCGCACGGGGCACCATGGGCCGCTGGTCCGATCCGGTATTCAACTTCTGCTCCATCGGCCTGCTCGTGACCGCGATCGTTGCCATCATCTACCCGATGTACTTCATCGTCATCGCGTCGGTGAGCGAACCTTCCGAGATCCTCAACGGCAATGTCTGGCTGGTGCCGCGGGGCTTCACGCTCGAGGGCTACCTGCGGATCATCTCCGACGACAGCATCCTGCGCGGCTTCGCCAACTCCGTCCTCTACACCGTGGTCGGAACCGTCGTCAGCGTCGCCATGATCCTGTGCGCGGCGTACGCGCTCTCCAGGAAAGACCTGTACGGCCGGACTCCGCTGCTGCTGATGTTCATCATCACCATGTTCATCGACGGCGGCCTGATCGCCCGTTATCTGGTGGTCCGCGACCTCGGGATGCTGGACACCATGTGGGCCGTGGTCCTTCCCGGAGCGGTGGGAGTCTGGAACCTGATCATTGCCCGCGCCTTCTTTGAGAACAACGTCCCGGGCGAACTGCGCGACGCCGCCCAGATGGACGGAGCGAGCGACTTCCGGTTCTTCTTCAGCGTCGTCCTGCCGCTGTCCAAGCCGCTCATTTTCCTGATGATCATGATCCACCTGGTGGCGAATTGGAATGCGTTCTTCGACGCCCTGATCTTCCTCGACAGCGAAGAGAAATACCCGCTCCAGCTCGTGCTGCGCAACGTCCTCATCCAGTCGGAGGTCTCTTCGGCCGGCGGGACCGGAGCGCTGGACTCATATGCCGCGGCGCAACGGCTCGGCGAATTGATCAAGTACGGCATGATCGTCGTTTCCACGCTCCCGCTGCTGATCATCCTGCCCTTCATGCAAAAGCACTTCACCAAGGGCGCCATGCTCGGCGCCGTCAAAAGCTAACAGCCCCCCTACGCCCCCACCACCACCGAACAAAGGAAGCACCCATGCGCTCACATCGGCATCTGACCCTCACCGCCCTGACGCTCGCGACTGGTCTCGCGCTCACCGCCTGCGGATCCGAAGGCGGGACATCCGTAGAAGACAGCTCGGAGAAATACGGTTTCAACGCCGAGGGCCTGCCCATCGTCGACGAAACCCTGAGTCTGACGTTCGGCGGCACCAAATCCGCGCTCTCCCCCGACTACTCCGAAATGGAGCTTGTCCAGCAGTGGGAAAAAGACACCAACATCGCCATTGATTGGGGAAACCTCACCGATCAGGTCTACGCGGAGAAGAAGAACCTGATGCTGGCGAGCGATGCCCTGCCGGACGTCCTCTTCAACACCGGTCTCACGGATGCCGAGGTCGTGACCAACGGCAGCAACGGGACCCTGCTGCCGTTGGAGGACCTCATCGCCGAACACGCGCCCACGCTTTCGGGCATCCTCGCGGAGCGACCCGACATCCGTGCGGCCATCACCGCCTCGGACGGCCACATCTACACCCTTCCGTCGGTCGAGGAATTGGGGATCCTCTCCCACCCCAACTTCCTCTACATCAATCGGGCCTGGCTGGACGAGCTGGGCCTGGACATGCCCAAGACCATCTCCGAGTACCGGGACGCGCTGCGCGCCTTCAAGGAAAAGGACCCCAACGGCAACGGCAAGGCCGATGAGATCCCCCTGTCATTCCGCACGGATTCGTTCGCGGCCAACCCACACGATCTGGTGGCCGCCCTTGGTGGCCAGCCGGAAAACAACGACCACCGCATCGTTCGGGACGGCACCGTCGAATTCACGGCGAACACCGAAGGCTACAAGAAAGCCGTGGACGAACTCGGCGATTGGTACGCCGACGGCCTGATCGATCCGGAGTCTTTCTCGCAGGACGATGTCGCCTACCTTTCCAAGGGAAAGTCGAACACACCGATCCTCGGTTCGTTCTTCTGGTGGGAGGCCAAGGAAATGGTGGGTGAGGACCGGCTCGGGGACTACGAGCTCGTGGGCGTCCTCGAAGGCGTCGACGGCGAACGGCTGGCCAGCGTGTCCAACAACCAGGAGATCAGCCGCGGTGCCATGGCGATCACGCGCGCCAACGAGTACCCCGCCGCGACGATGCGCTGGGCGGACCGCCTCTTCGAACCGGCAATGTCCGCCCAGGCGAACTGGGGTCCGATTGGAGTCACCCTCAAGGAGGACGCGGACGGCGTTCTGGTCCAAATACCCGCCGCGGCCGGAGAATCCGAGGGCGAACGCCGCCAGCGTGTGGCCCCCGGAGGCCCGAAGATCACCACGGCGGAGGACTTCGAGACCGTCGTTGCCCCGGAACCGCGAGCCAAGGAGCGGCAGGATCTGGTGAGGGACTTCTACGAGCCGCACCGCGCCAACGAGGCCTACCCGCCGGTGATGCTTTCCAACGAGGAACTGGACCAGGTTTCCTTCCCCCAGGCAGACATCAACACCCTCGTGCTGGAGAAGTTCGCCTCGTGGGTCGTCAAGGACACCGTGGAATCCGATTGGGATACCTACCGCCAGCAGCTCGACCAGCTCGGCATCGAAGAGATCACCGGCGTTTACCAGACGGCCTACGACCGCTTTGCAGCCGTTGGCGAATGACACCCGTTCCCCCGCAGCCTTCCCGCCCGATTCAGGAGTAACTTTTGACTGACATGCGCCTCGCCGTCGGCAGGCCCCAGACCGCGCCGGACCAGTGGCGCCCCAGCACCCATTTCAGCGCACGCGACACGTGGCTCAACGATCCGAACGGGCTCGTCCACCACGACGGTACGTACCATCTCTTCTTCCAGAACAACCCGCACGGCAACGTGTGGGGGAACATCTCCTGGGGCCATGCGACGTCCACGGATCTGGTGACGTGGACGGAACACGCGGTGGCCATCGAGAGCACGGAAGACGAGATGGTGTTCTCCGGCAGCGCGGTGGTGGACCACCGGAACACGGCGGGGTTCGCCCGCCCCGGCGAGACGGCCCTGGTGGCGGTCTACACCAGCGCCACGACGCAGCGGGACGGATCGATGCGGCAGGCCCAGGCGTTGGCGTTCAGCGTCGACGACGGCGCCACCTGGGCCAGGTATTCGGGAAACCCGGTGCTGGACATCGGATCCTCCGAGTTCCGCGACCCGAAGGTGTTCTGGTACGGAGGCGAGGCCGGCCATTGGGTCATGGTCGTCGTCGAGGCAACCGACCACCGAGTCGCCGTCTACACCTCTGCCGATCTGAAGACGTGGCTCAAGGCCTCGTCCTTCGGTCCGGCACACGCGACGGGCGGGGTCTGGGAATGCCCGGACCTCTTCCCGCTTCGCGTGGACGCGACCGGCGACACCCGGTGGGTACTGATCGTGAGCCTCAATCCCGGCTCAATTGCCGGTGGTTCGGGAACCCAGTACTTCGTCGGCGATTTCGACGGCCGGCGTTTCACGGCCGAACGACTCAGCGCCTCCGAGGACCTCGCGGACTACGACTGGCTGGACTACGGCCGCGACTACTACGCCGCCGTCTCGTTCTCCAACGCGCCGGACGGCCGTCGCCTGATGGTGGGATGGGCCAGCAACTGGGAATACGCGGCAGACACCCCGACGTACCCGTGGCGCTCGTCGATGTCCCTCGTGAGGGAACTCGGGCTCGTCCGGTCCGGCCGGGACGGCCACCGCCTGAAACAGCGGCCCGTCCTGCCCCCCGACGCCCGGCGACACCGCACGGGCGACGGTCCGGCGGCGCTCCCCGGAGTCCTCGTCTTCACGGCAAGCGCACCCCGTACCGGCCCCGGCTCGTCGACGTTCGTGCTCGACGGCGGCGCGGACACCGGAGAGGAACTGCGCATCACGGTGGACGCGGCGGCGGGGCAGGTGCTGTGCGACCGCACCCGCGCCGGCGACACCTCCTTCCACCCGCGGTATGCCTCCGTCGACCGGGCGCCCCTGCCGGACGTGGACGGAGATGTGCAACTGGAGATCGTCGTCGACGCGAGCGTCGTGGAGGTCTACGTAGACGGAGGGCTGGTGACGTTCACCGAGCTGGTCTTCCCCTCGACGCCTTACGACAGGCTGTCGAAGGTCGTCTAAGTCGGCCCGCTAGTGTGCCGTGGCCCCCGCGGCGGCCCGCGCGGCGTCCGGCAGGGCCTCGAGGATCTGGTTCATCGCAGCGTCGTCGTGTGCCGAGGACAGGAACCACGCCTCGAACACGCTCGGCGGCAGGTAGACGCCGGACTCCAGCATGGAATGGAAGAACGGCGCGTAGCGGAAGGCCTCCTGGGCCTGCGCCTGCGCGTAGTTGTGGACGCCGGTCGCCGAGGTCCCGAAGGCGATGGAGAACAGGTTCCCGGCCCGCTGGACCGAGTGGTCCACGCCCTCGGCCTCCAGGGCGGAGGAGACCGCGGAGGAAAGCTCGAGGCTGGCCGCGTCGATCTGCTCGTACACGGCGTGGGTCGCGTGGGTCAGCGTGGCGACGCCGGCGGCCATGGCGACCGGGTTCCCGGACAGGGTCCCCGCCTGGTACACCGGACCGGTGGGGGCCAGGTGCTCCATGACTTCGGCGCGGCCGCCGAGCGCCGCGGTCGGCAGGCCGCCGCCGATGACCTTGCCGAACGTGAACAGGTCCGGCGTCCAGCCCTCGTCACGGCCCGTGAGGCCCCAGTAGCCGGAGTAGCCCGTGCGGAATCCGGTCAGCACCTCGTCCAGGATCAGCAGGGCGCCGTGTGCCGCCGTCGTGCGGGAAAGGAACGCGTTGAAGCCGTCCACCGGCGCGACCACCCCCATGTTCGCGGGCGCCGCCTCGGTGATGACCGCGGCGATCCGCCCGCCGTGCTCCACGAAGGCCGCCTCGACGGCCGCGGGGTCGTTGTAGGGCAGGACCAGCGTCTCTGCGGCCGTGGCCGCCGTGACCCCGGCGGACCCGGGCAGCGCCAGCGTTGCCAAACCGGAACCGGCGGCCGCCAGCAGGCCGTCGAGGTGTCCGTGGTAGCAGCCGGCGAACTTGACGATCAGATCCCGCCCCGTGAATCCGCGGGCCAGGCGAACGGCCGTCATGGTCGCCTCCGTGCCGGTGGAGACCATGCGGATGCGCTCCACGCCGGGGACGCGTTCCATCACGAGTTCGGCGAGCCGCCCTTCGTCGGGCGTCGAGGCCCCGAAGGAAAGCCCGTGGTCGACCGCGGCGTGCACGGCGGCGAGAACCTCGGGGTGGGCGTGCCCCAGCAGGGCCGGGCCCCACGAGCAGACCAGGTCCACGTAGCGCCGTCCGTCCGCGTCCGTGAGGTGCGGTCCGTGCGCGTCCACCATGAAGCGCGGCGTCCCGCCGACGGAGCCGAAAGCCCGGACGGGCGAGTTCACTCCGCCCGGCATCAGGTGCCGGGCGCGGTCGAAGAGTTCCTCTGAGGAGGCCATGGTCTACTTTCCTTCTTTCAGCCAGCCCGCGAGTTCCGCGGCCCAGTAGGTCAAAACGGTGTCCGCACCGGCCCGGCGGATGCCGAGGACGGATTCGGTGATGGCGGCGCGGCGGTCGATCCAGCCGTTCGCGGCGGCGGCCTCGATCATCGCGTACTCGCCGGAGATCTGGTAGGCGGACACCGGCACGGGCGACATCGCCGCGACGTCGGCCAGGATGTCCAGGTAGCTCATGGCCGGCTTCACCATCACCATGTCCGCACCCTCCGCCAGATCCAGTTCCACCTCGATGATGGCCTCGCGCCGATTGGCGGCATCCATCTGGTAGGTCCGCCGGTCCCCCGTCAACTGCGAATCCACGGCCTCGCGGAACGGGCCGTAGAACGCGGAGGCGTACTTCGCGGCGTAGGCCAGGACGGCGGTGTCCTGGTGGCCGGCGGCATCGAGCGCCTGCCGGATGACGGCGACCTGGCCGTCCATCATCCCGGAGGGGCCCAAAACGTGCGCCCCGGCCTCGGCCTGCGCGACCGCCATCTCGGCGTAGATCTCCAGCGTCGCGTCGTTGTCCACCCGCCCGCGGACGTCGAGCACACCGCAGTGCCCGTGGTCGGTGAACTCGTCCAAGCAGACGTCGCCCATCACCACCAGCTCGTCGCCGACCTCGGTGCGCACGTCGCGGATGGCCTTGTTGAGCACGCCGTCGGGGTCCAGTCCGGCGCTGCCCGTGGCGTCGCGGGTTTCGGGGATGCCGAAGAGCATGATGCCGCCCAGCCCCAGCTCCACCGCTTCGGCGGCGGCGCGCTTGAGGGTTTCGGTGGTGTGCTGCACGACGCCGGGCATGGACGAGATCGGATTCGGCTCGACGATGCCCTCGCGGATGAACGCGGGCAGGATCAGTTGCCCGGCGGACAGGCTGGTCTCGGCGACGAGCCGGCGCAGCGCCGGGGTGGTGCGCAGGCGGCGCGGTCGGCGATGGGGAAAGCTCACATCGGCTCCTTCTTCGGTGGGATCGGGGCGGGCTGGGGAGCGTGGGCGGGTGCGCAGTCCATCGCGGGCACGGAGCCGCGCAGGGCACCCTCCCAAGCGTCGCACAGTCCCACCGGAGTGGGCAGTTCGGCGGTGGCCGAGACCGGCAGGCCCAGCCGGTGCGCCTCGGCCGCGGTGCTGCGGCCGATCGCGACGACGGCGACCGATCCGTCCGGCGCGGGGACCAGTGTGTGGAACCGCCGCGCGATGCTGGGCGAGGTCAGGAACACCGCTCCGAGGCCGGATTCCGGGGCGCCGGACAACAGTTCGGCCAGCCGCCCGGAATCCAGAACGACGGCGGCCCGGCCGCCCGGCGGGGCGGTGGCACTCGGGGTCGCCGTGTGGCTTCCCACCACTCCGTCGTGATCGGGCGCCGCCTCGTCCGCGAGCCGCCGGGTCGGATCGGCCGGCGCGTCGACCGTCCGGTAGGCCGTGACCGGCCGTGTCCGCCAACCGCGGGCCCCGAGGCCGTCGTCGAGCGTCGGGGAGGCGATGTCCGCCTGCGGCAGATAGGCCACGCCGCCCGTCCCGGAGGGCCACGCCTCGAGAATGCCCTCGGCCGAATGGTCGGCGTCGGGCACGAGGTCCACGCGCAGACCGGCGTCCTCGGCGGCCCGGCGGGTCGCGTCGCCCACCACGGCAATCCGCGTGTGCGCCGGCACGGACAGCGACAGTCCCAGCGCCCGGCAACGGTGCAGCAGCGCTGCCACCGTGGTGCGGCTGGTCAACACCATCCACGTGAATTCCCCGCCCAGGAGCGCGCGGACCGAGTCGTCCAGGGCCACCGTGTCGGCTGGCAGTTCGAAGTCGATCAGCGGGCAGAGAACGGCCGATGCGCCGCGGGACCGCAGTTCCGCGACGATGCCGCCGGCCCGGCCGGGCGCGCGGAGCACCGCCGCGGTCCGGCCGGCGAGGACGCCGCTGCCGACCATGCTCAGCCCAGGTCCGCGAGTTCGGCGGCGCCCAGGCCCAGGAGCTCGTCGGCGAGGTCGCGCCCGAGCGCCTCCGCGCCGTCGAGGCTGAGGTCGGCGGTGGACAGGGCGCGCCGCAGCATGCGGGAGCCGTCGGTGCTGCAGACGGCCGCCTCCAGCACCAGCGCTTCCCTGTCGAGGTGCGCCAGCGCGCCGATCGGGGCGCTGCAGCCGGCCTCGAGCCGCGCCAACAGTCCGCGCTCGGCGGTGACGCCCAGCCGCGACGTCGCGTGGTCGATCCCGGCGAGCGCGTCCGCGAGGTTTCCGTCGACGACGGTTTCGGGCCGGCACTCGACGGCGAGCGCGCCCTGTCCCGGCGCCGGCAGCATGATCGAGGGGTCCAGGAACTCGGTGACGTGGCCCTCCAGGCCCAGGCGCCGCAGTCCGGCGGCGGCGAGCACGACGGCGTCGAGGTCGCCGTGCCTGCCGTGCCCCACGCCGCCGTCGTTCGCCGGGGCCGGCGACCCGGCGACCCTGCCGAGGCGCGTGCCAACGTTCCCGCGGATGTCGACGACCACCAGGTCCGGGCGTGCCCCGCGCAGTTGCGCGGCCCGCCGCGGGGACCCGGTGCCGATGCTGGAGCCTTCGGGCAGCTCCGCGAGCGTGAGCCCGTCGCGCGCGCAGAGGGCGTCGCGCACGTCGACGCGTTCGGGGATGGCGGCGATGACCAGTCCCTCCGGCTGCTTGCTGGGCAGGTCCTTGAGGGAGTGGATGGCGACGTCGCACTCCCCGTTGAGGAGCGCCATGCGCAGGGCGGCGGCGAAGACCCCGGTGCCACCCAGTTGGGACAGCGGCCCGGCGGTCACGTCGCCCTCCGTCTTGATGCGCACGATCTTGTAGTCCGGAGCGCCGGCGGCGGCGAGGTGCTCCGCGACCGTCGTCGTTTGGGTCACGGCAAGCGCGCTTCCGCGGGTGCCCACCACGAATCCGGTCACGGGCGCGGCACCCCCACCTCGGAGTCGACGGCCGCGATGGTCGGCTTCACCGTTCCGTCCCGCATGGTCTTGGAACAGCAGTTCGGCCGGCAGACGTCGTACCACGGGCCCAGTTCGGCCTCCGACGCCCGGCCGTCGAGCAGCGCCTTGCCGTTGGTGCCGAGGAGGCGCTCCGAGACCATGTCCACGATGCCCTCGACGTACTTGCGGTGGGTGCCTGGGGTAGGCACGCGGTGGAAGACGAGGCCGAGCTCGGCGCAGGTTTCCTTGGCCTCCGTGTCCAGGTCCCACAGGACCTCCATGTGGTCGCTGACGAACCCGATCGGGACCACCAGCACCCCGCGGGTGCCCGCGGCGGCGTATTCGGACAAGGCGTCGTTGATGTCCGGCTCGAGCCACGGCACGTGCGGCCCCCCGGAGCGCGACTGGAACACCAGCGACGTCTCCAGGCCGGCGGACTCCGGAACGCGGTCCAGGATGGCGCGCCCCACGGCCAGGTGCTGGGCCGAGTAGACGTCCGTTTCCAGCGCTGCGGCCACGTCCCGCGGGCCGGCCGCCTCGGCGTCGGACGTCGGGATGGAGTGGGTGACGAAGACGATGCGCACCCCGGCGCCGTCCTTCCCCGCCTGAGCGAGGCGGGCGCGCACGTCGGCCAGGCCGGCCGCGACGCCTTCGACGAACGGCTCGACAAAGCCCGGGTGGTCGAAGTACTGGCGGACCTTGTCCACCTCCATCCGACCCTCGAGGCCGGTCTCGCGCAGGGCGACGCCGAGGTCCTCGCGGTACTGCCGGCAGCTGGAATAGGACGAGTAGGCGCTGGTGCTGAACATGAGCACCCGCTGGTGGCCGGCGTCGTGCATCTCGCGGAGCGTGTCCGGGATGTACGGCGCCCAGTTGCGGTTGCCCCAGTAGACGGGCAGGGCGATCCCGCGGGCCTCGAACTCCGCCTCGATGGCCGCCTTCAGTGCGCGGTTCTGCGCGTTGATGGGGCTGATGCCGCCGTTGGCGCGGTAGTGGGTGGCCACCTCCTCCAGGCGCTCGTCCGGGATGCCCCGCCCGCGGGTGACGTTGCGCAGGAACGGAATCACATCGTCCTGGCCCTCGGGGCCGCCGAACGAGGCGAGCAGGACGGCGTCGTACGGCTTGGGGGCCATGCGCCCGTCTGCGTCGTATCCCTCGCGGGGATCGAAGATCAGCCGGCCGGTCACCGGAGCACCTCGGCGATCCCGGCGGTGTCGACGCGGCGGCCGGTGTAGAACGGGAGCTCGTCGCGCACGTGGAGGCGCGCCTCGGAGTACCGGAGGTGCCGCATCATGTCCACCAGGTCGATCAGTTCCGGCGCCTCGAGGCAGATCATCCACTCGAAGTCGTTCAGGGCGAACGAGGCGACCGTGTTGGCGAGGACCTGCGGGAACTGGCGGCCGAGCACGCCGTGGTCTCGAAGCATCTTTCCGCGGTCCTTGGGGTCCAGCAGGTACCAGTCGTAGGAGCGCACGAACGGGTAGACCGTCATCCACGTGCTCGGCTCCTTGCCGCGCGCGAACGCCGGCGAGTGGTCCTTGGCGAACTCGGCCTCGCGGTGCACGCCCATGGACGACCACGCGATGGACGTCTCGGCGAACAGGAAGCTGCGCCGGATCTTGCGCACGGCCTCCTGCAGGGCCTCGGCGGCGGGGCCGTGCAACCACACCATGACGTCGGCGTCGTCGCGCATGCCGGAGACGTCGTAGGCCCCGCGCATCGTCACGCCGTCCGCGGCGAGCTCGGCGACGAGCGCGTCGAAGGCCGCGACGCCCTCGGACCGGTCGAGGTCGGAGTCGCGCTTGAACACGGTCCAGAGGGTGAAGTGCAGCGTGTCGCCCTCGCGCTCGCGGTCGGCAAGCACGGGACTGCTGTAGGGGTTCTCGCTCATGGTGGCCTCTTTCTCTACGTGTTTCTCTGCGTGGGGCATGCTGTGTTCAGGGGGTCAGCTGGCGGTGATGCCGATGCGAGTGCGGGTGTCGGCGACGACGGCTGCGAGTCCGG
This sequence comes from Arthrobacter arnarulunnguaqae, assembly GCF_051262515.1. Taxonomy (NCBI): domain Bacteria; kingdom Bacillati; phylum Actinomycetota; class Actinomycetes; order Micrococcales; family Micrococcaceae; genus Arthrobacter; species Arthrobacter arnarulunnguaqae. The sequence continues at coordinate 192,232 of NZ_JBIMER010000002.1, read as the reverse complement.
TTCCGGAAAGCCACGCGCCGACGACGTCGATGCCGTCCAGGGGCGCGAGGTCCCGCCGGAACTCCTCCGCGCGGTCCCGGTGGCCCGTGGTCGCGAAGGGCAGCGCACCGACGTAGCGGACCACGTCCCACCCGAGGACGTCGGTGTCCTGGAGGTCCACGCCCAGCAGCCGGCCGGCGTCGAGCACTGCCGTGTGGCGCAGCTCCTCGTCGGCTGCGTCGGAGATCCGCGACGTCGCCTCGGAGACGCGGCCGTAGGAAAGCCGGAGCACGTGCGTGCCGGGGCCCGCCTCCTCGCCGAGCCATCCCCACTTGGCGGACGCATGGGTGATGGCCTTCGCGCCGACGTTTGCGGCGCCCGGGGCGACCAGCATCCCGGTCCCGCGCGGAGCGTCGTCGAGTTCGGGCTTGTCCACGACCAGGGTGACCAGGGAGACGCCCGCGCCCGCTTCGGGACGGTGCCGCCCGAGTTCGGGACGCAGGCCCGCGAGCAGGTCGACGGCGGCCGGTCCCGTGGTGGCGACGACAACCCGGTCGGCGTCGACCGTGTGCGCCGCCGCGGCGCCGGGGCCGCGCACCGCGACGGCCCACGGGCGCGCGCCCGGTGCGTGCCCCGCCGTCGTGCTTTCGATGCCCGTGGCGGACGTGCCCACGTGTAGGGTCGCGCCGCGCTCGCGCAGGTCCTGGACCAGCGCGGCCACGAGGCGGTGCATGCCCCCGTTCAACCCGGCGACGGCCGATCCCGCGGGCGCCGCGGCACGCATCGAGGACACCGCCCGGGCCAGCGAACCGTGCTTGACGACGGCGGCGCGCAACCCGGGGGCGACCGTGTCGACGTCGAGCGTGTCCGGGTCCGCGGAGTGGACCCCCGAGACGACCGGCGCCACCAGCGTGTCCAACACGGCCCGGCCCATGCGGGAGCGGACCAGTTCCCCGATGCTGAGCGGCCCCTGGGCCACGTGGCGCGAGACGGGCATGGCGAGGTCGGTCGTGGCCCGCAGCGCCGCCGCCGCACCGATGGCGCGTTTGACGTCGTCCGCCCCGGGGTCACCGGGGATGCCGAGGATGCCGGTCTGCGGCATCGGCAGGGCGGTGCCGCCGCGGCCGCCGTCCCGATCGAAGTACAACCAGGCGCCTCCGGGGCGCGGCACGGCGATGTCGCCGGCGAGTCCGAGTTCGGCCATCAGGTCCGCGACGGCGGTGTTGCGGGTGGCGAAGGATTCGGCGCCGGCGTCGAGCAGGAGCCCGGCGACGGTATGGGGCGCGACGCAGCCGCCGAACGCGGGCGACGCCTCGAACACCTCCACCTCGTGCCCCGAGATCGCGAGTTCCCGCGCTGCCACCAGTCCGGCCACACCCCCGCCGACGACGACGGCCCGCACCGGAACGGGCACTGGCGCGCCCTGGTCGGCGGCGGGGTGTGTCTGGCGTGCGTTCCGGTGTGGCATCTCGGCTTCTCTTTCCTGCTAGGCCTTCGCGGTCGGGGCTACGGAGTGCACCAGTTCGACGACCCGTGTGAGGACGTCCGGGTCGGTTTCCGGCGGGACTCCGTGTCCCAGGTTCACCACGTGGCCGGGCGCGGACTCCCCCGCGGCAAGGACGCCGCGCACATGTTCCTCGAGGACCTCCCACGGCGCGGGAAGCAACGCGGGATCGATGTTGCCCTGCAGCGGGACCGTGCCGCCGAGCCGGCGGTTGGCCTCGTCCAGCGGGAGCCGGTAGTCGACGCCGACGACGTCCACGCCGACGTCGCGCATGGCGGGGAGAAGTTCGGAGGTGCCGGTCCCGAAATGGACCAGCGGTGCGCCCAGGTCGCGGACGTGGTCTAGGGCCCGGGACGACGACGACGCGACGTGCCGCTCGTAGTCGGCCAGTCCCAGGCTGCCGGCCCAGGAGTCGAAGAGCTGGCCGGCGCTGGCGCCGGCCTCCAGCTGGGCGCGGAGGAACTCGCCCGAAGCGTCGGCGGCCCATTCCGCGAGCGCCCGCCAGGTTTCAGGGTCGGCGTGCATCATGGTGCGCGGGCCCAAGTGGTCGCGCGACGGGCGGCCCTCCACCATGTACGCGGCCAGCGTGAACGGCGCACCGGCGAAGCCGATCAGCGGGGTGGACCCCAGCTGTTCCACCGTCAGCGCGACGGCCTCGCGAATCGGATCCAGGGCGGCGTCGTCGAGCCGCGGCAGGGCCGCCACGTCCGTGGCGGTCCGCACGGGCTTCGCGAGCACTGGCCCGACGCCCGGAACGATGTCCACCTCGACGCCGGCGAGCTTCAGGGGGATCACGATGTCGGAGAAGAAGATCGCCGCGTCGACGTCGTGGCGCCTCACGGGCTGCAGGGTGATCTCCGACGCCAGCTCGGGCCTCAGGCACGACTCCAGCATCGGAATCCCCTCGCGCAGCGAGCGGTACTCCGGCAGGGATCGGCCCGCCTGGCGCATGAACCACACGGGACGGCGACTCGGCTCCCCGCCTCGGTAGGCGGTGATCAGGGGGGATCCGGCAGTTCGGCCATCCTTCAGCGGGTGGCTTGCGCTCAACGTCATGGTGATGATTCTGCCAAGGTGGTGTCGTAACCGCTAATCCCCCGCCGCGGAAAGGCCCGGAAGGTGGGATAAGACACGAACACATGCCGTAATCGGCGGAGAATACCCCCTGCTCTGGCGGTAGGATGGATCCACTGTGGTTTACCTATCGCTCGTCGCCTCCCACTCGGACATCGACCTCGAGACCGTCGCCCGGCTGAGTGCCGCGGCCTCCGGGGTCGCCTCCGCCGTGCTCGATGGAACCACCCCCTTGTCCGGAGCGGTGGTCCTCTCCACGTGCAACCGCTACGAGGTCTATTGCGAGGCGACCTCCGACCAGGACGTCGAGGCCGCCCGGGCAGCCATCATTTCGCAGATCGCGGACGCCTCTGGCCTGGCCGAGCAACATGTCTCCGCGGCGCTGTCGACCAAGACGGGGCAGGACGCCGTCGACCACCTCTTCGCCGTGGGCGCCGGACTCGACTCGGCTGTGACGGGCGAACGCGAGATCGCGGGCCAGGTTCGCCGCGCGCTGATCGAGGCCCAGCAGGGCGGAACCGCTTCGGGCCCACTCGTGCGACTCTTCCAAACGGCGTCCCGCACCGCCAAGGACGTCGGCACACGTACCGCTTTAGGCGGTCGCGGCCTTTCCATCGTCTCGGTCGCCCTGGACCTGGCCACGGACATCGCCACGGATGCCAACTGGTCGTCCAAGTCGATCGTCGTGTTCGGAACCGGCGCCTACGCCGGCGCCACCATGGCGCTGCTGAAGGAACGCGGCGCCACCGATATTTCGGTTTATTCCGCCTCCGGTCGAGCCGAATCGTTTGTCGCGACGCGCGGCGGCACGGCCCTGGACGAAGCTTCACTGGGCAGTGCCCTTGAGGCGGCCGACGTCCTGATCGGCTGCAGCGGCGGCGGGCAGCGAATCACCGCTTCCGATCTCGCTGGCCTCGAACGCGGCGACCGCCAGCTGGTTGCCATCGACCTGGCGCTGACCCGCGACTTCGACCAGTCCGTCGAAGAGCTGGAGAACGTCGACCTGATCACGCTCGAGTCGGTGCGGATGGCGGCTCCCGCCGAGCAGGCGCAGGCTTTGCGCGAGGCCCGGACGATTGTCAGTTCGGCCGCCGAGAGTTTCGTGAACGAACAGATGGAGCGGTCCGCGGACGCGGCCATCGTGGCACTGCGGCGCCACACCCAGCGCGTTCTGGAGACCGAGGTGGAGAAGGTCCGCGCCCAACACGGCTGCACCGCCGCAGCGGAGGAAGTCGAGTTCGCCATGCGTCGCATGATGCGCCAACTGCTGCACGCCCCCACCGTCCGCGCCCGCGAGCTCGCTTCCGAGGGTCGGCAGGCGGAGGTCGAGTCCGCACTGGAGACCCTCTTCGGCATCAGCGTTGGCGGGCAGTCCGTCGGCCGGCGCGGCTCGGCCCATCCGGGGACTTCCGCGGCGACCGACGCCGACACCTGCCCGATTTCAGAGTCTGCCGCTGGCGGTTCCGTCCGCGACGCCGGCTAAGGGCGCCTGCACTCCTGAGTAGGCCGGGTTCCCTCAGGACGAGGGGTCCGAGCACACGAACTCTGCGCACGCGGGCTTGTACGGCACACGGGCTTGCTCAGTAGACGGGCTTGCCGGGCTCCACGTCCTCAACCCAGGCCAGGATACCGCCGGCCAGATGCCTTGCGTCCGGGTAGCCGCGTTCGAGGAGATAAGCCAGCACTTCACCGGAACGGCCACCTGATTTGCAGTGCAGCACCAGCGGCACGTCGCGCGGAAGATCGATGTCGCCGCCGAGTATTTGGCCTCGGGGAGCCAACTCCGCACCATCGATGGCCACGATGTCGGCCTCGCCCGGTTCCCGCACGTCGATGAGTCGGAAGTCGGACCGCCCGTCCGCCCTGGCGGCCAGCATGGCCTGGAGTTCCTTCGCCCCCACCGCGGGAAGCTCCGAATCGGCGCCCTGCGTCGGCATCCCGCAGAATGCGGGATAGTCGTCCAGCAGGGCAGCGGGCTGCACCGTCTCGGGATCGGGCTTCAGCCGGATCTCCTGCCACGTCATGGCGAGGGAATCCAGGATCAGTACCCGACCCAAAAGGGGGTCTCCCATACCGGTGACCAGTTTGATCGCCTCGGCCACCATGACGGATCCGATCTGTGCGCACAGCACGCCGAACACACCCCCCTCCGCACAGGAGGGGACGGTGCCGGCGGGCGGCGCCTCCGGATAGAGGTCGCGGTAGGTGGGGCCATGGCCGTTCCAGAAGACGCTGACTTGGCCGTCGAAACGCAGGATCGAGCCCCAGATGTAGGGAATCCCTACGATCGCCGCCGCGTCGTTGACCAGATAGCGTGTCGCGAAATTGTCCGTTCCATCCAGGACCAAGTCGTAGCCCGCGAAAATCTCCAGGGCGTTTCCGGCGTCGAGGCGTTCCTGGTGGAGGACTACGGACACATGCGGATTGAGGTCGTGAATCGAATCTCGTGCGGACTCGGCCTTGGACTTGCCGAGGTCGGAAACGCCGTGAATGACCTGCCGCTGGAGGTTCGACTCGTCGACCGTGTCGTCGTCCACGATCCCCAGCGTGCCGATGCCGGCTGCCGCAAGGTAGAGCAGGGCGGGCGAGCCAAGTCCACCGGCACCTACCACCAATATCCGTGCCTGCTTCAGGCGACGCTGTCCATCCATCCCCACCTCGGGAATGATGAGGTGCCTCGAGTAACGGCGTAGTTCCGCCGCGGTGAGTTCCGGTGCAAGGTCGACAAGCGGGACTCCGGGACCCCTACGTTCGGTTTCCATGCAACAACCCTAAGTCAGTAGTTCCCGTATGACCTCAAGGACGGCATTTTGCCCTGCTAGCCGCACACTGCGGCGCCTCGGGTGACCCACTGTTACCAAGAGCTCGGGAAATACCGCGAAGTTAGGCTTTCTGGTGGGCATAACGAGTTTACCCGGGCATAGAATGACGTACCTCAGCCGGCCCTACATTGGCGGCGGCTCCATGGAAAGGCAGGATGTGGACAGCACCCCGGATCGGGCGTCGAAGACCCAACGCATGCCCCGTGAGCAGCGCCGTCGACAGCTTCTGCGCGCAGCCCACCAGGTCTTCGTATCGAACGGCTACCACGGTGCCTCGATGGACGAGATCGCAGATGTTGCCATGGTGAGCAAACCGGTTCTATATCAACACTTTCCGGGCAAGCGCGAACTGTACCTCGCGTTGCTCGAAGCGCATCTCGCGGATCTCACCGAACGCATGCTGGCGGCGATCTCTTCGACCACGGACAACAAGCTGCGCGTCCAGGCGACCATAAAGGCCTACTTCGAGTTCATCGCCCACGACAGCCAAGCGCACCGCATGGTCTTTGAATCCGACCTCATGAACGACCCGGAAGTCAGCAAGCGGCTCGAGGACTTCAACGCCCGGTTCGCATCGGCCATCGCCGACGTCATCGCGGAGGACACGAAGCTGCCGCGGGCACAGGCGCTCCTTCTCGGGCGGGGCATGTCTGGGATGGCACAGGTGTCGGCGCGCTACTGGTTGGAGTTGGAGGACGACGTCAACCTGGACGACGCCTCGGAACTCGTCTCTCGTTTAGCTTGGCGCGGAATCGGTCGGTTTCCCAAGGAATCCTGAAGTAGATTCGTAGCTGACAGCTTGAATATCGCCCCGCCAGAGAAGGAGCCGCCACATGGACGTGCGCATCGGAATCCAGAACGTCGCCCGTGAAGTCGTCGTCGAGTCCGCGGACTCGCCGGACAAGGTCTCGGAGCAGGTGACCAAGGCACTTCACGCCGGAAACGAGTTGCAGTTGACCGACGTGAAGGGGCGTGTGGTGATCATTCCCGCCGCTTCCATCGGCTATGTCGAGATCGGCGCCGACGAACCGCGCCGCGTGGGCTTCGCCCACTAGTCACTGTAGGGTGGTCAGCCGAGCCGCTCACCGCCGACAAACGAAAGCTGCCCGAACCAGCGCCCCACACGGGGCGGCCTGTCGGGCATCTTTTGATTAAGGTGTTCGGCGCCGGCGGCTAGGCCGTCAACCCCAGATCGCTCATCCGCCGGGAATGGTTTTCCACGAGCTTGGCGAAAAGCCGAGTGATCCCCGCCTCGCGTTCCTCACCCTCCGAGAGGGACAGCAGGTTCCGCCAGAAGTCGTGTTCGTCTCCTATTCGACGCGCCTGGGTCAGGGCCTCCCCCACGAGCCTCCGTCCCCAGAGGGCCAGTCTCGAAGCCAGCCGCGGGTCCTCCGAAAGCGCACCATGGAGCCTCTCGCGCAACCACTTCGTCTGCGTGTCCGTGGACTGTACCTCCGCCACCAGCACCCTGGCCTCGTCGTCGAGGGACATGGCGATGGCTTGGTAGAAATCTCCGGACACGGAGTCGATGACATACGCCTTCATCAGGGACTCGAACCAGTCCGCGGGCCGCGTACGGTCATGCAGGGCATCAATTGACGCGACGAACGGTTCCATGGACCGCTCAAGATCCTGGCCACGCGATTCGATGTATTCGCGGACCAACTCGTGGTGCCCGAATTCCGCGACGGCAAGCTGCGCGAGCGCGTGTCGATCGGCGAGCGTCGGGGAAAAGCGGGCGTCCGAGGAGAGTCGTTCGAAGGCCGTTAATTCGCGGTAGGCCATGAGCCCATAGAGGGCCGCGTCGAAACGCTCGCGGGTGGCCTCGTCCAGTGCGGTCAGGGGCTTCTCGGTCATGGCCCAACCCTACCTTCCGGGCGCATCTGTGCCGTGTGTGGGTAGGCTGTGGCTGTGGCGTACCAGCAGATGAATCTCAGCACCAGTGCCCGCAACACCGTCCTCGCGGCTGCGATGTCCGCGCTCGAGGATGAACTCGGTTTGCCCGGCGATTTCCCGCCGGAGGTGACCGCGGAGGCGGTGCGCGTCGTCGAGGAATACGCACTGCCCGACGAGGACATGACGCACATCGGCTTCGTCACCATCGACCCGCCGACCTCGACCGACCTCGACCAGGCGGTGCACATCGAACGCGACGGCGACGGGTACACGGTGCGCTACGCCATCGCCGATGTCCCCACCTTCGTCCCCGAAGACGGTGACCTCGACGCCGAGACGCGCCGCCGCGGACAAACCCTCTACCTGCCGCATCGCCGCATCGCCCTCCACCCGGAGGTCATCAGCGAGGACGCCGGGAGCCTGCTACCGGGCCAGCGCCGCGGCGCCTACGTCTGGACCTTTTCGCTCGATGCGGACGGCAACGTGGTGCAGACGTCCTTGGTCAGGGCCGCGGTCGAGAGCCGGGAGAAGCTCGCTTACTCGGAGGTACAGGAATCCATCGACGCCGGAACCGCGAGCCACTCCCTGTCGCTTTTGCGCGAGGTGGGTCTGAAACGCATCGATCTGGAGCACCAGCGCGGCGGGGCGAGCCTGCGTCTGCCGGAACAGGACGTCGAGGTCGACGACGGCGGCTACCGCCTGACCGCTCGGGCGCCGCTTCCCGTTGAGGACTGGAATGCGCAGATTTCCCTGATGACCGGGATGGAAGCCGCCCGGATCATGCTCGACGGCGGTGTCGGCATCCTGCGCACCATGCCGGCACCGGAAACAGGCAGCGAGAAGATCTTCCGGCGCCAGGCGGCCGCCCTTGGATCCGAGTGGGCGGATGGGGTGCACTACGGAGACTTCCTGCGCAGCTTGGACGTCTCGGACCCACGGCAGATGGCCGTGATGCATGCGGCCACTTCCCTGTTCCGCGGCGCGGGATACACGGCCTTCGACGGCGAAGCGCCCGCCGAGACGGATCAGGCGGCCATCGCCGCGCCCTACGCCCACACTACCGCTCCCCTTCGCCGGCTGGTCGATCGGTTCGTCCTGGTTGTCTGCGAACACCTGGTGCGCGGGGCCGACGTTCCGCCCGGGATCCGCGCGACGCTCCCGCTGCTGCCGGATTTGATGAACGCCTCCAACAGGACCGCCGGTCAGGCGGAACGCGAGGCCCTCAACGCGGTCGAGGCCGCCCTGTTGCACGGGCGCATCGGCGAAAGGTTCGACGCCGTGACCGTCACCGGACCGGCACCGCACCAATCGGGCAAGACCCCCGCGAATGGCAAGGCCCCCTCGGGGACGCTTCTGGTGGCGGAACCGGCCATCACCGCCCGATACGAGGGAGACGTCCCCGCCGGCGAGCACGTGGTCGCCGAACTCGTGGAGGCAGACGTCGAAAGCCGATCCGTCGTTTTCCGCATCGTCCCCGGCCTGTCGCAAACGGCCACGGCGTAGCTCCCCACCCGCCAAGTCGAACGGGGAACGGCCTCCCACGGATTCCGGACCAGCTAGCCGAAGTCGCCGCGGCCCTCCAGCGACGACGACGCCTGGGCCAGCCGCCGCTTGGGGATCCGACCCGCCCCGCGTGCCAGCCGCCCGGCCACCACCGCGTGGCGGAACGCCGCGGCCATCCGTGCGGGATCCTGCGCTCGGGTCACCGCGGTGGCCAGCAACACGGCGTCGCAGCCGAGCTCCATGGCCAGCGCGGCGTCAGACGCAGTGCCCACGCCGGCGTCGAGCACCACCGGCACGTTCGCGCGGGAGGCGATGAACTCGATGTTGTGGGGATTCAGGATGCCGAGTCCGGTGCCGATCGGTGCGCCCAGCGGCATGACGGCGGCGCAGCCGACGTCCTCCAAACGCAGGGCGGTGGCCGGGTCGTCGTTGGTGTACGCGAACACCGTGAAGCCGCGCGCCACCAGCCGTTCGGCCGCGTCCAGGAGCTCGACGGCGTCCGGTAGGAGGGTCTCGTCGTCGGCCACGACCTCCAACTTGATCCAGTTCGTATCCAGCGCCTCGCGCGCAAGCTCGGCGGTGAGGATGGCCTCTCCGGCCGTGTGGCATCCGGCGGTGTTCGGGAGCACCCTGATGCCGAGGCGGAGCAGCATCGAATAGATGGATTCCCCGGCGGTGGCCTGGTGCCGGCGCATCGCCACCGTGGTGAGCTCCGTTCCCGATGCGACGAGCGCGTCCTCGAGCACCACCTGGCTCGGCGCGCCTCCCGTGCCGGTGATGAGCCGCGAACCCAGCCCCACGCCGTCGATCGTGAGGGCGTCGGTGTCCGGGGCGGCGGGTGTGGTGACCCCGGTGACCGCGCTATCCACCCTGCACCGCCGAAAGCAGTTCTGCGCGGTCGCCCGCGGCCAGCGGCGTCGATCCCCACATGGACCGCGGCACCACGGTGCCGTTGAGCGCCACCGCGAGGCCCAGCCTTCCGCCGTCCTCTGGATGCCCGTCGGGCAGCAGGGCGCGCCCGGTGTGCCTGGCCACGAGAACGAGGACGTTTTCTGGGGCATCCGTAACCGGCGAACCGTTGACGGTGACGGGTGCGTGTGCGGGTGCGGGTCGGGTGGTAGTCACGAGAACCTCCAAGGGTCGAATGGTGCGGGGTCAAATGGTGCGGGGTCAAAAGCGGCGGGGCGGGTTGGCCCAGGGCCTGACGGCACGACGCCGGAGCCTCCCGGCGGGTCCTCGGCGCGTTGCCCACCCAAGAGTTCCGCGACGACGGCCGCCGCCTGCGGACTCAGGAGAACGCCGTGGCGGTGGAAGCCGGTGGCGACCACCAGTCCGGGAGCGGCCCGGCCCAGCAGCGGCAGGTTGTCCGGCGTCCCGGGGCGCGCGCGGGCAATGGATTCCACGAGGTCGAACTCCCCGAGGACCGGAACCAACCGGAGCGCGTCGCGGAGGAGTCGCTGGACTCCCCCGGCGCTGACCGCCGCCCGGCCGTCCTCCCGCTCGGTGGCGCCGACGACCACCTCGCCGGAGTCGCGGGGGACGACGTACACGCCGTGGCCTCCCACCAGCCCGCGGATCGTCGTGCCGGCCAATCGGGGACCGCCGCGGGGCGTGCCCAGCCGCAGCACGTCGCCGTACACGGGGCGCACCGGCAGGCGCAGCGTCGTCGGCAGGCCCTCCAGCAACGGTCCGGCCCACGTTCCGTTCGCTTCCGCGCCCGGGGCCGCTCCGCGCCCCGCGCCGCGCAGGCCCAGTCCGCCGGCCAGGACGATTTCGTCGCAGGCGAGCCGACCGCCGTCGTACTCCACGGCCGGATTGGCTCCGGCCACGCAGCGCAGCGCCGTGCCGGACAGAAACCGCGCGCCCGGTGATCGCGCCAGCGCCTCGCGCAGGGCAGCCGCCGTGCGCCGGGGATCCGTCTGGCCGTCCGACTGCGCCACAAACGCGCCAGCGAGCCGCGGGGAAAGCATGGGTTCGGCCGTGCGGGCACCGCGCACGGTGAGTTCCTCGACGTCCATCCCGGCCGCCGACTGTGCCCGCCGAAGGTCCGCCAGCGTCTCGCGGTCGGCGGAATCCGCCGCCACGGCGATTGTCCCGCGGGCCGCGAAGCCGGGCTCCACCCCGGAGGCGTCGGACAACTCGGCCGCCCATCCCGGCCAACGCCGCGCCGCGGGTACGGACAGGTTCAGGAGATCGAGCTCCTGGTAATGGAATTCGCTAACGGCCGCCAGCATCCCGGCGGCGGCGCGGGTGGCGCCCGACGCCGGCGCGGGGTCGAGGACGACCACCTCGGCGCCGCGGCGGGTCAACTCCCAGGCGATCGACAATCCGATGATTCCCGCACCGACAACTACGCAGCGCATCGCGACGTTCCCTCCCTCCGCCGGCATGATCCGGATCAGGTTAAGCGGTCGGCACCGGTGCCGGAGTGTGCCCGGCAGTGCCCTCTCAGCCCGTTGGCGGGCTCCCGTGGTTCCCCACCAGTCTAGGCGCGGCGGGGCCGGCTACCGTCACTGCCCCGGGGTTTTGCCGCGGCGCGCTAGACTGGGTCGCGTAGACAAGGATGCCCGGTCGTACCCATACGCATTTTCTTGGCAGCGATTCCCAGCGAACCTGCACCCCGGCGCGAACACCGCGCTTGCAAGCCCGCGATCGGCTCCGCTGGATGCGCCGCTTTCGCGGTGGACTCCGTCCCGCCCACAACGGCGGTGCACGTCGAGCACGCCCGTGGCCGGTGCCTTAAAGAACTGAGAACCAATTGAGCAATGAACAGCATTTGACGGCCGACGGCGGCGCCGAGGAGATGGAGGTCGAGGAAGTACTCGCGACCGACGAGGTCCCCCACGAGATCCCCGAGCAGACGTTCGCCGACTTCGGAGTCCGCCAGGACATCGTGGACTCGCTCGCCGCCGCTGGGATCCTGCATCCCTTCCCCATCCAGTCCATGACCCTGCCGATCGCCCTCGGCGGCCACGACATCATCGGCCAGGCCAAGACGGGCACCGGCAAGACGTTCGGCTTCGGCATCCCCGCGCTGCAGCGCGTGGTGGGTCCGGACGACGCCGGCTACGACCAGCTCCCGGTTCCGGGCGCCCCGCAGGCACTCATCGTCGCCCCGACGCGCGAACTCGCCGTGCAGGTCGCCGCGGACATCGCCAAGGCATCCACGCAGCGCAACGCGCGCATCGCAACGATCTACGGCGGCCGCGCGTACGAGCCGCAGATCGAGCAGCTGCAGTCCGGCGTCGAGATCGTCGTCGGCACCCCGGGGCGCCTGATCGACCTGTTCAAGCAGAAGCACCTGAACCTGAAGAACGTGCGCATCGTGGTGCTGGACGAGGCCGACGAGATGTTGGACCTCGGGTTCCTGCCCGACGTCGAGACCCTGCTGGGCGCGACGCCGTCGGTCCGTCAGACAATGCTCTTCTCCGCCACGATGCCCGGCCCGGTCGTCGCCATGGCCCGCCGCTACATGAGCCACCCCACGCACATCCGCGCCGCGGATCCCGAGGACGACGGCATCACCAAGAAGGACATCCGCCAGGTCATCTACCGGGCTCACCAGTTGGACAAGGACGAGGTCGTCTCCCGCATCCTGCAGTCCGAGGGCCGCGGACGCACGATCATCTTCACCAAGACCAAGCGGTCGGCCGCCAAGCTCAGCGAGGAACTGATGGACCGCGGCTTCGCCGCCGGTTCCATCCACGGAGACCTCGGGCAGGGCGCGCGCGAGCAGGCCCTGCGCGCGTTCCGCAACAACAAGGTCGACGTACTCGTCGCCACCGACGTGGCCGCCCGCGGCATCGACGTCGACGACGTCACCCACGTCATCAACCTGCAGTGCCCCGAGGACGAGAAGACCTACCTCCACCGCGTGGGCCGCACCGGCCGCGCGGGAAACAAGGGGACCGCCGTCACGTTCGTGGACTGGGAGGACGTCCCGCGCTGGGGTCTGATCAACAAGGCGCTCGGCCTCGACCAGCCCGAGCCGGTGGAGACCTACTCGTCCTCGCCGCACCTGTACGAGGATCTGCACATTCCCGCCGGGACCAAGGGCCGCCTGCCGCGCAACAAGCGCGTGCTCGAGGGACTGTCCGGCGAGAAGCTCGAGGATCTCGGGGAGACCGGCAAGAAGCCGGCGGTCCGGGGCGACCGCGACGCCCGGGGAGGACGCGGGGACCGCGACTCACGCGGGGACCGCGGTGGACGTGGTCGCGAGGGCCGCGGAGACCGCGCCGAGCGCGGATCCGGTGGCCGCCACGGACACAGCCACGGCCGCGCGGACCGCCCGAACAAGGAGGCGACCGGCGAAGGCCGCGGCCGCCGCGCCGAAGACGCGGATGCGGTCCGAGCCACCGGCCCCGCCGTCGAAGTCAACGCCGCGTCCGATGCCGTCGAGCCGACGCGCCGGCGTCGTTCGCGCACGCGCCGCCGCAACGGCGAGGCCGTGGACCGCACCGAGTCCGAATAGCGGGAATGGATCCCCACCGCGTCGACACCGAAGGCCCCGACCACACGGTCGGGGCTTTCGCCCGCGAGCCCGGCGCGACCGTCTGGACGCCCGACGGCCCCGACCTCGTGGTGCATGCCGAGAACGCCGACTACCTGCCCACCCTGCCCGACGGCGCGTTCACGCTCATCTATGTGGACCCGCCGTTCAACACCGGCCGCAAGCAGAGCCGGCAGCAGACGAAGATGGTGCGGGCCGAGCCGGGCACCGGCGACAGGCTCGGGTTCAAGGGTGCCAGCTACTCCACCGTGCGCGGGGCACTGAGCAGCTACGACGACGCGTTCGCGGACTACTGGTCGTTCCTGGAGCCGCGGCTGCGCGAGGCCTGGAGGCTGCTGGCCGACGACGGCACCCTGTACGTGCACCTGGACTACCGCGAGGTGCACTACGCCAAGGTCATGCTCGACGCGATCTTCGGTCGGGACTCGTTCCTGAACGAGATCGTCTGGGCCTACGACTACGGCGCGCGGGCGAAGAGCCGCTGGCCCGCCAAGCACGACAACATCCTCGTCTACGTCAAGGACCCGGCAGCCTACCACTTCGACTCCGCCGAGGTGGACCGGGAGCCCTACATGGCCCCCGGGCTGGTGACCCCCGAAAAAGTAGCCCGCGGGAAACTGCCCACGGACGTCTGGTGGCACACGATCGTCTCCCCCACCGGCAAGGAAAAGACCGGCTATCCGACGCAGAAGCCCGAGGGCATCCTGCGCCGGATCGTCGCAGCCAGCAGCCGCCCCGGCGACTGGGTCCTGGACTTCTTCGCCGGGTCCGGCACCACCGGCGCCGTTGCCTCGGCGCTGGGCCGGCGCTTCGTGTGCGTCGACGCCAACGCCGAGGCGATCGAGGTCATGCGGAAACGGATTCCACGCGCGGCCGTCGTCGGCGCCGAATAGTCCGCCGCTCTACCGCATCCGCGCGCAGCACGTGCTTTTGGACCTTGCCCGTTGACGTCCGCGGCAACGCGTCCGACAAGTGCACTTCCTCCGGGACCCCGCCGCTGATGACGATGTCCTTGGCCCGGTCGCGAACCTGTAGGTAGCCGTCGGGGTGCATGACCCCAGGTCGCCGGTGTGGAACCAGCCGCCGGCGAAAGCGCGCGCCGTCGCCTCCGGGTCCTTGAAATACCCGATCATGACGTTGTTTCCGCGCAGGACGATCTCCCCCATGGTGCGTCCGTCCGCCGGTACGTCGCGCATCTCCCCGTCGACAACGCGCGCGCTTTCGGCCTGGATCATGCCGCCGCCCTGCCGGGACAGCCTGGCGGCCCGCTCGGCCGGGGCCGGTGCGTCCCAATCGTCCTGCCGCTCGCAGACCTCGGCGTGCCCCAGGATGTACTCCAACTCGCGGCCGGAGAGGCGCGTGTTCAGCGCCAGGAGCACGCCGCCATCCAGCGGCACCGCGTAGTGTGCCACCAGGAGTTCAGGAATGTTCGGGGCAAGATAGGCAACCGTGTCCCCCGTGTCGATCCGCGCGGCCAACGCCTTCGCGGTGCGCTGGACCTCCTCGGCGAACCTCCGGTAGGTCCACGTCAGGCTTCCGTGAATGACCGCGGGCTTGTCCGGGTAGACCTCCGCCGAACGCTGGAGGAAGGGCAAGGGGGTCAGCTCGCTGTGGTTGGCGGCCTGCTCGATGTTCATGGTTCTCCATCCTCGACGGCGTCCCTGGGAGGCAATGTGTCCCTGCGCACCCTACGGTACGTAGTACCAAGCAAATGAGACGGAGTTTCATCGAGGCCTGGGGGCGAAATGTCGCTTGCCGGGCCCGGACGGACGCGGCTGCCGGGCGATGCCGGGACGGACGCGGTGTCACCCGGCCCGCCCGGCAACCGCCTGCGCGCTAGATCAGGTTTCGACCGTCGCGGCGGGCCTGGGCCCATTCCCGGAAGAAGGCCCGGGCAATCACGAACAGCGTGCCCGCCACGACGACCGGCCAGATAAGGACGTACAGGGTCAAGAAAAACGTTTCCATGGGTCTCCCTACTTGGTGGGTGCCGGCGCGCCGACGGTGGCGGCTTCCGGGGTGTCGAAGTTGCCGACCGTGTCCTTGATCGAGTCGAAGTCGAACTCGCGCTTGGACCGGACCGACATGAAGTAGCAGACCAGCGTGGAGACGGCGTACGCCACCAGTGAGCCGCTCAGCACGGCGTACTCGTGCAGCGTGCCGAACGCGAACGGAGCCGCGACGGCGGCCGACGCCGCTCCCGCGATCCGGGCGATCCGGGTGCCGAAGAACCCGAAGGCCATCAGCCCGATCACCACGCCGATGCCCACGATGGACAGGACGTCGACCGCGTAGCCGACGACGCCGTCCATCGTGATCCAGCCGAACCGAACCGGCAGGAACACGACCATCGCGGCGAGGACGCCCACGGTGAAGGCCGCGTTCGTGACCTTGTTCCAGTAGAAACTGGCCAGCACCGGGAAGACGAGGCAGCCCCAGAGCGCGCCGACGAAGACCAGCAGGTCCAGGATGTTCATCTGCCCACTGGCGAAGTACAACGCGGTGCCGGTCGCGAGGACCATGGTGAGGCGGCCCACCATCAGCATCGTCTTCGGGTTGGCGTTGGCCTTGCCCTTGGCCTGTCCGTAGAGGTCTGCCATCGCGATCGAAGACAGCGCCGCCAGGTCGGAGTCCGCCGTGGAGGACAGCGCGCCGATGATCATGACGAAGAACAGGCACAGCAGGACGGGGCCGAGGTAGGTGGCCGCCATCTGCGGGATCAGGTTGTTCGTGTCGCCGTTGAGCGGTTCGACGCCCAGGTACAGCGCCATGACGCCGAGCATCCCGACGCCGATGATGGTCGCTCCGTAGCCGATGGTCGCGGTGACGAACGTGGGCTTGATCAGGTCCTCGCGGACGGAGAAAAGCCGCTGCGCGATGGTCTGGTTGCCGATCGCGTAGGCCAGCACGGCCGCGATATACGGCGCGCCCTGGTTCATGAAGGCCTCGGAGGAGAAGAAGTTGCCCTGCTGCGGTGTGAGGTTGGCCGCACCGGCCTCGAACATCGCGGAACCGCCGGCGGCGAAGAACACCACGGGGATGATGATGACCACCGCGCCGAGCATCGCCATAACCTGGGCGAAATCGGTGAGCACGGACGCTCGGAAACCGGACCAGAGCGTGTAGAGAAGCACCCCGGCCGCGATGGCGAGAATGCCCTGCTGGAAGCTGAACGGCGACAGCAGCGCGACCAGCGCGCCGCCCGCGATGAGGTTGGAGGTCAGACTGATGACGGAGCCGAGGATGTTGGAGCCGGCCAGCATCAGCTGGCTGGAACGGCCGTGGCGCGCGTACATGACCTCGGCAAGCGTGTGCGCCTTCGGCGCCACCTGGCGGATCCGCTTGCCGAACGGGTAGATGAACAGGATCATCAACGCGCCCCAGAGCCCGTAGTGGACCGGGCCGGAAATGCCGTACGTGTATCCCGAGGTCGCCGACGCGTACATCGATGCGGCCCAGATCCAGGTTGCGGTCATGCTGGCCGCGGAGATGCCGAAGCCGATCTTGTTTCCCGCGGTCATGTAGCCGTCGGCGTTTTCCTTCTTCTTGCCAATCACCACGCTCATCACGAACGTGCCTCCGTAGAACACCACCAGCAGGGCGATGATGATCCAGCCGGACATCAGCGCTGGGCTGTTGCCATCCGGTGACATAATTCTCCTCTCAAGTGGGGGAAGCCACCGGCAACACTCCCCCGTGCGAGCGCGCCGGCCTGTCAGGGCTCGACTACCTGGCCGCCGTGAGGGCGAACCGCATCCGGTGTGGGACGCATTAAAGGCGCGCTTTCCACCCGGCACGTACACCGGACCAATCGGGCCGCGCACAGCGCGGCAAGCACGTGGAACCCGCGGTCCGCGGGCCTAGTCCACGTCTAGGGCAGAGGCTGTCTTGCAACCTGCAGTGGAAGCCGATGTTGGCCTGGATCCACTCGGAACCGGGCTCTACGAGTAGTTGCTCAGGGCAACACCGAACGCTTGATACTAACAGGAATCGGGGGGGCGCTCCCCTGAGGGCCCCCTGGTGAGGCGTCGCAGGCCACCCGCTAAAGGCCGGAGACGCCAATCGGCATCGAGCCCGTGCCGGCCTCGAGGATCCTCGCAAGCATCTGTGGCGTCGTGCCGTTTTCCCCCAGCCTGTTGGGCTTTCCGGTGCCGTGGTAGTCACTGGATCCCGTGACGATCAGGTCGTGTCGCGCGGCCAGCGAACGCAGGAACGCCCTCCCATCCTCGGGGTTGTCCCGGTGGTCGATCTCCACGCCCATCAGCCCCGCGGCGATCAGGTCGTCGAAGACGGACTCGTCGACCACGCGGCCGCGCGCCGAGGCGACCGGGTGGGCGAACACCGGTACTCCACCGGCGTCGCGGACCAGCCGCACGGCCGTGACCGGATCCACCGCGTAGTGCCCCACGTAGTAACGCGAATGGGAGGTCAACACGGTGGCGAAGGCCTCGGAACGATCCGCCGCGACGCCGGCCGCGACGAGCGCATCGGCGATGTGCGGGCGCCCGATCGTGGCTCCGGGCGCCCGATGGCGGTTGACCAGGTCCCAGTCCACCGGGAAGTCCTCCGACAACAGCGCGACCATGCGACGGGCGCGGTGCAGGCGGGCGTCGCGAGCCTTGTCGATCTCCTCCGCGAGACCCGCGTGTTCCGGATCGTGCAGGTAGCTGAGCAGGTGGACGCTCACGCCCTCGCGGGTCTTGCACGAGACCTCCATGCCCGGAACCAGACCCATCCCGAGGCGGGCGGCCTCCTCGGCCGCCTCGGCCCAGCCGCTGGTCTGGTCGTGGTCGGTCAGCGCCACCACATCGACGCCGGCGGCGGCCGCCGCCGCCATGACGCCGGCCGGCGGTTCCGTGCCGTCCGAGACATTCGAATGCGTGTGGAGGTCGATCAGCATGGCCCAAGCCTAGCCGGGCGCCTTGGTGGATGAGACGGGCTTTGAGACGATGGAGGGGTGATGACCGAATCTAACGACGCCCCCGGCAGCAACCAGCCCCTCGGCGAACGCGTGAACAACCGTTCCCAGCGACCGAGTTCAGACGCCTTCAAGGAGTTCATGGCCTCCCAGTGGGCGCCGGACACGGCAGTGAAGCCGGGGCCCGACGTCGTCGCCCCCTACGCCGCGCGCCGGCGCCGCGCGCTGTCCGCCCGCTTCCCGGGCGAGCGTCTGGTCCTGCCGGCCGGGCCGCTGAAGGTCCGCTCGAACGACACGGACTACCGCTTCCGCCCGCACTCCGGCTTCGCGCACCTCACGGGGCTCGGAATCGACCACGAGCCGGAGGCCGTGCTGGTCATGGAGCCCACGGACGACGGCGCCGGGGACGACGGCGGCAACCACACCGCCACGCTGTACTTCCGTCCGCCCGCCGGCCGCGACACCGAGGAGTTCTACTCCAACGCGCGCTCGGGCGAATTCTGGATCGGTTCCCGCCCCACCCTCGGGGACCTCGCAGCGCGACTGGCCATCCCGACCGCCGACCTCGGCGAATTGGAGGTCGCGGTGACCAAGGACGCCGGCGCCGTGGAGTTCGGTGGCATGCGCATCCGTTTGGTGCGCGACGTCGACCTGAACTGCGATGCCCTCGTGGATACCTCGCGCATCAACACCGGCGTGGACCTGGAGGTCTCCGACCGCCTCGACGGCGAACTGTCCGAGGCCCTGTCCGAGCTGCGGCTCGTCAAGGACGAATGGGAAATCGCGCAGATGCGCATCGCGGTGGAGGCCACCGTCAACGGCTTCCACGAGGTGGTCAAGGAGCTGCCCCGCGCCATCACCCACGCCCGCGGCGAACGAGTCGTCGAGGGCGCGTTCTTCGCCCGGGCGCGCGAGGAGGGCAACGACCTGGGGTACGACACGATTGCCGCGGCGGGCAACAACGCCACGATCCTGCATTGGATCCGCAACAACGGGCGGGTCGACACCGGGGATCTGCTCCTGCTCGACGCCGGCGTCGAGGCGGACTCGCTGTACACGGCCGACATCACCCGCACGCTGCCGGTCAACGGCAAGTACTCCGAGATCCAACGCAAGATCTACCAGGCCGTGCTCGATGCCGCCGATGCCGCGTTCGCGGTCGCCCGTCCCGGTGTCAGGTTCCGCGACGTGCACACCGCGGCCATCGAGGTGCTCGCGGAACGGCTGTCGCAGTGGGGCCTGCTGCCGGTGCCGCTGGCGGAGGCGCTGTCCGACGAGGGCCAGCACCATCGGCGGTGGATGCCGCACGGGACCAGCCACCACTTGGGACTCGACGTCCACGACTGCGCGCAGGCCAAGCGGGAGCTGTACCTGAACGGAATCCTCGAGGAGGGCATGGTCTTCACGATCGAGCCCGGGCTCTATTTCAAGAACGAGGACCTGGCCGTTCCGGAGGAATACCGCGGGATCGGCGTGCGCCTCGAGGACGACGTCCTGGTCACCGCCGACGGCGTCGAGAACCTCAGCGCGGCCCTGCCGCGCACCCCCGACGACGTCGAATCCTGGATGGCGGGCATCGTCGCCGGAGGGCCCCGCTAGCGGTTTTCGTCGGGGCGCTCGGGGCGTTCCGGAGAGTCCGGCCGAGGGGCTTCCGCCTCCGGGGTCTCCGGCTGCGGGGATTCAGACTGCCGCGTTTCCGCCGGGTCGACGCGGACGCCGTACTGCGGCCGCCCGTCGGGCAGGTCCCCCGTTCCCGGACGCTGTGTGCCGGTCGCGCCCTGCGCCCCGGCGGAAGCCGGGGTCCCGGCGGCTCCGTCCTGCGGCCGGTGCGCCGCGGGCTCGGCGGGACGGGACGGCTTGGCCGAGCCGTTGCCCTGGCCCCAGGCGGAGGCCGGTCGTTGGGCCTCGCCCGCGCTCATCGGCAGTTTGGCGGCCAGTTGCCGGGCCGCGGCCGAGTGTTCGAAGCCGACAACGACGTCGTAATAGCCCGCCATGACCTGGCTGGAGGACGCGAAGTCGCGCTTTCCCTTGCGGAACGAGTAGCCGACGACGCCGACGATCATCCAAATTGCCATGCCGAGTCCGACGGAGGAGACGATCTGGGCCATCCCGCCGGACGGCGTGAAGATGCTCAACAGCAGCCCGACGAAAATGCCGAACATGGCGCCCTGCGCCGCGCCGGCGAGGGCCACCTTGGGGTAGCTCAGCTTCGCCGTCACGCGCTCCACGGACTTCAGGTCGTTCCCGATGATGCTCACGTTGGCCACGGGAAAGTCGTTGTCCGCGAGGTAGTCCACCACCTTTTGGGCGTCGAGGTAGGACTGGTAGCGCCCGAGGACCTCGCCGCGCGGAAGGCCCAGCAGGGTCGGATCGGACTGTTTCGAGCCAAAGGGAAAAGACATGCCTTCATTCTGCCCCGCTCGCGCATCCGCCGGGACGGTTATCGCTGCGGGTGAACCGGAGGGCGGGCCTCGACGTCCGGCCGACGCCCAGGCAGTAGCCTAAGGAGGTGAGCAGCTCCCTGAACAAGGTCTTTATTGCCCGCCTGCTCGGCCTCGACGTCTTCGACCCCTTGGGCGACCGCCTGGGCCGGCTGCGGGATGTCGTCGTGCTCGACCACGGACCGTCGAAACCCGCGCAGTGCGTCGGCCTCGTCGTCGAGGTGCCCGGAAAGAAGCGCGTCTTCGTCCCGATGACGCGGGTGCACGCCATCGAATCCAGCCAGATCATCTGCTCCGGACTGGTCAACCTCCGCCGCTTCCAGCAACGCGGCGCGGAGCGCCTGGCCGCCGCCGAGCTGTTCGACCGCAAGGTGACGTTCAAGGACGGCTCGAGCAACGGCGTCGTCGAGGACATCGGCCTGGAGCTCCAGCGGCACGGGGACTGGATCATTTCCGACTACTACGTCCGGCGCGGCGAGGCCGGCGGCTTCCGCGCCCTGCGCCGCCTGGCCCGCGGGGAGCGGCTGCTCGTCCCGCGCAGCGAGGTCGTGCACGGCGACCTGGAGGAACCGCAGGCCGCCGCCCAGTTCGTCGCCGCGCACGAGGAGCTCAAGCCCGCGGACTTCGCCGAGGCGCTCCACGAGATGAACGACAAGCGCCGCGTCGAGGTCGCCACCGAATTGCAGGACGACAGGCTCGCCGACGTGCTGCAGGAACTCCCCGACGACGAGCAGGTCCAGATCCTCTCCTCGCTGGACATGGAGCGGGCCGCGGACGTCCTGGAGGAGATGGATCCCGACGACGCCGCCGATCTCCTCGCCGAACTGTCCGAGGAACAACAGGAGGCGCTCCTGGGCCTGATGAAACCCGAGGAGGCGAAGGACGTACGCCGCCTGCTCGAGTACGAGGAGAACACGGCCGGGTCGATGATGACCACGGTGCCCATCATCCTGCCCCCGGAAGCCACCGTCGCCGAGGCCCTCGCCTACGTCCGGCGGGAGGAGCTCAGCCCCGCGCTGGCGTCGTCCGTCTTCGTCTGCAGGCCCCCCTCCGAGACTCCGACCGGCCGCTACCTCGGCGTCGTGCACGTCCAGGCCCTGCTGCGCTGCCCGCCGCCGGAGCCGCTGGGCAACATCCTGGACACCGATCTGGAACCGGTGCACGACTTCGCCGGCATCAGCGAAGTGGCCCGCATGCTGGCGGCCTACAACCTCACGTCGCTACCCGTCGTCAACACCGCCGGCCGCCTGGTCGGGGCCGTGACCGTGGACGACGTCCTCGACCATCTGCTGCCGGACGACTGGCGAACGCACGACGACAAGGAACCGAAGGGGGAAAGCGCCCATGGCTGAGAAGAACAATCCGACCACCGGCCTCGACACGCCGCTTCCGGCGAGGGACCGGTTCTGGCCGCGCCTGTCGCCCAACCCGGACGCGTTCGGCAGCGCCACCGAGGGTTTCGCCCGCTTCATGGGGACGCCGACCTTCCTGCTCTACATGTCGGTCTTCTGCGTCTTCTGGCTCGCCTGGAACACGTGGGGGCCGTCGACCCTGCGGTTCGACGACGCGGCCATTGGTTTCACGGCGCTGACGCTCATGCTCTCGCTGCAGGCCTCCTACGCGGCGCCGCTGTTGCTACTGGCCCAGAACCGCCAGGACGACCGCGACAAGGTCTCCGTGACCGAGGACCGCCAGCGCGCCGAGCGGAACCTGCACGACACCGAATACCTCACGCGCGAACTCGCCGCGCTGCGCATCGCCCTGCGCGACGTCGCCACCCGCGACTACGTCCGCAGCGAGCTGCGCTCCGCGCTCGAGGACCTGCTGGAATCCAACGACGGCGAGGAGATCCGCCTGCGCGGCAAGTCGCCCAAGAAGAAGAAGGAGCGGGTCTCCGACGCCACGACCCAGCTTCCCCGCATCGACCCGAAGCGGGGTGGTTGAGCCCGTGGGAGAGAACACCGCGAGGACCGACGCCGTCCTGGCCGCCCTGTCCGGGGTCCAGGACCCGGAACTGCGCCGCCCCATCACGGAGCTCGGGATGGTCGACTCCGTCGAGGTCGACGACGACGGTGCCGCCCGCGTGCGCGTCCTGCTCACCATCGCCGCCTGTCCGCTGCGGAACACCATCGTCGACGACGTCACGGCCGCGGCCTCGGGGGTCGACGGCGTCGGCTCGGTCGCCGTCCACGTCGGCGTGATGACGCCCGGGCAGCGGGCCGAGCTCAAGGAGGGGCTCAAGGTCCGTGCGGTTCCCTTCAGCTCTCCCGGCTCGCTGACGCGCGTCATCGCCGTCGCCAGCGGCAAGGGCGGAGTCGGCAAGTCCAGCCTCACGGTCAACCTGGCGTGCGCCATGGCCGCGGACGGTCTGCGCGTGGGCATCATCGACGCCGACGTGCACGGCTTCTCCGTCCCCTCGCTCATGGGCATCACGCAGCCGCCGACGCGGGTGGACGAGCTGATCCTTCCTCCGGTCGCGCACGGCGTGAAGGTCATCTCCATCGGCATGTTCGTGGAGGGCAACCAGCCGGTGGTGTGGCGCGGTCCGATGCTGCACCGAGCGCTCGAGCAGTTCCTGACCGACGTGCACTTCGGCGACCTCGACGTGCTGCTGCTGGATCTTCCGCCGGGCACGGGTGACATCGCCATCTCCGTCGCGCAGCTGCTCCCGGGATCCGGGCTGCTGGTGGTCACCACGCCGCAGTCCGCCGCCGCCGAGGTGGCCGAACGCGCCGGGGCCGTGGCGAAGCAGACCGGCCAAGAGGTTCTCGGCGTCGTGGAGAACATGTCCTGGCTGGAACTGCCGGACGGCAGCCGCATGGAGCCCTTCGGCTCCGGGGGCGGCGAGTTGCTGGCCCGCCGCCTGTCGCAAACGCTGGACGCGGACGTGCCGCTCCTCGGAGGAGTCCCGCTGGATCCCCGACTGCGCGAGGGCGGGGACTCGGGCGTCCCGCTGGTGCTGTCCACCCCGGATGCGGCCGCGTCGCGCGAGATCGCGAGGATCGCCGGAACGCTGGCGCGCAAACCCCGGGGACTCGCCGGCAAGCCGCTCGGCGTCAGCCTCGCCTAGGCGCCGCCGGCGCCAGGACGTCCTTGGGGCGGAGACCTTCTGATCGTCTGGATCGGCGTTGTAGTGTGATGGCGTGATTGTCCCCGACATTCCCCAGACCGCAGTGGCGGTCGCCGACCACTACGACGAACTCGATCCGGTTTATCGTCGCGTGTGGGGCGAGCATGTCCATCACGGGTTCTGGGCGACGGGTCGCGAGACGCCCGCCGAGGCCGTCGAGGCGCTGGTCGACACGGTGGGCGACCGGCTGGGTCTTATGCCCGCAGAAGCGTGCGTCGACATCGGCTGCGGCTACGGCTCCACCGCGAGGCGGCTCGCGGCGACACGCTCGGTTCGCGTTACCGGCTTCACGCTATCCACCGAGCAGGCCCACTACGCCGCCGCACGTCCCGCATCCGGCGTGGACATCCATCTCCGCGACTGGCTCGCCAACGGACTGCCCGATGGCTCGGCCGATGCCGCATGGGCCATCGAGTCGAGCGAGCACATGGTCGACAAGCCGGCGTTTTTCGCCGAGGTGCATCGCGTGCTGTCGCCCGGGGGCCGCCTCGTCGTCTGCGCGTGGCTCGCAGAGACAGGAGCCAGCGGTTGGAAGGTTCGCCACCTGCTCGAGCCAATTTGCCGCGAAGGGCGCCTGCCCTCGATGGGCACGCGCGAGGAGTATGAGTCGATGGCAAGGGCGGCGGGCTTTTCGATCGACGGCTATGAGGACGTGAGCCGCCGCGTCGGACGCACCTGGACAATCTGCGCCCTTCGACTGGGGAAGGCCTTGGCCGTCGATCGAGAGACCCGTCGCCTCGCCCTGGGCGCACGCAATCGCATCTTCGTGCTATCCATCCCCCGCCTGATTCTGGCCTACCGCACCGGCGCGATGCGCTATGGGATATTCACCCTGTCGAAGGCGAACGCCTAGGTCGCCTCGGAATCGAAGGGCGCCGCTTCGCCGTCGGTCAGCGGCGGTTCAGCCGAACGCTTCGGCGTCGTGGGGCCCGACGGCGAAATCGCCTTGGCGGGCGCTTCCCTGGCCGCCAAGACGGCGTCGTCGAAATCGTCCAGCAACGCGTCCTTGATGATCTTGCGCGGGTCGTACTGCCGCGGGTCCAGCTTGCGCCAATCGATGTCGGCGATCTCGTCGCCGACCTCCTCGCGCAGCTGTTCCTTGGCACCCGTGGCCATCCGGCGGACTTCCTTCACCAGCCGGGCAAGTTGTGCGGCGTATTCGGGAAGTTTGTCGGGGCCCAGCACGAGGACCGCAAGCACCGCGAGGATGAGGAACTCGCCACCGTTAATTCCGAACACGCTTAGAGATTACCCGCTAGGCGGTGCAACACCGTATTTTCCGCGGTGCCGCGCGGCGAGCCACGCGTCACCGGCCGGTGTCCAAGACCATGAGCCGTGCCATGCCGCGGCCGATGCGCTCCCAGCCCTCGGCTTCCCGCACGCCGTCGGGGGCCAACTTGGAGTGCTCGCTGACGACGATCCGCCTGAGCACGGCCACGGTCACCTGCTCCCCGAGCGTGGATTCGACTTCGTACCGGGTCGCGTCCATCTCCACCGTCGCCCGGTGCGGAGTACCTGGATCCTGCGCGGTCCGCAGGGAGACCTGTTCGCCGGCAACCAGCCGCGTTTCCGGCCGCTGAGTGCTCCCGGCCTCCGTCGGCGCGGCCGACTGGCTGTTGCCGTCCGGTCCGCCGAGGAGCGACGGCATCAGGGACTTGCCGCTCTCGACCACACGAACGTCGCCCGCCGCGCCGGAGAAGTCGAGGACCAGCCGCGCGGCCCCGTCGACCCGTTGGCCTTTCGCGCCGACGAGCGCCAAACCCATGTCGGTGAATTCGGGACAGTTCCACCCGGCACCACGGAGGCGTTCGATGTCGCCGCCGGTCAGCTCGGTGCTGTCTCCGGTCCAGGCTGCGGACACCACGTCCGCGGCGGGGTTTGAGCGGTCCGTGCCGCCCAGCAACCACGCGGCACCGAGCACCCCCACGACCAGGACCATGGCGGCGACGGAGGCGAGGGCCGGGGCCATGCGGCGCAACCGGGAGCCCTCGCTGTAGGCGTCGATGAACGCCGCCCAGTCGGAATCCGCCGCCGCGGAATGGGGCTGGCAGAGCCGGTCCAGCAGCGCCTGATCGGGCGTCGGACCCGAGTGCGGCGCCGATGAGAAGGCGCGCAGCCGCTCGAGCAGTCGCTGGCGGTCGGCCAGGCTGGTGCGGCAATCCGAGCACGTGCGCACGTGCTCCTCGAGGGCGACGACGCGCTCGGCGGACAGGTCGCCGTCGATGTAGGCGTCGAGCCAGCGCTCCTGTCGGTGCATCACCTAGTGCGCCTCCGAGACGGCGGGACCCACCTTCGGCAAGACCATGCCGCTCGCCGCGGTCCGGGAGGGGTTGCGGTGGGCGAGCTTCTCGCGCAGGAGCGTACGTCCTCGGTGGATGCGCGAACGGACCGTTCCCAGCTTGACGCCCAACGCCGCGGCCACCTCCTCGTAGGAAAGTCCCTCGAGGTCGCACAGGACGACGGCGGCGCGGAAGTCCGGCGGCAACCCGTCGAGGGCCGCCTGGACGTCGATGTCCAGGTTGTTGTGCTCGAAGCTCCGCTCCGGTCCGGGGTCCTTGCCCTCGACGCGGTTCTCCGCGTCCTCGCCCAGGGAATCGAAGCGGATGCGGTTCCGGCGCCTCGCCTGGTCCAGGAAGAGGTTGGTGGTGATGCGGTGCAGCCACCCGCCGATCGTGCCCGGCGTGAAATTGTGCAGCGAACGGAACACCCGGACGAACGTCTCCTGGGTGAGGTCCTCGGCGTCGAACCTGTTGCCCGTCAGGCGGTACGCCAAGCGGTAGACGCGGGGCGAATGGACCTCGACGATTTCGTCCCAGCCCGGAACCACGGTCTCTTCGGGTTCGGGGGCCAGGCCGGCTGCGCGGTTCGATGGTGTTGCGTTCACGTATACATTCTGGCCGAAGAGGCTGTGAGATTGCTGGGGAATGGCTGGCGCTAGGATGGAATCGGCCGTCCGGCCACCACTCCACCAGCACACCGAAGGAACTTCCACGCCATGAGCTCCGACAAGCAGAGCAGCTGGTCCTACACCGAGGCCTTGCCGGTCGAGGACGAGGTCGTCACGCGAGCCCGCGAGCGCGGACACGAACTCGGGGTCTGGCCCGTCGGATCCGGCACCGCGGCGCTGCTCACGGTGCTCGCCGCCGCCTCCAAGGCGCGGACCGCGGTGGAGATCGGTTCCGGCGTCGGGGTATCCGGGGTCAGCCTCCTGCGCGGCCTGGACCGCCAGTCCGTCTTCACGACCATCGACATCGACGTCGACCACCTCAATGCGGCGCGCGAGGCGTATCTCGACGCCGGCGTCGCCCCGAACCGCACCCGCACCATCTGCGGCCGCGCGCGCGACGTCCTGCCCCGGTTGACCGATGCCGCCTACGACCTCGTCTTCATCGACGCCGACAAGACGCACCTGGCCGACTACGTGGATCACGGCGTGCGCCTCCTGCGCCGCGGGGGCATGCTCATGGTCCACGACGCCCTCGATGCGGACCGCGTCCCGCAACCGGCCGTGCGCCAACCGACCACGGTCGCGGCGCGCCAGATGGGGCGCTTCCTGCGCGAGCGCGAAGACCTGGTGACATCGATGGTGCCGACGGGCAGCGGCCTGCTGCTGGCGGTCAAGACCGCGTAGTCGGAACCGAACGTCCACCCATAGTGCGGGTGATGCAAAAGGGTTCGGACGGCGGCGGCCGTCCGAACCCTTTTGCGTGAATCCGACGCGTCGGTGGCGCATCGAGTCGAGGCATCCCGAGGGGTCTTATTCCGTGACGCCGACGAGGCACTCCTTCAGTTCGGCCGCCTCGGCGCCGTTGAGCTCCACCACAAGGCGCCCACCGCCGTCGATCGGCACTCGCATGATCAGGCTACGGCCTTCCTTCGTGACCTCCATGGGGCCATCCCCGGTACGCGGTTTCATCGCAGCCATTGGCGCTGTGTTCCTTCCTAGGTGTCACGGAACCCCCTGGCCCCGCCGCTCGAACGTCGAACGAATCCGCCGGAGCGGAAAGGCGTTCAACCTGCATTTCATATTATTCCGGAGATTGGTTCGTGGTGCTAATCACAGGCTTGCGCCGCGCGTCGCCGAGCTCAGTTTCGAGCCGCGTGATCTCGTCCGCCAGTGCCTCGAGCACCGCGTCGACCTGTTCACATCGGTACCCCCGCAACCCGACGCCGAAACGCACCCGGGCGACGTCCACCGCCGTCGGACGCTCGGGAAGGAGCACCGGCGGAAGGTTGGGCAGGGGCTCGGCCAGGCCGAGGAGCTCTCCATCGGAGAAGGGCGCCGGGCCGGGCGCACGCCCCCCGCGCCGGCCGCCGACCGCGAGGAGCACGGCGAGGCCCGCCACCACCACGGCCACGACGACCAGCACGAACTCCATGGCCGGCCCTAGTCCGCGCGGCCCGCGGGGTCCGCGCGCCCCTGGGATTCGTGGGACGCGATCAGGCGCACCGCTTCCTCCGGGTCGTCGGTCATCCGGATCAGGTCCATGTCCCGCTCGGAGATCGCGCCCTCGCCCGCGACGGTTGCGCGCAGCCAGGCCACCAGCGGTTCCCAATACTCCGTGCCCACCAGGACGATGGGAAAGCTCGTCACCTTCTCCGTCTGAACCAGCGTCAGGGCCTCGAAGAGCTCGTCCAGCGTGCCGAAGCCACCGGGGAGGACGATAAATCCCTGCGAGTACTTGACAAACATGGTTTTCCGCGCGAAAAAATATCGGAAGTTGATGCCCAGGTCGACGAACTCGTTGAGGCCGGTTTCGAAGGGCAGCTCGATGCCCAGCCCCACCGAAGTGCCGTCCATCTCGATCGCGCCCTTGTTGGCGGCCTCCATGGTCCCCGGCCCGCCGCCGGTGATCACGGCGTAGCCGGCCTCCACCAACAGCGAGCCGATCCGTTCGGCCAGGAGATACCGTTCGGAGTTCCGTTCCGTGCGGGCGGATCCGAACACGCTGACGGCCGGGCCAAGCTCGGAGAGGGTGCCGAACCCCTCGACGAATTCGCTTTGGATCCGCAGCACGCGCCACGGATCGGTGTGGGTGAAGTCGATCCCCTTGGGGGAATCCAGCAGTTGGGCGTCCGCCTGCTGGGTCTGGGCTTGTTGGTGCCGCAGAACCACGGATCCCTTGCGTCGTGCCGGGTACGGCAGGGGGTCGAAGGCCGGGCCGGAGGAGTTGCTGCTGGACATGCTTCCACCCTATAGCGAGCACGCCCGGTCCGGGTTCCGAACAGGCCCGGTCAATCCCGGGGTGACTCGGCAAAATAAAGATTCCGCGACGATCCGGCCCGAAGTGCCCGCGGGTACATTGTGGCGCGCCTTACATCCGCTAGTCTCGTCCCTATGAGCACTGATCCCCAGACCGGCAACGCCACGGCGACCGGACCGGTCGTCCGCTTGGCGAAGGTCAACAAGCACTATGGGCCGCTTCACGTTCTGCAGAACATCGAGCTCGAGGTGGCCAAGGGCGAAGTGGTGGTGGTGCTGGGGCCGTCCGGTTCCGGCAAGTCGACACTGTGCCGCGCCATCAACCGCTTGGAGACGATCGACGACGGCGAAATCTACATCGACGGCAAGCTGCTTCCCGAAGAGGGCAAGCAGCTGGCTGGCCTGCGGGCGGACGTGGGGATGGTCTTCCAGTCCTTCAACCTGTTCGCCCACAAGTCCATCCTGGAAAACGTGACGCTCGGCCCGATCCAGGTCAAGGGCATGAAGAAGGCGGACGCCAACAAGCTAGCCATGGAACTGCTCGAGCGGGTCGGGGTCGCCAACCAGAAGGACAAGCTCCCCGCCCAGCTTTCCGGCGGCCAGCAGCAGCGCGTGGCCATCGCCCGCGCGCTCGCCATGCGCCCCAAGGTCATGCTGTTCGACGAGCCCACCTCCGCCTTGGACCCGGAGATGATCCAGGAGGTGCTGGACACCATGGTGGGCCTGGCGAAGGAGGGCATGACCATGATCGTGGTGACCCACGAGATGGGCTTCGCCCGGAAGGCCGCGGACCGCGTGGTTTTCATGGCCGACGGCCAGATCGTGGAGCAGTCGACTCCCCACGATTTCTTCACGAACCCCAGCACCGACCGTGCCAAGGACTTCCTCGGCAAACTGATCACCCACTAGCACCACCACTCGCGGCCGCCCCACGGGGCGGCCACATACCAAGGAGAATGACATGCGCAAGAACCGCATCGCGCTCGCCGCCGTCACGGCCGTGGCGGCACTGACCCTTTCCGCCTGCGGCGGCGGTGGCGACGCCGGCGAGTCCGAGGACTCGATCAAGATCGGCATCAAGTTCGACCAGCCCGGTCTCGGCTTCAAGGACGGCGACACCTACAAGGGTTTCGACGTCGACGTCGCCAAGTACGTGGCCAACGAACTCGGCTATGCCGAGGACCAGATCGAATTCGTCTCGGCTCCGTCCGCGAACCGCGAGACCATGCTGCAGAACAACCAGGTCGACATGATCTTCGCGACGTATTCCATCACCGACACGCGCAAGGAGGTCGTCGACTTCGCGGGACCGTATTTTGTCGCCGGCCAGGACCTGTTGATCAGCGTCGACTCCGACATCACGTCCCCGGAGGACCTCAACGGCAAGAACCTGTGTTCCGTCACCGGTTCCACGTCCGCGCAGAAGGTCAAGGACACCCTGGCCACGGACGTGAACCTGCAGGAGCTCCCGGGCTACGCCGAGTGCACCACACAGATGTCCGGCGGCACCATCGACGCCGTCACCACCGACGACATCATCCTGGCCGGCCTGGCGGCGCAGCCGGCCTACCAGGGCAAGTTCAAGGTTCTGGGCCAGCCGTTCTCGGAGGAGAACTACGGCGTCGGACTGCCCAAGGGATCCGACCAGTGCGAGGCCATCAACGAGGCCATCACCAAGATGGTCGACTCCGGCGAATGGAAGACGGCGCTCGAGACCAACACCGAGGGCACGGGCTACGAGCCGAACGCGGAACTCAACCCGCCGACGCCCGCACCCTGCGCCTAGCCGACGAGCCACACCCGGCGGGACGGCTCCAGTGATGGAGCCGTCCCGCCGGGGACCGCTTTCCCACTGGGCCGCGTCCGCGCGGCCACCAAGTATAGAGGCAGGCAGTGGACAACTACCTATCGATCTTCACGGAATACGACATCCCGGCCGCGTTCTGGGTCAACATCAAGCTGACTTTCTGGGCCGCCATCGGATCGCTCGTTCTGGGGACCTTCCTGGCCATGATGCGGATCTCGCCGGTCCCCAGCTTCCGCGCCATCGGCACCTCCTACGTCAACATCATCCGCAACACGCCGCTGACCATCATCATCCTGTTCGGCGTTCTTGCCCTCAACGGCCAGCTGGGCGTCAGTCTGGGCGGCGGCTTCCAGGAGAACTTCTTCCGTCTGGCTGTCATGGGACTCGCGGTCTACCACGCGGCATTCGTCTGCGAGGCCATCAGGTCCGGCGTGAACACCGTCCCGCTCGGGCAGGCCGAGGCCGCCCGCGCCATCGGGCTCGGATTCATGCCGGCGGCCCGCCTCGTGATCCTTCCGCAGGCCTTCCGGGGCGCCATCGTGCCGCTGGGCAACGTGCTGATCGCCCTGATCAAGAACTCCACGGTGGCCGCAGTCGGTTCCGTTGCCATCGAGGCGTCATCCGTCATGAAGACGATGATCGAGTTCCGGTCCGACATCGTCATCCCGATCTTCCTCACCTTCGCCGCCGGGTTCGTGATCATCGTGATCCCCGTCGGACTCCTGACCACCTGGCTCTCCAAGAAACTGGCGGTGTCCCGATGAGCGCATCGGTAATCTTCGACGCACCCGGGCCCAAGTCCCGCCGGACCATCCTCGCCATCAACATCGTTGGCGTGGCCGTCATCGCTGGTCTCCTCTGGTGGATCATCGCCGGCCTCGCCGCGAAGAACCAGATGCAGGCCTCGCAGTGGGACGACTTCCTGGAGGCAAGCACATGGACCAACTACCTGCTGCCCGGCCTCGTCAACACCCTCAAGGCCGCCGCGCTGGGCATCGTCGGATCCGTGGTGTTCGGCCTGGTCTTCGGCATGGGCCGGCTCTCGCACAACAAGCTGATCAACGGGATCAGCTCCGTGGTCGTGGAGTTCTTCCGCGCAGTGCCGGTGCTGCTGATGATCGTCTTCTTCAACGTCTTCTTCGCCCGCACCCTGCAGATCTCCAACGACAGCGCGCTGTGGGCCGTGGTCGCCGCACTGGTCTTCTACAACGGATCCGTGGTGGCCGAACTCGTCCGGTCCGGCGTGCACAACCTGCCCAAGGGCCAGCGCGAGGCGGGCATCGCGATCGGGCTCACCCGGCAGCAGTCGTTGCGCCTGATCGAGATCCCGCAGGCCCTGATCGCGATGCTGCCGGCCCTGATCGGGCAGTTCGTCGTGATCCTGAAGGACTCCGCGCTGGGCTACATCATCAGCTTCAACGAGCTGCTGTTCTTCGGACGCACGTACTCGTCCCCGAACGGCAACGTCCTGCAAGCGCTGATAGTGGTGGCGGCCATCTTCATCCTCATCAACTTCTCGCTTTCGCGACTGGCGGAGTTCGTCTCCAGCCGGCTCAGCAGCCGGGGGCCCGGCAAGGTCAAGCCAAAGGCCGAAGAACCCGTCGGCGTTCCGGCGGGCCTCCCACCGGCCGCCGGCGCGGCGACCGCGCCGAAGGACCCGGATGACCCGAGGGACAAGAAATAGACCGGACGTTCCGCGTTCGGGCCAACGAGACAGCGGCGCCGCCACACCCGTAACCATCACGGGGTGGCGGCGCCGCTTGCGTGTCAGGCGTCCTGCGTCAGGCGGTCAGCCAGCGCGTCAGCGCGGCCAGGCATTCGCGGACCGCGTCCGCCTCCACGTGCTCGTTGTCCGTGTGGGCCAGCAGCGCATCGCCCGGGCCGAAGTTCACGGCCGGGATGCCCAGTTCCGAGAAGCGAGCCACGTCCGTCCAGCCGTACTTGGGCAGGGGCACTGCTCCCACGGCCTCCACGAACGAGGCCGCCGCCGGGTGGCTCAGTCCCGGACGGGCACCGGGCGCGGCGTCGGTCCGCACCACGTCGAAGCCGTCCATCAGCCGGCGCACGTAGGTCTCGGCGTCATCGATGCCCTTGTCCGGCGCGAACCGGTAGTTGATCTCCACCTCGCAGTGGTCCGGGATCACGTTGCCGGCGATGCCTCCGGAGATCCGGACGGCGTTCAGCGATTCCCGGTACTGAAGCCCGTCGACGTCCACGGTCGCCGGCTCGTGCCCGGCCAGCCGGGCCAGAATGTCCGCCGCGCCGTGGATGGCGTTCCGACCCATCCACGCGCGGGCCGAATGCGCGGCGACGCCCCGGGTGGTCACGCGGAAGCGGGACGTTCCGTTGCAGCCGCCCTCGACAGTGCCGTTCGTGGGCTCCAGCAGGATCGCGAAGTCGGCCTCCAGCAGCTCCGGGCTGTTGCGCACCAGCCGCCCCAGACCGGACTTGCTGCCCTCGACTTCCTCATGGTCGTAGAACACGTACGTCACGTCCCGGTTGGGTGCGGCGAGGCCCGCGGCCAGCGCCAGCTGGACGGCGACGCCTCCCTTCATGTCCGTCGCGCCGCGCCCGAACAACGTCTCGCCGTCCCAGGCAGAGGGGACCGTCCCGCGGGCGCCCCCGGTGGTGGGCAGCGGCACGGTGTCCAGGTGCCCGGCCAACACGACGCGCTCGGGCAGGCCCAAGCGAGTGCGGGCGACGATCGCGTCGCCGTCGCGGTGGACCTCCAGGTGCGCCAGGTCCCGGAGCGCGTCCTCGACGAGATCGGCGACGGCGCGCTCGTTCCCGGAGACGGATTCGACGTCGATCAGGGCCGCCGTCAGGGCGGCGACGTCGCCGCGCGGGTCGAGGGCGGCAGGCTGCGGTGTGCGCGGGCGCGCGTGCTGGGCTGAAGTCACCCGTCCAGCGTAACCCCGCCGCCGCGGCTAACATGGAGGCATGACTTCCGCAGATGCCCAGCCCGGTCTTGTCCAAAACCCCGCCGACTCCACCGTTCGCGTCGCGTCCGGATACGGCCTCGCCACCCGCGCGGCGGACGGTTCGGTCCTGGACGTGTGGTTCCCGGCCCCCTCCCTCGGCCCGCTCGAACGCGCTCCCCAGGTCTCCGGCGAACTGGCCGCGGTCGTGGCGGACGACGCCGACCGCGGAACCACACAGGAAGTGGTGGAGATCGAGGCCGACCTCGACGTCGCCCCGGCCGACGCCGTCGACGCCTGGCTCCGCCTCCACCTGCTCTCGCACCGCCTCGTCGCCCCGAACGAACAGAACCTCGACGGCGTGTTCGGCCTGCTCTCAAACGTCGTCTGGACGAACTTCGGGCCGTGTTCGGTCGACGGGTTCGAGACCACCCGCCTGAAGCTCCGCCGCCGCGGCGCCGTCTCCGTGTACGGCGTGGACAAGTTCCCCCGCATGGTCGACTACGTCCTGCCGGCGGGTGTCCGCATCGCAGACGCCGACCGCGTCCGTCTGGGAGCGCACCTCGCAGCCGGGACCACGGTGATGCACGAGGGCTTCGTGAACTTCAACGCCGGAACGCTCGGCTCCTCGATGGTCGAGGGCCGCATCTCGGCCTCCGTGGTCGTCGGCGACGGCTCCGACGTCGGCGGCGGCGCCTCGATCATGGGGACGCTCTCCGGCGGCGGCAAGGAACGCATCGTGATCGGACAGCGCGTCCTGCTGGGCGCGAACTCCGGCGTCGGCATCTCCATCGGCGACGACTGCGTCGTGGAGGCCGGCCTGTACGTCACCGCGGGAACGCGCGTCCAGCTCGGGGACCGGACGGTCAAGGCGCTGGAGCTCTCCGGCGTGCCGAACCTGCTCTTCCGCCGCAACTCGTCCTCCGGCGCCGTCGAGGCCCTCCCCCGCCAGGGACAGACGGTGGAGCTGAACTCGGCCCTGCATGCCAACTGACCCCCACCGCCGGGTTCTAGCCCTCGGGGCGGAATGGAGCCGGACGCCGTCCCGCCGCGGGAGGTCCGGACAGCTGGCGCACCGCAGGCGACGGCGCGCCCGGTCGGTGATGGCGCTCCTGCTCGGCGTCGCCGTCGTCGGGGGCGGAATCTACGCGGCCTACGCGTACCTCGAGGACGAGCAGACGCTGGTGCGCGAGCGCTGCGACGCCGTCGTCGGTTCCGACCGGCACGAGCTGGATCCGGAACAGGCGGGCAACGCGGCGCTGATCGCCGCGGTCTCCGTCCGGCGCGGGATGCCCGCCCGGGCGGCGACGATCGCGATCGCCACCGGGGTCCAGGAATCCAAGCTGCGCAACATCGACTACGGCGACACCGCCGGCCCCGATTCGCGCGGCCTCTTCCAGCAGCGCCCGTCGCAGGGCTGGGGGACGCAGGCGCAAGTCATGGATCCGCTCTACGCCGCGAACCGGTTCTACGAGGAGCTGGACACGTTCGACTACGTGGACATGCCGGTGACCGAGGCCGCCCAGAAAGTCCAGCGAAGCGCCTACCCGGATGCCTATGCCGACCACGAGCCGGAAGGGCGCGCCTACGCGTCGGC
Source organism: Arthrobacter arnarulunnguaqae (assembly GCF_051262515.1). Lineage (NCBI taxonomy): Bacteria > Bacillati > Actinomycetota > Actinomycetes > Micrococcales > Micrococcaceae > Arthrobacter > Arthrobacter arnarulunnguaqae. The sequence continues at coordinate 156,930 of NZ_JBIMER010000002.1, read as the reverse complement.
GCTCACCGGCCAGTCCCCCGCCGCCCTGAACTGCGTGCTGCGCAAGGCGACGGCGTCCGGAGACCCTCAGGAGGTGGCCGATGCCGCGGAGGCCGCGTTCGGCGGCCTCTCCGCCACCGTCGATGGCCGCACCGTGGCCTTCGAGGCGCGTGGCACGCGGGGGTGGGCGGTTGCCCAGTGGGCGGTGGCCAACGCCGCGGCGCAGCAAACCACGTCCGTGGGACACGCGGGACTTCTCTGGAACCGCGCCGAGGATGGCTGGGTTCCGGCGTCCACCACGGATGGCAGCGTCGTCGTCACCGTCGCCGCCGCCGAGGGCGAGGGATAGCCGGGCGCGCTCAGGGCTCAGGGCTGCAGCATGCCGACGATCGGCTGGAGGTAGCTGCGGAACAGTTCCTCGTGCCGCGGCAGTTCCTGGCTCATGATCACGGTCCGCGGCTCCACGAACCACGCGCGGGGCTCGGCCAGCGGCAGCTCGACCAGGTTGAGGCTGATCGAGGCGGCCGGGAGGTCCGATTCGAGTTCGCGGTCCTGGACCAACCGCTCCAGCGCGGCCCTGCGCCCGGAGGCCGTGTGCTCGCGGGAGACCTCTCCGTATTCCAGAAGCCGCGCCTCCACCCAGCTGAACGCGGCGCCGTAGTGGGCGCGCATCAGCCGCTGCAGGGTCGGCGAGTCGTCGAACGCCGGAAAGCGCGGCGGTTCCAGCAGGGCGTCCAGTCCCGGGCGCGGATGTCCAGCGGGACCGCCATCGTGCTCCTGGAGATCGTGCCGCAGCAACCGGCGCCACCACTGCTGCCACTCCTGCCGCAACTCCGCGGCCCCGTGCCGGGGCACCTCGGGCGCGGCGACGGGACGCACCGGGGGCGACAACGGACAGAGCATCGGCTGATCGGCATGGGGGATCCCCGCCAGGTCGCGGAAGTACAGAGCAAGGAGGACCTGTTCGTGCGTGTCCGCGGACACCCGCCAACCGTCACCGGATCGTTCGTACATCCATGGCCTTCCTCGTGAAGGTTTCCCCCACCAGAGTAAACCCGTTTCGCCCCGCGGGCACCGAAAACCGCGTTTTGCCCCTGAACGCCAACGACAACGACGGCGGCCGGCCCGTTGGGAGCCGGCCGCCGCCGTCGTTCGTTGTTCCGCCGCGCTAGTTGCCCGGGTAGGTGCGCTCGCCCTCGCCGATGTAGAGCTGGCGCGGACGGCCGATCTTCAGCTGCGGATCCTGGATCATCTCGCGCCACTGCGCGATCCAACCCGGCAGGCGGCCGATCGCGAACAGCACCGTGAACATCTTCTCCGGGAAGCCCATGGCCTTGTAGATCAGGCCCGTGTAGAAGTCGACGTTCGGGTACAGCTTGCGCTCGATGAAGTAGTCGTCCGCCAGCGCGCGCTCCTCGAGCCGCATCGCGATGTCCAGAAGCTCGTCGTTGCCGCCAAGCTTGCCCAGGATGTCGTGGGCCGTCGCCTTGATGATCTTGGCGCGCGGGTCGTAGTTCTTGTAGACGCGGTGTCCGAAGCCCATGAGCCGGACGCCGTCCTCCTTGTTCTTGACCTTCTCCATGTAGTCCTCGGGCTTGATGCCGTCGGCCTGGATCTGGCGCAGCATCTTCAGCACGGCCTCGTTGGCGCCGCCGTGGGCCGGGCCGAACAGGGCGTTGATGCCGGCGGAGACGGACGCGAACATGTTCGCGTTGGAGGAGCCGACCAGTCGGACGGTGGACGTCGAACAGTTCTGTTCGTGGTCCGCGTGGAGGATCAGGAGCTGGTCCAGCGCCTTCACCAGATCCGGGTCGAGGTCGTACGGCTCGGCGGCGAGGCCGAAGCTCAGGCGCATGAAGTTCTCCACGAGGTTCATGGAGTTGTCCGGGTAGAGCAGCGCCTGGCCGATCGACTTCTTGTGCGCGTAGGCCGCGATGACGGGCATCTTCGCGAGCAGGCGGATGGTGGAGAGCTCCACCTGCTCCTCGTTGAACGGATCCAGCGAGTCCTGATACCAGGTGGACAGGGCGGACACGGCCGAGGAGAGCACCGGCATCGGGTGCGCGTCGCGCGGGAAACCGCCGAAGAAGCCCTTGAGCTCTTCATGCAGCAGCGTGTGGCGGCGGATCTTCTGGTCGAACTCCTCCAGCTCCGTATTCGAGGGAAGGTTCCCGTAGATGAGCAGGTAGGAGGTCTCCAGGAAGGTGGACTTCTGGGCCAGCTGCTCGATCGGGTAGCCGCGGTAGCGCAGGATGCCGGCGTCACCGTCGATGTAGGTGATGGCGGACTTCGTGGCCGCGGTGTTCATGAAGCCGGGGTCGTACGTGACGGCGCCGGTCGACTTGAGGAGCTTCGCAACGTCGAAGCCATTGTTGCCCTCAACGGCGGGGACAACAGGGAGCTCGAGCTCCGCACCCGCAAACGCTAAGCGGGCAGAATTCTGATCCGTCATGGCTTTTCCTCACCGGAGTACAGATGGTTCCAAAGGGCATTAATCACGGCTCACGCTACCGGCAACTCGGCGCCGACAACTAATCCGGCGGTCACGTTTCGGCCACGCTAGCCCGCATGCAGGCGCTGGACGGCGGCATCGATGCGCTCGTCGGCGGCCGTGAGCGCCACCCGAACGTAACCTTCGCCGGCCGTGCCGTAGAAGCTGCCCGGGCCCACCACGATTCCCAGGTCGGCAAGGCGTCCGACCGTGTCCCACGTGTCCTCGCCCGCCGTGGCCCACAGGTACAGCCCGGCCTCCGAGTGCTCGATCCGCAGCCCGAACGCGCCCAAAGCCGGGATCAGGCGTTCTCGGCGTCCGCGGTAGAGGTCCTTCTGCGCGGCCACGTGCGTGTCGTCGCCCAGGGCCACGCGCATGGCCTCCTGGACGGGGTGCGGCACGATCATGCCGGCGTGCTTGCGGTTGTTGATCAGCGTTGGCATCAGCTCGGGGGCGCCCGCAACGAACGCGGCGCGGTATCCCGCGACGTTGGACTGCTTGGAGAGCGAGTAGACGGAGAGCAGGGACGAATGGTCCCCGCCGCTGACGCGCGGGTCCAGGACACCGGGAACACCGGCCTCCCACCGGTCCCAGCCCAGCTCCGCGTAGCACTCGTCGGAGGCGACGACGGCGCCCAGCGATCGGGCGTCGCGCACCAGCTCGGCCAGTTCGTCGACATCGCGGACGATTCCGGTCGGGTTGCCGGGCGAGTTCACCCACACCAGGCGCACGCGCGCCCGGACGTCGGCGGGGAGGTCGGACAGTCGGTCCGCGGCGACCGCCTCGGCGCCGGCGAGCCTGGCGCCGATGTCGTACGTCGGGTACGCGACCTCGGGACGCACGACGACGTCTCCCGGGCCAACGCCGAGCAGCAGAGGCAGCCACGCCACCAGTTCCTTGGATCCGACCGTGGGCATGATGTTCGCCGGGTCGATCCCGTGCGTGCCGCGGCGCCGCGCGTACCAGTCGGAGATCGCGCGCCGCAGCGACTCGGTGCCGTGGGTCGTCGGGTAGCCGGGGGCGTCGGCGGCGGCGCGCAGCGCGTCCTGGACGATGCGCGGGGTCGGGTCCACCGGCGTGCCGATCGAGAGGTTGACCGCTCCGCCGTCGTGCCGTGCGGCCGTAGCCAGGTACGGGGCGAGCGAATCCCAGGGGTAGTCGGGGAGCTTCAGCATCTCCGGTGCGCGGCGACCGCCGCTAGCCCTGGTTCTGCGGCGGAAGGACGGAAATGATCGGGTGGTCGGTGCCCGTGTTGCCGAGCTTGGCGGCGCCGCCGGGCGATCCGATCTCGTCGAAGAACTCGACGTTGGCCTTGTAGTACTCCGCCCACTGCTCGGGGGTGTCGTCCTCGTAGTAGATGGCCTCGACGGGGCACACCGGCTCGCACGCACCGCAGTCGACGCACTCGTCCGGGTGGATGTACAGCGAGCGCTCGCCCTCGTAGATGCAGTCGACGGGACACTCCTCGATGCAGGCCTTGTCCTTAACGTCGACGCACGGCTGGGCGATGATGTAGGTCACGGTACCCGAGGCCTTCCTGTGGAGTGGGATGTTCCGGTGCGGCGGTCAGCGTTCGACCACGCACCCCCAGCTTAGTACGCCCGTGCGCCCGCCCGCTCTCAGGTGTCGTCACGGACCGCTACGATCGGGTCATGCCGAGCGACTTCTTCGACACACTCTCCCCCGGCGACCGGATCGTCGTACGCTACCGCCTCGAAGGCCCCCGCGGCGCGATGTCGAGCGACGCCCTGGGAACGTTCGTCGGGGTGCGCGCGGCGGCCACCGAAGCCGACGCCGCGGGCGAGACGGCAGGCGACGCCGTCGTCGTGCGGACCAGGTCCGGCGACGTGCCGGTGCCGCGCAGCGCTGTCACGCACGCCAAGCTCGTCCCCCCGGCCCCCGAACGACGGCGCCCCCGCGCGTAGCCGGCGTCCTAGCTGCGGCCGTCCGGGCCGCCGGCGTCGCGCTCGACCGATTCGGGCAGGGTGCGCATGCGCGGCAGCGGCGAGAAGAGTAACGGCAGGACGGCCGCGGCGCAGCCGACCACGCCGACCCACAGGGCCGTGACGAGGCCCGTCCATTCGCCGAGAACCCCCGCGAGCAGCGCCGCGAACGGCATGACGCCCCAGACCAGGAAGCGGATCGATGCGTTCATCCTCCCCAGCAGGCGGGGCGGGCAGATGCGCTGGCGCATGCTCACCTGGATGATGTTGTAGATCAGCACCCCGACCGTGAGCACGAACATCGACGCCGCAAGGACGAGGAAGGCGGCGACCTTGCCCTCGACCATCGTGGACAGCGGGAAGCCCGCCATCCCGACCGCTGTGAGGAGGCAGCTGACGGGCAGGGACGTTCCCTCGCCGATCCACTTCGCCACCTGCGGGGTCACCGAGGCCGCGATCAGCCCGCCCACGGCGCCCACGGAGTAGATCAGGCCGAGCTGCACGGTGTCGAGTCCGAGGGTGCGCAGGACCAGGATCGGAAGGAGCGTGAAAACGATGGTGCTGAAGAAGTTGGTGATCGCGGTCGTCAGGGCGATCCTGCCGATCAGCGGATGGCGCACCACGTACGCCAGTCCCTCCCGGATTTCGTCGGCCAGGTTGCGGGTCGCCGGCTCTGGGGCGGGTTTTTCGTTGTCGCGCACCCGCCAGAGGCACAGCGCCGAGATCAGATAACCGATCGCTTCGCCGATGAAGAGCACCGGCGCCGAGATGACGACCAGCAGCCCTCCCCCGAGCGCCGGCCCGGCCAGCCGCGACACCTGCCCCGTGGTCTCCAGCTTGGCGTTCGCCTCGGAGATCTGGTCGCGCGCCACCAGCGCCGGAATGTAGGACTGGTAGGACACGTCGAAGAACACGTTGGCCACGCCGATGGCCGCCGCGATCACCCAGAGGTGCCACATCTCCATCACGCCGGAGAACCACAGCGCCGGGATGGCAAGCATGGCCACCACGCGGGCCAGGTCCGCCCGGATCATGATGCGCCGCTTGAACCACCGGTCCACCCACGCCCCGACCGGCAGACCCACGAGGAGGAACGCGGCGGTGTTGGCGGCGTTGAGCACGCCCACTTCCCACTCGGTGGCATGCAGGAGGGACACCGCCAGGACGGGCAAGGCGACGGCGCCGAGCTGGGCCCCGAGCTGGCTGAGCGTCTGCCCGAGCCAGAAAACCAGGAAGTTGCCATCACGCAGAAGGGGCTTCGCCGGTTGGCTCACAGCTTCGTGAAAGTCGGTGGGACCGCCCCCAGCGGATCCCCCCGTCCCATCCGGCGCCGGCTGAGACTGGTGCCTAGAGGAGGTCATACGAACCTTGCTATGCGATTTGAGGAAGTCAATCAGTGCGGATATTTACCGTATGCTGAACATATGGCAACCGACGAGGAGCTGCAAGCACGAGCACGGGCCCTGAGTTCCCCCATCAGGCTACGAATCCTACGCCTTTGCCTGCATAAATCTAGGACCAACAAGGAAATCGCCGATCTGCTGGACATCAATCCGGCCACCTCGCTGCACCATGTTCGAACGCTGCTGGCCACCGGATTCCTCGAGGCCGAGGCCGCCCGCCGCGGCAATCGCGGGGCCAAGGAAGTCCCCTACCGCAGCACGCGAATGTCCTGGGGCACCAAGCTCCCGGACGCGGCCCCCGTGCTGGTGGAGACGTTCCTGCAGGAGATCGACGGCCTCTCTCCCAACGAAATCCAGGTGCTACGCGTCGGGCTGAAACTCACCGAGGAAGACCAGCGCGAGATGCTGGATCGCATCCGCGAGATCGTCTCCGACTACGCCCTGCGCACCGTCGGCGATGACGGCGTGGCCACTTCCCTGTTCCTTGCGCACCACCTGGACCAGACCGCGAATTAGCGCTCCCGCCCCCTCAAAAAAACGCAATACCCCCCGAAGTGGACATTACCGCCGGTTATTCCGGTAGGTAATGTCCACTTCGGGGGGTGGGGGGTGCTGGTTGGGGGGCTAGTGTTTGCGCATGGCCCGGGCGCAGACCAGCAGTGCGAGGACGGTCGCCGCGACGATGCCGTACATCCACACGACGCCGGCCAGGGCCGGGCCCGGGAGCGCCTCGTGGTTGGCCCACGAGAGGATGAGCCGATTCCGCTCGTCCAGGGACACCCACGCGACCAGCGCGTAGGCCGCGATGCCAGCCATGGCCGCGGCCCAGACACGTTCGGCGTAGATACCGGCGGCCGTGAACAGACTCCCCGCGAAGACGAGCGCCAGCAGCGCACCCCACGGAAGGGGCGTGTCGCCGGCGTAGTGCAATTGCGCGTGCAGGAGGGTCCCGACGACCGCCGCCAGCCCGCCCGCCACCAGGGCGGCGATGACGGCTGTGGCGGTCGCCAGGGAACCCGTGCGGGCCTCGCTAGGAGCGGGCACGTGCGCGCTGCGACTTCTGGCGCTCGCTCACGTTCAGGATCAGCTTACGGATCCGGATGGCCTCCGGAGTGACCTCCACGCACTCGTCCTCGCGGGCGAACTCGAGCGACTCCTCCAGCGTCAGCTGGCGCGGCGGGGTGAGGTTCTCGAAGGAGTCCGAGGAGGCCGCGCGCATGTTGGTGAGCTTCTTTTCCTTCGTGATGTTCACGTCCATATCGTCGGCGCGCGAGTTCTCGCCGACGATCATGCCCTCGTAGACCTCGGAGGTCGGCTGGACGAAGAACGAGCCGCGCTCCTGCAGGTTGATCATGGCGAACGGGGTGACGACGCCGGCCCGGTCAGCGATCATCGAACCGTTGGTGCGGTACTCGATGTCACCTGCCCACGGCTCGTAGCCCTCGGCGATCGAGGCGGCGATGCCGGCGCCGCGGGTGTCCGTCAGGAACCGGGTGCGGAACCCGATCAGGCCGCGGGCCGGGACGATGAACTCCATGCGGACCCAGCCGGTGCCGTGGTTGGACATGTTGGTCATGCGGCCCTTGCGAGCAGCCAGCAGCTGCGTGACGGCGCCGAGGTATTCCTCGGGGACGTCGATGGTCATGTGCTCCATCGGCTCGTGCAGCTTGCCGTCGACCGTCTTGGTGACGACCTGCGGCTTGCCGACGGTGAGCTCGAAGCCCTCGCGGCGCATCTGCTCCACCAGGATGGCGAGCGCGAGTTCGCCACGGCCCTGGACCTCCCAGGCGTCGGGACGCTCGGTCGGGAGGACCTTGAGCGAGACGTTGCCGACGAGCTCCTTGTCAAGTCGGTCCTTGACCTGGCGCGCGGTGACCTTGGCGCCCTTGACGCGGCCGGCCAGCGGGGACGTGTTGATGCCGATGGTCATGGAGATCGCGGGATCGTCCACGGTGATCAGCGGGAGCGGCTTCGGGTTGTCGAGGTCGGTGAGGGTCTCACCGATCATGATGTCCTCGATGCCGGCGACGGCGACGATCTCGCCGGGTCCGGCCGATTCGGCCGGAACGCGGGTCAGGCCCTTGGTGGCCAGCAGTTCGGTGATCTTGACCGTCTTGAGCTGGCCGTCCTGGCGGGCCCAAGCGACCTGCTGGCCCTTGCGGAGGGTGCCGTTGAAGATACGCAGGAGTGCGAGGCGGCCCAGGAACGGGGACGCGTCAAGGTTGGTGACGTGCGCCTGGAGGACTTCCTCCGGGTTGTAGGACGGCGCCGGCACGTGCTCCATGATGGCGGCGAACAGCGGCTCGAGGTCCTCGGAGTCCGGCAGCGTCCCGTCCTCGGGCTTGTTGGTGGACGCGCGGCCGGCCTTGCCGGAGGCGTACACCACGGGGACATTCAGCACGGAGTCCAGGTCCAGGTCCGGCACCTCGTCGGAGAGGTCGGAGGCCAGGCCGAGCAGCAGGTCCATGGAGTCGGAGACGACGCCGTCGATGCGCGCGTCGGGGCGGTCGGTCTTGTTGACGACCAGGATGACGGGCAGCTTGGCCGTGAGCGCCTTGCGCAGCACGAAGCGGGTCTGTGGCAGCGGACCCTCGGACGCGTCGACGAGGAGGACGACGCCGTCGACCATGGACAGGCCGCGCTCGACCTCGCCACCGAAGTCGGCGTGGCCCGGGGTGTCGATGACGCTGATGGTGACGTCCTTGCCCTGGGCCGACGGGCCCTGGTAGAACACCGTGGTGTTCTTCGCGAGGATGGTGATGCCCTTTTCGCGCTCCAGCTCGCCGGAGTCCATGACGCGGTCTTCGGTCTCTCCGTGGGACGAGAAGGCGCCCGTCTGCCCCAGCATGGCATCCACCAGCGTGGTCTTGCCATGGTCGACGTGGGCGACGATGGCTACGTTGCGCAGGTCGTCGCGACGTGCGGTGTTGTTTGCCGAGGTGAAATCTGACATGCGTTCTCAGGCTCGCTTCATTTGGGGTTTGGGGTCAGTGCGGTGGGGCCACGGCTGACCCAATCAACCATTCTAACCGCTGGGAAAAATCAACCCAAACCAGTGGGCGCGCCGCCATGGCGCGGCGGGCGTTTCGGGGGCACATCTGTGCGATCCCACGTGCGACCCGTTTGACGCGGAGGCCCCGATTTGGCAACCGGGGCTAGCCGGTTAGGCGACGTCCTCATCGAGCCGGATGAGCGCACGCCGGGCCTCGCGCCGATCGCGCTGCTCGCCCGGCTCGGGGACGGGCGCGGCCGCCAGCAGGCGCTTCGTGTAGTCCTCCCGGGGATGGTGGAGGACTTCCTTCGTCAGTCCCATCTCCACGGTCTTCCCGTCCTTCATCACGACGACGGAGTGGGACAGCATGTCCACCACCGCCAGGTCGTGGCTCACGAACAGGCAGGCGAACTCGTAGCGCTCCTGGAGTTCGGCGAGCATCTCCAGCACCGCCGCCTGCACAGAGACGTCCAAGGCCGACGTCGGCTCGTCGGCGATGAGGAGGTCCGGGTCGAGGGTCAGGGCACGCGCGATGGAGACGCGCTGGCGCTGGCCGCCGGAGAGCTCGTGCGGATACCTGTTGATCACCGAGCGCGGAAGGCGGACGGCGTCGAGGAGTTCTCCGCACCGGGCGAGGCGGGACTTCCGGTCCCCCGCCTTGTGGATCACCATGGGCTCGGTGATGCAGTCGCCGATCGGGAACCGCGGGTTCAGCGAGGCCGCGGGATCCTGGAACACGACGCCGATCGTGGAGCGCACCGCACGGGCCTCCCGTGTGGAGAGCTTCCCCAGGTTCGCGCCCTTCACCGCCAGTGTCCCGCCTGCGACGGGGAGCAGACCCAGGACGGCCTTGGCAATGGTCGACTTGCCGGACCCCGACTCGCCCACGATCCCCAGAATCTCGTTCGAGGCCAATTCGAAGGAGACGCCGTCGACCGCACGGAACTGCTTTCCGCGCATGTCGTATTCGAGGATCAGGTCCCTCGCCTCGAGCACCAGCTTGCGCTCCGGCGCCGCAGCCCGCACCTCAGCATCGGCGTCCCCCGAGAGCACGTCGACTTGGGTGAGGCGCGGCACGGAGGCGAGCAGTTTCTGCGTATAGGGGTGCTGCGGGTCGTTGAGCACTCCTTCCACAGTCCCTGTCTCCACCAGCTGACCCTTGAACATCACCGCGACGCGGTCCGCCAGGTCGGCCACGACACCCATGTTGTGGGTGATCAGGAGGATGCCCGTGTCCAGTTTGTCCTTTAGCTCACGCAGCAGGTCGAGGATCTCCGCCTGCACCGTGACGTCCAAGGCCGTGGTTGGTTCGTCGGCGATGATGACCTTGGGGCCGCAGGAGATCGCCATGGCAATCACGATGCGCTGGCGTTGGCCCCCCGAGAACTGGTGCGGGTACTGGCGTATCCGCTTCTCAGCGTTTGGGATGCCGACCAGTTTCAGCAGCTCCAGCGCCCGGGCAGTGGCCTCTTCGCCGTAGGCCAGGCCGTGGAGCTCCAACGCCTCGGTGAGTTGGCGCTCGATGGTCAACACCGGGTTCAGGGCCGTCATGGGCTCCTGGAAGACCATGGCGATGTCCGTGGCGCGCATCTTGCGCAGCTTGTTCTGGTCCATGCCGACCACATTGATGCCGCCAACACGCGCCGCTCCCGTGATCCGCGCGTTGCCGGGCAACAACCCCATCGCGGCGGTGGACGTGACGGACTTGCCCGATCCGGATTCGCCCACGAGCGCAACGACCTCGCCGGGCCGGACCTCGAGCGAGAGTCCCTTGACTGCGTGGACGTCTGCGAACTCCGTTTCGAAAACAACGTTCAGGTCCTCGAAACTGAGGACGGGGGTCTGGTCCACGCGTACTTCGGTTGAGGCGCTCATTTCCTGACCGCTCCCTTCTTTTGCCGCCGAACGGACTTGGTTTGCCGGGGATCGAAGGCGTCCCTCATGCCGTCGCCCAGGAAGTTCACGCTGAGGGCGATGGCCAGGATCGTCATGCCGGGCCACCAGAAAAGCCACGGACGGTTAGTGAAGGCGTTCTGGTACTGGCTGATGAGGAGCCCAAGCGAGGAATCCGGCGCCTTCACGCCGAATCCCAGGTAGCTGAGGGACGTCTCCAACAGGATGGCGCCGGCCACGGCGAACGTGGCGTTGACCACGATGACCCCGATGGTGTTCGGCAGCAGGTGCTTGAAGATGATGCGGCTGGTCTTGGAACCCATGGCCTGGGCGGCGGCGACGAATTCGCGTTCCCTCAGGGACAAGACCTCGCCACGGACCAACCTGGCCAGCCCCGTCCACGTGACGAGGCCGAGGACCAGGGCAAGCATGACGGTCGAGTTCCCGGACTGGCTGGCGATCTGTCCCAGCACGGCGGCCAAAACCAGCAGCGGAATCACAATGAAGAGGTCCGTGACGCGCATGAGGATGGCGTCGACCCACCCGCGGAAGTACCCGGCGACGGCACCGACCACCGCACCGATCACGGTGGCGACGACACCCACGATCACGGCGATGATGATCGACTGCTGCGTTCCGCGCATGACCAGGGCGAAGTAGTCCTTGCCCGTGGAGTCCTGCCCGAACGGGTGCTCGCCCCATCGCAGGCCGTCCCCGCCGAGCAGCGAGGGGATCAACGATAGCGTCGGCCTCCCCCCGTCGACCACCGTGCCGGCCAGGATGTAGCTCTTGTCCCACCAACCGGGGATGCCCGCGAAACCGATGGAGGTGAATGCCATGACGGCGATGAAGACCAGCGTCACGGCGGAAACCATGGCGGCCTTGTGCGCGAAGAAGCGTCGCCGGACCAGCTGGCCCTGGCTCAGCGATACGGTGGTCTTGCGCAGCAGTGCCGCGTCTTCGGCGTCGGCGAGGGAGACGATTTCGACGTCGGTCGGCTCCTTGTTGACCGTCATGCCCAGGCCTCCTTCGTCGTTGTGCCCGTCGTTTTAATGCTCATACCCTGATCCTCGGATCCAATATCGCGTAGAAGATGTCGGCCAGCATGTTGAACAGCACGGCCGCCGTGCCGGTCACCAGGAAGAACGCCATCACCGGCGCGGGATCCACCTGGGTGAGGCCCGTCCGGAACAGCTCGCCCATTCCCTTCCAGCCGAAGACCGACTCGGTGATCACGGCGCCGCCGATCAGACCGGCAAAATCGAACGCGGCGATCGTCGCGATCGGAATCATGGCGTTGCGGAACGCGTGGCGGAAGATCACGGTGCGTTCGGAGAGGCCCTTGGAGCGCGCCGTCCGAATGTAGTCCTGCTGGCCCACTTCGAGCATCGACGAGCGGGTGTAGCGGCTGTAGCTGGCGAGGGAGATGATCGCCAGGAGAATGGTCGGGAGCAGCAGCTGCGCCCCCTTGTCCAGGAAGTCCTCCCAGAACGTCCCGGCGAAGTTCGGTGTTTGCGAGCCGATCGTCGCGATGGGACGTGGCTTGATCGCCAGGAAACCCGGCCATGCCCGGAAGATGTGGTCCACGGTGGTCAGGGCCGCGGCCACAAGCCCCGTGGCGACGCTGACGGCCATGGCCTGGCTGCGGAGCCATCCCCCCATGAAGTGCCCCAGCAGGGCCGGAAGAACCACGGCCATGATGCCGCCGCCGACGAGGATCCACACATTCGGCTCCTCCAGCATTCCGAAGGTGACGAAGTAGAGGATGGCGCCAAGGGCCACTGTCGCCAGCGCGGGGTAGAGGACCTTGGTGTTCCGCAGGCCCACGCTCATCGCCGTGCCGGAGAGGGCCACGCCGAGGGTGAGCAAGATGACCGCGCCGAACCCCAGCTGCGGGAAGCGGAAGAAGTTCAGCCACGTGAGGTAGGGAATGACCATGGCAACGAAGCCGGCCGAGACGAGGAACGTGACGGCGCGCCGCTTGCGGTTTCCGCCGAGAAAAACCTGCATGAGAAATCCGACGACCAGGGCGATCACGACGATCTGGGGAACGCTGAATTCGGGCTGCCTGATCCAGTCGTTGTATCCGATCGCCATGTACTCCTTGAGCAGCACGGCGGCCCAGAAGACTGGCAGGGAGAAGAAGAGAAACGTCAGGAAAGTGACGCCGTAGTCGAGGCCGGAATACTGGCGGACGGCTGTCAGGACGCCGATGGCAATGCCCAGCACGGCGGCCAACACGGTGGCCAGAAGGACCAGTCGGAGGGTGGAGCCCGCCGCAAGCGCGAGGAGGTCGATGACCTCGATGCCCTGCCGGTTGGTGCCGAGGTCGCACTGCAGCGTGAAGCATTTCCCGACGCCGACGAGCCAGGTCCAGTACCTCTGGTACCACGGCAGGTCGAGGTCCATGAACTCGATCCGCTGCTTCATCAGGTTTTCGCGGTTTTCCGCGTTGCTTTCCCTGAGTTCGGCGAGCGGGTCGCCGGAGTTGACCACTAGGACATAGAGCAAAAGCGAGGCCGCGAACAGGATTCCTATCGATGCGGCGAGCCTTCGCAGAATGAATCTCAACACTGCAAGAAACGACCTTTCCTAACCGTGGTACACGGCCACCGTGGGCGGCGTGCAGGTGGGGCCCGACGCTGGATGCGCCAGGCCCCACTGTTGCGCTGTTGCCGTCAGGCGGCTACTCGGCGCGAACCCACTGTTCCGCGTTCCAGACGATGCCGCCTTGGGTCGCCGTGTCGCGGACGTTCAAGACATCCGCCGAGGATGCCCCGAGGCCCGGGTGGGCGAACACCGGAATGCCGTGAAGGTCATCCCACAGCAGCTTCTCGATGTTCTTGGTCTCCTCCAGGTGGACCTCGGTGTCCAGCGTGGTCACCAGACGGTTCCAGGCGGCGTCGACCTCCTTGTTGGAGTACTGGCCGTAGTTCTGTGGCTTACCCGTTGCGTAGATGTTCTCGCCGGACGTGATCTGTCCGGAGCCGGCCCACGCGAAGAGTGCCACTTCGAAGTCACCGCGCTCCAGGCTTCCGCCCGGTGCGAAGAACTTGGCGTCTCCGCCATCGACGATTTCGAATCCTGCCTGGTCACAGGAGGACTTAATCATCGCCACCTGCTCTGTGCGGCGCGGGTTCGGCGAAGAGTAGCCGATGCGGACCTTCTTGCCGGTCGCACCCTCCGCGTCGACGATCTCCTTGGCGCCCTCGATGTCCACCTCGTCGTACTGACCGCTGTAGGACGTGGAGACGATGTCGTCGTAGTTGTCCTGGAAAGTGAACACCTCGCGGGCGTTCATGACCTCGGCCTCGGGGTTGAGCGGCTTGATCAGGTTGTCCACGATCTGCTGACGCGGAACGCACATGGCGAAGGCCTTGCGCAGTTCCAGGTTGTCGGCAAAGAGTGCACCGTCGCCGAAGTTGAAGTCGAGGTGCTCCCAGGTCAGTGAGTCACCCGTGTGAATCTGAACGGTTTCCTCACCCAGCGCCTCAAGCTGCGCCAGCGTGTCCACCGTAGCCTGCGGTTCGATGACGTCGATGTCACCGTTCTGCAGCGCTTGGACCATGGTGTCTGGAGCTGCGAAGCGGATGACCAGTTCCTTCGTCGCCGCCGGCGTGCCGTAGTAGTTCTCGTTGGCCACGAGCGTCACCGACTGGCCGGGCTCCCACGAGGAGAGCTTGTAGGGGCCGTTGACCGGGACGAGTGCCTCGTCCGGCAACGTACCCGGCTTGGTGTTCCAGCCGGTGTTCCAGAATTCGGCGGCCTTCTCCAGCTTCTTCGAGTCGCCCGCGCGGGCGGCTTCGACGAATTCCTCTACGGAGAGTCCACCCTGCTCGGCCACGACGTGGGCCGGCTGCGCCATCAGGACCTGGATCGCGTAGTCCGGGTCCGGGTTCGCGTAGGTAAGGGTGAATTCCTTGCCCATCGGATCGCCCTCGGGCCCCTTCGGTACCGTGTCGCCCAGGTCCTGGGAGACGGAGTTGAAGAGCGGGGTATCCCCCTTGGCCAGATTGACGTTCTGCGTGGCCCACGCGAGCACCGCATCGGCCACCGTGATGTCCGTCCCGTCGGACCATTTGGCCTCCGGGTTGATCGTGTACTTGACGGTCATCGGATCTTCGCTGACCACCTCGTAGGTGCCGAGGTCCTCATTCGGGTAGATCTTGCCGTCCGTGCCGAAGTAGGAGAAACCCACCAGCATGCGGTCGACGACAGCCGAGTTGTACGTGCTGTAGCTTTCCGGCGTCAACCCGTTGTAGCTGATGAAGTCTTCCGCACCAACCGAGTAGCTGATGGAGTCGTCTTTGGTGGTGATGTCGCCGAGATCCGCCAGACCGGTATTGGTCGGCTCAACGGTGAATTTGCCGGTCGATTCGCTCGAGGGCGACGCATCCGTGTTGCCCTCGCCGCCTGGCGCACACGCACTGAGAACCAGCCCGAGGGCGGCGCCTACGGCAACAGCCTTGGAAATACGCTTCAAACGCATTCCGCCTCCTTGTTTTTAGGTGTGTTTTCAAGCCAAGCTCTGCACTTGTCCCCGACGTCCCCGCTAAACGTGGCGCGTCTCACAAGCAGAAACTTTAGACCGGCCCCGCGTTTTTGGATATAAAAATCTCGTTTCAGAATGCGATGTTATGGAGTCGCAACTTTTGGCCCATCGCGTCACCTCTACCCCTCCACAACCGCGGACTGGCGCGGATCCCCGGGAAATCAAGGATTTGCTTCACATTGGGTTTTACCAATTAGTGCCCCTCGGGCGGGGAAGCATTGGGCGAAAAGTAGGGAAGCCTGTGGAACCGATCGGGCGTGTCACGGCTTCCATGGGCGAGCCGCCGATCCACTATCAACGGCGCCCGTCGCGACGGCCCCGAGTCACGCTCGGTGGCGCGCCCACCAACCGGCGCCCTGCTCCGGGAGATTGCCGACGCCGTCGCGTAGGCCGGCGGCGCCGTCCAGGGATTCGCGCACGACGTCGGCGTGCCCGGCATGGCGCGCGGTCTCGGCGATCATGTGGATCAGCACCGTGTGCAGCGTGACTGCGCCCCGGTCGCCCCACCACGGCACGTGCCCGACGTGTTCGAGATCCACATCGTTGATGGTCTCGTCGGCGAAGGCCCAAGCACGGCGGTAGAAGGCGACGATGTCCGCCGAGGCCTCCTCCGCCGTCGCCCACATGTCGGCGTTGTCCTCGGCAGCGTCGCCGACCCAGGGGATGGTTTCGGGGACGGGGCGTCCAAACACCTCGCCGAAGTAGCCGAACTCGACCGTGCCGAGATGCTCGACAAGCCCGAGCAGATTGGTCCCCGTTGAGGTCGCGGGCCAGCGCATCTCCCGCTCCCCCAGCCCATCGAGCTTCCAGATCAGGGCATCGCGCTGGCTCTGCAGGTACCTGTGCAACGTGTCCTTGGCAGTCTCCATGGAGGTCAGACTCTGCCTACCGCCTACGCGTTGCCGCGCCCGCTGGACGGCCCCGCACGACTTCACGGTCAGCCCCGCGTCCGACGTTTCCGACGTCGTCGCATGGGTACATCGCATCCTCGAGGAGGAACGCGACATCGTCGCCGAATCCCCTCCCCTCGAGGCCATCGAATTCGGGCAGTCGAATTCAAGCTGTCCGACGGCATGGAGATTCCCGAGGAGTTGGCGTCGCGCTTCAAGTTCGCGCGCCAGAAGTCGAAGCTGGCCGGGGACATCCGCGGTTCGTACCTCGTCATCAAAGGCGAGTACTGACCTTCCGCTCACGACAGGTCAAGACTTGACATCCTATTGACGACAAGGAGGTCATGTGGGAGTGAAGTGACGCACATCACCCATGGGGGCGTCAGTACAGGGGCGGTAGCCATGTCGTAGTCACATCTTCGGAACACAGCGCCCCTCATGGCATCACCCGGGGCCGGGCGGCAATGTGTGGGTCACGGAAGGCGCGACGGAGTTCAACTCGGAGACGTTCGAGGAGACGAACCACATCGGACGCATCACGCCGAGAGGCGACATCACCGATGTTTCCCTTCACCTGCGGCTGCGCCCCCATCGACATCGTCGACGGAGCCGACGGCAACCAGCTCACGACCAATTTCGGAACCGGCATCGTCCGCCACGCCAACGAGCTGTGGGGGTCGGGCAGCGGGGCGCTATGGCGCTACCAAGTTCTGGCCGGACACTTCGCGGAGTAAGGTCTGTTCACCAGCCGGTTCAGCGACTGCGTGGGGTATGTCGACCCGCTCACCCTCGCCGTTCAGTTGTTCAACAGCGGGGATCCGTCCGGGCCACAGGACATCAAGTCGGTCGACGACGGCAGCATGTGGTTCATGAGGGCCGAAGGCGGCAACGTCGTCAACATCACCCCAGACGGCGTGATGACCGCGGCGGGTAAGGACGCGCCGCAGGACGGTGGGCTGAAGGACGCGCTCGGCGTCGTTGTCCGGCCCGATCCTGACGGTGCTGGCAAGGAAAGCGCCTCCGTCTGGTTCACCAAGCCGTCGACCAACACCATCTGATCCGTCACCAAGAACTAGCGCGGGCAAAAACGAGTGTGCCCGGGCCACCGGCCCCGGCACACTCGTTGGCGTGTGCGCAGTGTGGTTAAGACGCTGTCGATCAGACGTTGAAGCGGAACTCCACCACGTTCAGCACCTAAATAACCTATGAATGTCCCGCTCGCTGTGCGAGCTAACCTTACTGGACGCCGGGTCTAACGCCATTGGCAGGTGGCCATAGACCCGTGTGCCGGTTCGGTTTCCGCAAGCACGTCAAAAAAACTCCCTTCCCTGCCCGACAGCCGACACCATCTCACCGGTACACCTCTCGGCGATGGCCGACCCGCAGCACCAGGACGACCAGCTCATCATCTTGGACATCGTAGACGATTCGGTAGTCGCCGACGCGAATACGGAATTCGCCGTCGCCTCCCTTGAGTTGAATGCAACCAGGAGGGCGCGGGTCGCTGGCGAGTCCCCCGATCGCATCAAGCAATCGCCGGGCCGTGGGCTTGTCGAGTTTCCGGATGGTCTTCGCTACTGAAGGGACATAACTGATCGAATACGGCATCGAACCGGATCAGAAGCCAAGCTCACGCACGAGCTCCTCGTGGGAGACCCGCCCCATCTCGGTGCGGGCCTGCGCGGCACCATGGATGTCAGCCTGGTCCTCCAGCGCCTGCAGCGCACGATCGAAGAACTCGGGCGAGACGACGACAGCACGACGCCCGGCCCCGCGCGAGGTGATCTCAACCGGTTCACGCTGGGCCGCAGCAATGTAGTCACTTTGCTGGTTACGGAACTGGGACAAGGTCACGGAAGTCATGAACCAATAGTACAACTTGTACAAGTTGTACTCAAGAGTCCGCGAATTAGGCAGTCGGACGTTAGGGTGCGAACCTCAATGCCACCTAGTTCCGGCAGTTATCAGCCTTGGGCCACGCGTCTTTGACCGGCTTCCTACGCAAATTCTCGCAGGTCCGCCGTCATCTCCCCACCGGCGTCACCGTACTCATCGTCCCGCTCGGTTCGAGAAGGACCGCGTGCACCTCACCGTCCACCATCGGGCAGTGCTCGGTGCCCCAGGGAACGACATACAAGTCACCAGGGCCGAGGACGACGTCGCCACCACGCATCAGGATCCTGAGCTCGCCGCTCGCGACCAGGATCAGCTCGTCCGTTTCGGGGTGACAATGCCACACGAAACAGTTAGCTGTCGGAGCTCTAACTCAAGCTGCGCCACTCACGCACGGCGGGATGCTTGCGATTGGCATCGTGGTCAGAAACGCGGCTAGATCGCTCAGGCGCCGCTGATCCTCGTTCACCGAGGCATCGATGAGGCAGTTGAAAGCGAGCGCAACGTCGCGCGGGACTGGAACATTTTCAACCTCCTGCGACAAGTCCATTTCCGGGTACTCGACGCGGAGCTTCGGAAGACTACGCACCAGTTCCGATGAGCCCCTGTGGTTCGCTACGGCACTACGATCAAGGCTTCCGCGACCGAGCATCACTCCGGTAGGCAGGCGATTGATCACCTCCCTCACGGAGTGGCATATCAGGAGAACCCGGGTTCGTTCATAACCGGGATCCGGTGCCTCGGCCAACAGTTGCCTCGCGACCCGGTAGGTGTTGCCGAGTTCGGGCTTCTGCGCC
Source organism: Arthrobacter arnarulunnguaqae (assembly GCF_051262515.1). Lineage (NCBI taxonomy): Bacteria > Bacillati > Actinomycetota > Actinomycetes > Micrococcales > Micrococcaceae > Arthrobacter > Arthrobacter arnarulunnguaqae. Next base: position 138,097 of record NZ_JBIMER010000002.1, on the reverse strand, counting down.
TCGAGCCATTCGGCGACCGCGCGCTGCTGAAAGAGGGCGTCGCTGGCCGTGCTCAACTCGGCGTTCGTCTCATACTGCCGCCTGATCTTCGCGGCCGCAAGCTGCTCGTCATATGGATTGGACTCGCGAAAGCTAGGAGCCGTTGCCTCTCCCATCGCCTGTACCTGCGCGAACAAGCCAACCTGAATACCACACAGCGCTACGCACTCTAATTTGGAGCTTTACTCCTTGGGCTGTCGCCGGGAGGGTTACATACCACACGAACTCGGATCGCAGACGTTGAACCGGAACTCAATTAGACATTGAATCTAAATTCGACGACGTCGCCGTCCTTCATCACGTATTCCTTGCCTTCGATCCGGGCCTTGCCCGCGGACTTGGCGGCGGCAACGGATCCGGCGGCGACCAGGTCGTCGAAGCCGATGACCTCGGCCTTGATGAAGCCGCGCTGGAAGTCGGTGTGGATGACGCCGGCGGCCTGCGGGGCGGTGTCGCCCTTGTGGATGGTCCACGCGCGCGTTTCCTTGGGACCGGCCGTCAGGTAGGTCTGCAGGCCAAGCGTCTCGAAGCCGACGCGGGCCAACTTGTCCAGGCCCGATTCCTGGTAGCCGGCGTCCTCGAGCATCTCGGCGGCCTCCTCCTCGGTCAGCTCGGCGAGCTCGGACTCGAACTGCGCGTCCAGGAAGATCGCCTCGGCCGGCGCGACGAGGGCGGAGAGCTTGGCCTTCATTTCCTCGTCGCCCAGCCCGGCCTCGTCGGTGTTGAAGACGTAGATGAACGGCTTGGTGGTCATGAGCTGCAGCGGCGCGAGCTCCTCGAGATCGACCTTCGCGGCGGCGGCGCCGGCGAAAAGTGTTGTCCCCTCTTCGAGCACCTTCTGCGCGGACTTGACCGTTTCGATGAACGACGCCTCGATCTTCTTGGCGCGGAGTTCCTTGTCCAGGCGCGGAAGCTGGTTCTCGATGGTCTGCAGGTCGGCCAGGATCAGCTCGGTGGCGATGGTCTCGATGTCCGACGCCGGATTCACCTCGCCGTCGACGTGGACCACGTCGGAGTCCTCGAACACGCGGGTCACCTGGCAGATGGCGTCCGCCTCGCGGATGTTCGCCAGGAACTTGTTTCCCAGGCCCTCGCCCTCGGAGGCGCCCTTGACGATGCCCGCGATGTCGACGAAGGACACGGTCGCGGGCAGGATGCGGTCGGAGGAGAAGATCCCGGCCAGCACCTTCAGCCTCGAGTCGGGCAGGGGCACGACGCCGACATTGGGTTCGATGGTCGCGAACGGGTAGTTCGCCGCCAGAACCTGCGCGCGGGTCAGTGCGTTGAACATGGTTGACTTGCCGACATTGGGCAGTCCGACGATTCCAATAGTAAGAGCCACGGGAGAAGAGTCTACCTGCCCCATTCCGTCGGTGGCGGCTGGCACAGTGGAGACATGGACGCAATCGGCTGGATAGTGGCAGGTCTCACCCTGATCGTCGGGGCCCTCGCGGGCGCCGCCGCCCTGTGGTGGTTCGGTATCAGGGGCACGCTCGCGGGCCTTCGCCAAGCGAACGACGACGCGGCGCGGCGCCTGGGCGACGCGACCACGGCCCTCGCGGCGGTCCAAGCGGAGAAACACATGCTCCAGGGACGCGTGGACGAGGACCGCGAGCGCGGCCGCCGGGACCAGTCCGTGCTCCAGGCGCTGGCCCCGGTCGCGGAAAAGCTCCACCAGGTGCAGACACAGGTTTCGATCCTGGAACGGGACCGCGTCGAGCAGTTCGGACAGCTCAGCCAGCAGTTGGCGATGGCCGCCGAACAGGATGCCGCCTTGCTGCGCACAACCGCTTCGCTGGCGGGCGCGCTGCGCAACAACGCGGCGCGCGGCACGTGGGGCGAGGTTCAGCTGCGGCGGGTGGTCGAGGCCGCCGGCATGCTCAACCACGTGGATTTCTCGGAACAGACCACCACCCACACCGGCCAACGGCCCGACCTCGTCGTGTCACTGCCGGGCGGCAAGTCCGTCGCCGTGGATTCGAAGGTTCCGCTGGCGGCCTATCTGCAGGCCCAGGAGCTGGACACGGACGCGGATCCGTCCCTGCGCTCCCGCCAAGCCGAACTACTCCTCGCCCACGCCAAGGCGCTACGCGCCCATGTGGACGCGCTGGGCTCGAAAAAGTACTGGGATTCGGTGCCCGGCAGCCCCGAGCTGGTGGTCTGCTTCCTGCCGGCTGAGTCGTTCCTGGCCGCGGCCCTGTCCGCCGACGCCGGACTGATGGACCACGCGTTTTCCAAGAACGTCGCGCTGGCCTCGCCCGCAACGCTGCTGTCCATTCTCAAGGGGCTGGCCTTCGCCTGGCGGCAGGAGTTGCTGACGGAGAACGCCAAGGCGCTCTTCGAGCACTCGCGGGAGCTCTACGAACGGCTCGGCACCATGGGCGGGCACGTGACGCGGTTGGGCAATTCCCTGAAGTCCAGCGTGGAGAAGTACAACTCGTTCGTCGGCGCGCTGGAGTCCCGCGTGCTGCCGTCCGCGCGGCGGATCCAGGAACTCGATCCGGGGCTGGGCTCGGACCCGGCCACCAGAACAGCGCTCGAGGCCGCTCCGCTGGAGGCGACACCACGGGTGCTCAGCGCGACCGAACTGCTCGACGAGCGGCAGTTGGAGGAGAACGCGAGCTCCGGGCAATGTCGGGATGCCCGCGCGGCTGGCTAGCGTCGCGGGCCCGGCGCGGCGGACGCTAGTTCGCGGTTCAGCCGCCGCTAGTTCGCCGGTCGCGCCCCGCGGCCGCCGAGCCCCACGGAGCCGTCGCCGGCCTCCTTGAGCTTGGCGCGCAACTCCTTCGGCAGTGAGAACAGGATGTCCTCCTCGGCCGTCACGATTTCCTCGGCCGGGCCGAAACCGTACTCGGACAACAGGTGCAGCACATCGCGCACCAGCACCTCGGGCACGGATGCCCCGGAGGTCACGCCAACCGTCGAGACGCCCTCGAACCAGGTTTCGTCGATCTCGTTCGCGTAATCCACCCGGTATGCCGCCTGGGCGCCGTACTCCAGCGCCACCTCGACGAGGCGCACGGAGTTCGACGAGTTCGACGATCCCACCACGAGGACGAGATCGGCATCCGGGGCGATCTTCTTGATGGCCACCTGTCGGTTGGACGTCGCGTAGCAGATGTCGTCGCTGGGCGGATCCTGCAGGTTCGGGAAGCGGTCCCGGAGAATGCGGACGGTTTCCATGGTCTCGTCCACGGACAGCGTGGTCTGCGAAAGCCAGATCAGCCTGTCCGGGTCGCGGACCTCGATGGTCGCCGCTTCCTCGGGGTTGTTGACGATCTGCGTGTGCTCGGGCGCCTCGCCGTAGGTGCCTTCAACCTCTTCGTGGCCTTCGTGGCCGATCAGCAGGATCTCGTAGTCGTCCTTCGCGAACCGCACGGCCTCGCGGTGGACCTTGGTCACCAGCGGGCAGGTCGCGTCGATGGTGCGGAGGTTGCGGTCGTCCGCGGACTGCACGACGGCGGGGCTGACGCCGTGCGCGGAGAAGATCACCAGCGCGCCCTCGGGGACCTCGTCGGTCTCCTCCACGAAGATCGCCCCGCGCTCCTCGAGCGTCGTCACGACGTGCAGGTTGTGCACGATCTGCTTGCGGACGTAGACCGGCGGCCCGTAGTGCTCCAGCGCCTTCTCCACGGCGATGACGGCCCGGTCGACGCCGGCGCAGTAGCCGCGGGGGGCGGCCAGCAGGACGCGCTTGGGTCCCTCGACCGGAGCCGCGGCCGCGACGTCCTCGGGGCTGCGCCGCCGGCGTGGAACCTGCGGCATGGGCACGGAGACCGGAGCGGTGGCGGTGGTAGGCATGGGGTCAATTCTAGCCGGTCGAATGGCGGCGGCTCAGGGCGTGGGCCACAAGGGAGACAACCATCACGGCCGCGCCGCCGACCAGCGTCCCCGTGGCGACGGGGACCAGCTGGCCTCCGAGGCCGGACACGAGTGTGTCCGTCACGATGGCCTCCAGTGTCGCGCCCGAACCTCCGGGCGCCGCGGCACCGGTGGCCAGGTCCCCGGCCGCCACTCGCGCGGCGAATCCCGCCACGGCCAGGACCGCCCCGCCAAGCGCCAGAACCAGCCAACGGCCCCGGCCGGCGACGGCGAAGGCGAGCAGCGTGGCGACGCCGGATCCGGCCGCGCACCAGATCCACAGCCCGGCCTGCGCGACGGCGGCGGCAAGGGGCTCCTGGATCGGGTGTCCGTCCGGCGGAACGCCGAGATCGAACACCACGGACGTCTCCGGCCGCAGGCCCTCCACCATCCCTCCGAGGCCTATCGAGCCGGCCGATTCGGCCAGTTTGGCGTATCCGAGCGCGGCCACCGGGCCGATGTCCAGCCCCACGCCCGCGTCCTCCGAGTCCCCCGCATGGACCGCGCGGAGCTGCGCGACGTAGTCCTCCCTAGTGAGGTCGATGGTCTTCAGCCACGCGGCCTCGAATCCCGGGTCCGTGACGATTGCGTCGAGTGCCTGGCCGGTCGCCTGCTCGATAACGGGCTCCAGCGCGTCGGGGATGGCGACCTCATCGGGCAACCGATCGGTGATTACCGCCGCGAGCCGCGGAGCCAGCGCCTCGAGGAAGGCTGGGTCGCCGGACAGCGGGCCGGCCACCGCCCGGGCCTGCTCCGGCGTCTCGGCCAGTCGCTCCAGGTACGAACCGGCGATGGCGAGGCACGCGAGCGCGGCAGCCAACAGGATCAACGGCACAGCCAAGAACGTCCTCATCCGGGCCCCTCCCGGGCCGCCGGGGAGTGGCTGGCCCAATTTGTCCCACCTTACTGATATTGATTGAGGGGTCGGACCGCTCCGGACCGGACCGAAACGAGCAACGGGAAGGACCACCGTGGACGAGCAACGCGCGGACGTTTCGTCGCTGCCCGCGACCGCCGCGGAAACCTCCCCCGACTCCCCCTGGCCGCTCCGCGTCTTCTCGGAAAAGCTCAAGGCGCACATCGAGCGCTCCCCCGACGTCTGGATCGAGGGCCAGCTCCTCGAGGCCAACCTCCGCAACGGGCACGCCTACCTGACCATGCGGGACGTGGACGTCGAATACTCCCTGTCCGTCAACGTGTGGGCGCCCGTGATGCGGAACCTCGACTCGCGGCCGGAAGTCGGAGCCCGCGTGGTGGCCCGTGTCCGCCCCAACCTCTACCTGAAGACCGGCCGGCTCTCCATGACGGCGTCGGATCTGCGTCCCGTCGGCCTCGGGGACCTGTTGGCCCGGCTGGAGCGCCTGCGCCAGTCCCTGGGCGCGGAGGGGCTCTTCGACGCCTCGCGGAAGCTGCCGCTTCCGGTCCTGCCGCACCGTGTGGGGTTGATCACCGGCCGAAATTCGGATGCGGAAAAGGACGTGGTGCGCAACGCGTCCCTGCGCTGGCCCGGCGTCGAGTTCGAGATCCGCAACACCGCGGTCCAGGGCGTCAATGCCGTCCGCGAGGTCGTTGCCGCGCTGCGTGAACTCGACGCGATGGAGACGGTGGACGTCATCGTCATCGCCCGCGGCGGGGGCGCGCTCGAGGACCTGTTGCCGTTCAGTGCCGAGGAGCTGGTCCGCGCCGTCTCCGCCGCCACCACGCCCGTGGTCAGCGCCATCGGGCACGAGGCCGACCGCCCCCTCCTCGACGACGTCGCGGACGTTCGCGCCTCCACCCCCACGGACGCGGCCAAGCGGATCGTTCCCGAGGTCGGGGAGGAGCGCCAGCGGATCGAACAGGCCCGTGTCCGGCTGGACCGGGCCGTCCACCAGTTCGTCGAACGCGAGTCCCACCGGATCGAATCGCTGCGCACCCGTCCCGTCATGGCCCATCCCGCGGGCATGGTGGACGTGCGCGCGGAGGACGTGGACCGACTGCGCGTCCGGTCGCTCCAATCGATGCGCTCCGCGCTCGCCCGGGGATTCGACGCCGTCGCGCACCTGCGCGCTCAGGTCCGGGCCCTCTCGCCGCAACAGACCCTGGACCGCGGCTACGCGGTGGTCCAACGCCCCGGCGGCGCCGTCGTCCGGGATCCCGCCGACGCTCCGGCCGGCACCGAACTCACGGTGCGGGTCGCCCGCGGCCGGCTTGCCGCCGTCGTACTCGAGAACGCGTCCAACGCGCACACCACGACCGAGGACACCACCACCGAAGGGACCTCCCATGCCTGAGACCCAGACCAACGCGGACATCGCCGAGCTGAGCTACGAGCAGGCACGCGAGGAGCTCGTCGCCGTCGTCGCCGAGCTGGAGGCCGGAGGCGCGAGCCTCGAGCAGTCGCTCACCCTGTGGGAGCGCGGCGAGGCGCTCGCGGCCAGGTGCGAGGCGTGGCTGGAGGGCGCGCGGCAGCGCCTGGAGGCGGCGCGGAAGGCTTCCGACGGGCAACCTGACGAAGAACAGGGGCGGTAGCCCGCCGGGCGGGCGCCGCGCGGGGCTAGCCCCCCGACTCGGCGAGCCGCCGCTTCTGTTCGTCGATGTCGAAGTCGGCCGGCGGCCATTGCGGACCCATGTCCTTGAGCGCGTCGATCACCAGCTGCTGCACGGCGATGCGCGCGTACCACTTCCGATCCGCCGGCACCACGAACCAGGGCGCCTCGTCGGAGTCCGTGCGCCGGATCGCGGTCTCGTAGGCATCCATGTAGCTATCCCACAGCTCCCGCTCGTCGATATCGCCCGGATTGAACTTCCAGTACTTGTCCGGACGCTCCAGCCGCTCGGACAGGCGCCCGTGCTGCTCTTCCTTGGAGATGTGCAACATGACCTTGATCAGCCGGGTGCCGGACGCGGCGACGCGCGCCTCGAACTGGCGAATGGCCCCGTAGCGCCGCTCGATCTCCTCCGCCGGCGAAAGCGCGCGCACCCGGTGGATCAGGACGTCCTCGTAGTGCGAACGGTCGAACACGCCGATGATCCCCGCCTCGGGCAGTTCGCGCTCGATCCGCCAGAGGAAGTCGTGGGACTTCTCCTCCTCGGTGGGTGCCTTGAACGCCCTGTGCGCCACCCCCTGCGGATCCACCGCACCGATGACGTGCCGGACGATTCCCCCCTTGCCGGCGGTGTCCATCGCCTGCAGGATCAGCAGGACACCGCCCGTGTTCTGCCCTCCACGGGAGGCCGCGAAGAAGCGCTCCTGGAGCTCGCTCAGCTCGCCGTCGGCCCGCGCGAGGGTAGCGGCGCCGTCGTCCTTGTCGCCCGGATAGCCGGGCGTGGACCGGGGATCGATGTCCGCCAAGCGGACGTCGGGGCCGGCCCGCAGCGTCTGGGACGGTGCCACCGCGAAGTCGACTCCCCGCCCGTCAGCGGCGGCCGCGTCCTCCACGACCGTGGGCTTCGAGCCCCTCTCGCCCTTGTTTCCGCCCTTGCCTTTGCCTTTGCCCTTGCCACGCTTTTTGTCGCCCATGCGCCCACTATGCCACCGTGGGCACACCGAGCGGGTGGTAGTCAGGCGCGGATATCCTCCAGGTAGGTGGCGATCCGGCCCACCGCGTCCTCGATGTCGCGGACATTCGGCAGGGTGACCAGCCGGAAGTGGTCCGGCGCGACCCAGTTGAAGGCGCGGCCGTGGGAGACGAGGATCTTCTGCTGCTTGAGCAACTCCAGCGCGAACTGCTCGTCGTCGCGGATGCGGTAGACCTCGGGGTCGAGCTTCGGGAACAGGTACAGGGCGCCGCGGGCCGGCTGGCAGCTGACGCCGGGGATCTCGTTGAGCAGCCGGTGCGCCGTGTCCGTCTGCTCCTTGAGGCGTCCGCCGGGCAGGATCAGGTCGTCGATCGACTGGTAGCCGCCGAGCGCGGTCTGGATGGCGTGCTGCGCCGGGACGTTCGCGCAGAGCCGCATGTTCGTGAGCAGGTTGATGCCCTCGATGTAGTCGCCGGCCAGGTGCTTGGGCCCGGAGATGGCCATCCACCCGGCGCGGAATCCGCAGACGCGGTACGCCTTGGACAGGCCGGAGAACGTCAGGATCAGGACGTCGTCCGCGAGGGAGGCGGTGTTGATGTGAACGGCGTCGTCGTACAGGATCTTTTCGTAGATCTCGTCGGAGAACACCACCAGGTTGTGTTTGCGTGCCAGCTCCAGCATCCCGTCGAGGATGTGCCTGGGGTACACGGCCCCGGTGGGGTTGTTCGGGTTGATGATGACCATGCCCTTGGTGCGCGGGGTGATCTTGGCCGCGATGTCCTCCAAGTCCGGCAGCCACCCCTCCTCCTCCACGTTGAGGTAGTGCACGGGGGTTCCGCCAGCGAGCGAGACCGACGCGGTCCAGAGCGGGTAGTCGGGCGCCGGGATCAGGATCTCGTCGCCGTTGTTCAACAGGGCGTTGAGGCTGAGCGTGATCAGTTCGGACACGCCGTTGCCGAGGTAGATGTCGTCCACGCCGATGGTCTGGATACCGCGCGTCTGGTAGTACTGCGAGACGGCCGTCCGGGCGGAGAAAATCCCGCGGGAGTCGCTGTAGCCCTGGGCGGTGGGGAGGTTCCGGATGATGTCCACCAGGATGGCGTCCGGCGCCTCGAAACCGAACGGCGCCGGGTTGCCGATGTTCAGCTTCAGGATGCGGTGCCCCTCGGCCTCCATGCGCTGGGCGTGCTCAAGCAGTGGTCCACGGATGTCATAGAGGACGTTGTGGAGCTTGGACGACTGCTTGAATTCTGGCATTTGCCAAGCTTCTCACAGCGTCGCGACGGGGCACGGAATTGTGAGCAAAACAACGCGGGGCGCCGCCGCCGCGCCCGAAGGCATTCGACGGCGGCGCCCCCGCCGGGTGCCGCGCAGCCGGGCCGCGCCCGGCCGGCCGGCGCGGCGGGCCCGCCTTGCTACTCGGTAAAGCCCTTTTCCTGCAGCCATTCGGCGGCGGCCTCGGCCGGCTCCAGCTTGGCGTCGCCGGAGACGGAGCGGTTGAGGTCGATCAGGTCCTCCGTGGTCAGCTCCGCGGAGACCCGGTTCAGCTGCTCGGCCGCGGCCTCGCCGACCACCTCGGTGTTCACCAGCGGCAGCACCTGCTGGGCGATGAAGTTGTCCTTCGGGTCCTCCAGCACCACCAGCGAGTTGTCCGCGATGGACGGGCTGGTGGTGAACACGTCCGCGACCTGCACCTGGTCGCTGATGAGCGCCTTGATGGTCAGCGGGCCCCCGCCGTCGGCGATCGGCTCGAACGACTTCGGCGTGCAGCCGTACTTCTCCTCCAGCCCGGGCAGTCCGTAGGCGCGGGTCTTGAACTCCGGGGGCGCGCCGAAGACCAGCTCGTCGCAGACCTCCGCCAGGTCCTCGATGCTCGTGAGCGAGTACTCGGTGGCCGTGGCGGACGTGACGACCAGCGAGTCCTTGTCCTCGGCCGAGGACGCCTCGAGCACGCCGAGCCCCTCCGGGAGCGCCTCGTCCAGCGCGGTGCGGATGTCCCCCGCGGAGACGGCGGTGGCCTCGGCGTCGAAGAACAGCAGCAGGTTGCCGGAGTAGTCCGGGACGACGTCCGCGGAGCCGTCCTTGACGGCCTCGACGTACGCCTCGCGGGCGCCGATGCCGGGCGTCGTCGTGGCCTCGATGTCCGCGGCGTTGAGCGCCCCGGCGTAGAGCTCGGCGATGATCTGGCTCTCGGGGAAGTCGGCGGACCCGATCACCAACGGCCGGTCGACGCCGGACGCGGTGGCCTGCGGCTCGTCGTCGGCCAGCGGGTCGCCGCCGCCGCAGGACGCGAGGGCCAGCGTGGCCGCCAACCCGGCGGCGACGGACAGGGCCAGTCGCGTGCGGGAGCGGGGGGTGGGACTGGGGGTCTTGCGGTTCATGGTTTTCCTCCGGAATGGGTGGCAAGGCCCGGCGAGACGGCGAACTTCTGAACCACCGCCAGCACCGCATCAACAACAATAGCCAAGACGGCGATGACTAGGGCGCCGCCGAGAACCTGACCGTAGTCCCTCACGGCGATGCCGTCCATAAGAAAGCGGCCCAGTCCCCCGAGGTTGATGACCGCGACGACGGCGACGGTCGCCACGATCTGCAGCACCGCCAGGCGCAGCGCGCCCATCAGCACGGGCAGGGCGTTGGGCACCTCGACGCCGAAAAGCACCTGTGTCTCGGTCATCCCCACGGCGCGCGCGCCGTCCACCACCTGCCGGGGCACCGCGCCGATTCCCGCGGCCGTTCCCGCTAGGAGCGGCGGCACCGCCAGCAGCACCAGCGCCCAGATCGGCGGCATCACCCCGAGCGTCCCGGAGAGCAGGATGAACAGCGTGACCATGCCGAGGGTCGGCAGCGCGCGCAGCATGCCGGCTGCGGCGACGACGACGACCCGTCCCCTGCCCGTGTGCCCCACGTAGAAGCCGATCGGCACGGCGATCGCCAGGGAGATCGCCAGCGTGAGGCCCGTGTAGGTCAGGTGCTCGACGGTCCGGTCCCAGATGCCGCCCGGCCCGGACAGCGTCCCCGGGCGGGAGAGCCACTCGGCGAACTGGTCCACGGGTCCGGCCGCGAGCCGCACGGCCGTCACGGTGCGTCCCCGACGTGCGCCGGAACGACGACGGCGGCGACCGCCACGGGCACCGACGGCCGCGTCCACGGCGTCGTCAGCCGCTGCAGGCCGACCAGCGCGAGGTCCATGGCCAGCGCGAGCAGGAGCGTCGCGACGATGCCGACCATGATCTCGAAGGGGAAGTCGCGGCGCAGCCCGTCCATGAACAGCGTTCCGAGGTTCTCGATCCCGATCAGCGCGCCGACGCTGACCAGGGAGATGTTGCTGACGGAGACCACGCGCAGCGCGGGGAACATCACCGGCAGGGACAGCGGGAGGTCCACGGCGAAGAAGCGCCGCAGCGGCCGGTATCCCATGGCGTCCGCGGCGCGCAGGATGGCCGGGTCCACGGACTCCAGCGCGTCGGCCGCGCTGCGCACCAGCAGCGCCACCGCGTACATGGTCAGCGCGACGATCACGTTGGCCGGGTCCAGGATCTGCGTGCCCAGCACGGCGGGCAGCGCGACGAACAGCGCCAGCGACGGGATCGTGTAGAGCAGGGCGCTGAGCTGGATCACCGTCCCGCGCACCGCACGACGCCGGCGCGTTCCGTTGGCGCGCACGGCCCGGGCCAGCGGAATCGAGATCAGCGTGGCGAGCAACAGCGGCAGGATGGACTGGACCAGGTGCGAACCGGCGAGTTCGAACACCCGGTCCAGGTTGCGGCTAAGCCATTCCACGGGAACCCGGTTCCGCCGTGGCCCGGTCCGCCGTGATCGCAGCCGCCCCGTCCCGCGCAGGCTGCCGGGAATCGCCCCGTTCGATCGCCGCGACGACGTCGGACGCGCGGGCCACCCCGGCGTCCCGGCCGTCCGCGTCGGTCGCGACCGCGATCCGCCCGGGCGAGGCGAGCGCGGCGTCCAGCGCCGACCGCAGCGAACCCGCCGCCGGAAACCGCAGCGCGCCGGCGAGCGCGCCGGCGTCGTACTTGTCCAGCGGGCGCAGCTCGACACCGGCCGCGTCGAGGAAGGACAGGGCGCGGAACCCGCGGTCCCGCCCGACGAAGCGGGCGACGAAGTCGTTCGCCGGGGCCGTGAGGAGCTCCGGCGGCGGCGCGAACTGGTGGAGCACTCCCCCGGTGCCGAACACCGCCACCCGGTCCCCGAGCAGGACGGCCTCGTCGATGTCGTGCGTGACGAAGACAATGGTCTTGGAGAGCTCGGACTGGAGCCGCAGCAGCTCGTTCTGCAGCTCGCCGCGCACCACGGGATCCACGGCGCTGAACGGCTCGTCCATCAGCAGGATCGGCGGGTCGGCGGCGAGCGCGCGGGCCACCCCGACCCGCTGCTGCTGCCCGCCGGAGAGCTGTCCCGGGTACCGCGACGCCAGCCCGGGATCCAGCCCGACGCGCTCCAGCAGCTCCCCCGCCGCCGCCCGGGCGGCCGACTTGGACGCCCCGTTGAGCCGCGGCACGGTCCCCACGTTGTCCGCCACGGTGCGGTGCGGCATCAGCCCGCCCTGCTGCATGACGTAGCCCATGGAGCGCCGCAGCTCGTGGGGAGGAACGCCGGAGACGTCGCGCCCGTCCACCTCGATCCGTCCGGACGTCGGGTCCACCATGCGGTTGATCATCCGCAGCGAGGTGGTCTTGCCACAGCCGGACGGGCCGACGAAAACGGTGACCTTCCCGGCGGGGACGTCGAGGTTCAGCCCGCTGACGGCGGGCGCACCGCCGTCGTACCGCTTTTCGATCTCGCGGAACCGGATCATACGGCGCCCTCCTGCTGTTTGGCGTGGAAGAGTCCCAGCGCGTGGTCCACGCGGGTGGTGCGTTCTAGCCGGGCCACATCGGCGAGGTCGAACCAGGCGGCCTCGGTGGTGGTGCCGTCCGATTCGTTGGCGAGGACGCCGCCGACGATCTCCGCGCCGTAGACGACGGCGACGGTCTGCAGCGGACGCGCCGCCCCGTGCAGCCGCAGTTCCGGGGGGACGTGCCCGGAGTCGACCCCGAGCAGGCCGCTCAGCCGGACGTCGTAGCCGGTCTCCTCCGCGACCTCGCGCACGGCGGCGTCCTCGATCGCCTCGCCGAGTTCCACTCCCCCGCCCGGCAGGGTCCAGCGCGGGAGGAAGTCCGGGGCGCTCGCGCGCATGTCCCAGAGGGCCAGCAGGATCCTGCTCTCCCGAACCACCACGCAGTATGCGGCCAGCCGCGTGTCGAATCCGCGGTGCCGGGCCGGCTCGGGGCTGCTCATTGAACCAGCCTACTGTCAGGCCCCGCCGACGGGGAGCGGCGCGGCGCGGACTGTGGTGGAATGTTCCCATGCCCGCCGCACCGCAGAACCCGGCCCCCGCAGCCCTCGACGACGTCGACCGGCGCATCATCGCGGAGCTGCTGGCCGACGCGCGGATCAGCAACGCGGCGCTGGCCGAGCGCGTGGGCATCGCGCCGTCGACCGCCCTGCTGCGCACGCGGCAGCTGGTGGAGCGCGGCGTCATCCTCGGCTACCACGCCGAGCTTTCGCTACCCGCCGTGGGGCGCGGCGTCCAGGCCCTGATCGCCGTGAAGCTGCGCGTCCACGACCGCGTGGAGATCGACCGGTTCACCGGACGGGTCCCCGGCCTGCCCGAGGTGCTCTCGATGTTCCACGTCTCGGGCGGGACGGACTACCTGCTCCACGTGGCGGTCGCTTCCACGGACGCGCTGCGCGACTGGGTGCTGGACAACCTCGCGACGGACCCTGCCGTGGGACACACGGAAACGACGCTGGTGTTCAACCACGTCAAGGGGCAGACGGGACCGCTCCGGCCCTGATCCGCGGGGCCAGCGTGGCGGCCGCGACCGCCAGGCAGGCGGCCGCGCAGCACGCGGCGAAGGCGTTGACCGCCATCGGCAACCCGAAGGCGGCGGCGGCCAGTCCCAGTCCGAGCACCGGCACGGCGCTGCCCAGGTACGTGACCACATAGACCGTGCTGACCACCTGCGCGTGCTGGGCGGGTGCGACGGCCGCGGTCACGTCGTTGAACGCGGAACGGAACGCGGCGCCCTGCGCCAGCCCGGCAAGGATGCTGGCGGCGACCAGGAGTTCCAGGCTGCGCACGTGCCCCGCGACGGCAACCAGCACGACCCCGGCCGCCATCACGGTGAGCGCGCCGGGCAGCAGCCGGCGGCGGGCCCGGCCGAACAGCTGGCTCAGCGCCGAGGCCCCGAGGGTCAGGGCCGCGAGGGCGCCGGTCAGCACGCGGGATTCGATGGCGAACACCTGCGTGAAATACGTCGGCGCGAGGGACAGCCCGAAGCCGAACAGGGCGAAGCTGAGGAAGCCGACGGCGGCCGCCGTCCGGAACTGCGGCAGCGCCTCCCCGCCGAGCCGGAACCGGCGCGGCCGCAGCGCGCGGGGCGCCCGGCGTCCCGGTGCGGGAGCGAGCGCGGGACGGGCGCGCAGGACCCACAGCGGGACCAGCACCGCGGCGAGCAGGGCGCCGTGCACGAGGAACGGGGTGGACGTCGGTGCCGGAAGCCCGCTGAGCAGTCCGCCGGCGACCGGCCCCGCGGCGACTCCCCCGGCGGAGGCCAGCAGGGTGAAGCGGCTGGCCCACTCCGGGTGCAGCGGCAGGAGCTCGCGCAGCGCCGCGCTGCTGGCGCCGGTGGCGAGCGCGATCGCGGCGCCCTGGAGCGCGCGTCCGGCCACGAGCACGGGCAGCGACGGCGCGAAGGCGAAGACCAGTCCCCCCGCGAGGCCCACACAGACGGCCACGACCAGCGCGGCGCGGCGGCCGATGTGGTCCGACCAGTGCCCGTAGACGACCAGCCCGGCGATCAGGGCCAGGACGTAGGCGGAAAAGGCGATCGTGACGGCGAACGGTCCCAGGGCGAGGCGCTCCTGGAGCAACGGGTAGAGCGGCGTGGCCAGGTTCGCCCCGACCAGCAGGAGCGTCATGACGGTTCCGGTCAGGATCAGGCGGGTGCGCACCGAGGCGTCCCAGCCGTTCCTGGCGGCGACGTCCCCGGCTGCGCGCATGCGCAATTCGTTGATAACAGTCATGATGCAACCAGTGTGGGACCGCAACGCGCATGGTGATGCCCTTCATGGTGCAGAATTGATCACTATTATCAACATTCACCTCCCATGTGACCGGACGGGACACAAAATGGCCAACCTCGACGACCTGGAGATCCGCCTGCTTCTGGCTCTCTTGGAGAACCCCCGCGCGCAGATCGGCGAGCTGGCGGAGTCGCTGGGCGTGGCACGCAACACCGTGCAGTCCCGGCTGCGGCGGCTGGACCGCGCGGGGCTGGTCCGCAACGGCGGACGCGACGTCGACCTGCAGGCCCTGGGCTTCGACGTGCTGGCGTTCATCACCATCGAGGTCTCGCACCGGGAGCTCGACGGCGTCATCGCGTCCCTGCGCCGGCACGAACAGGTGCTCGAGGTCCACGAGATCTCCGGCCGCGGCGACATCTGGTGCCGGGTCGCCGCGCGCGACACGCACAACCTGCAGGCCGTTCTGCGGGCGATCCTGCGCATGCGCGGGGTCATCCGCACCGAAACCTCCCTGGCGTTGAGCGAACACATTCCCTACCGGGCGCAACCCCTGCTCGGCAAGCTAGTTGACGGGGGCAGGCATTAGGCTGGAACCAGTCACGCCGCACCCGGCGACCCATAAGGAGGCGCCTCGATTGTCAGCCCTGGCCGAGCGTTTGCGCGGCATACTGACGGAACCACAGCCCAACCCCCTCGCATCCCCCACCGACGCCCAGGGATGGCTGGAGCTCGCCTACGAGCGCGCCTACGGCGAGGACCACGACGGCGCCGTCCGCGCCGCCGAGGCCGGTCTGGCGCTCTGCGGCGGCGGACCCTCCGCGGGCGGGGACTCCGGGGCGGTGGTGGCCGGTGACCCGACGGCCGGGGATCTAACGGCCGGCGACGTTTCGGATCCGGAGACCGCACTCTCCCTGTGGGGAGTCGCCGCCTCCGTCCGCCACCTCTCCGGCGAGGAGGACGCGGCCGCGGAGGCCGCCGCCGCCCGCGTCTCACTGCTGCGCGCGCTCGGGCGCCCCCACCAGGCGGACCTCGAGGAGCACCTCGGCCCGCTCCTCTTCCGCGAGCCGCGCCCCGAGGAGGCACCGGTGCTCGAGGCAGCCCTCGCCACCCACGCCGCCTCCGGCGCACCGGAGTCCGTCCTCGCGGACGTGCGGTTGCCGCTGGCGGTCTGCCGCTACGAGGCCGGCGAGGAGTCGGCCATGGACGACCTGGAGGCCTGTGCGGCCGCGTACCGCGAGGGCGGCCGCAGCGAAAGCGAAGCGGGCGCCCTGCTCTACCTCGCGCACGGCTACGCCAAGGCCGGCCGCCCCCAGGACGCGCTCCTGAAGGCGGACCGGTTGCTGGAGCTACCGGTCAACAAGGCGATGCGCGCGGCGGTGTGGATGGTCAAGGCCGCCGCCAACGCCGACCTCGACCAACCGCTGGAGGCGGAGGGCTGCGCCGTGCGCGCGCTGGAGCTCTACGCCGGCGCGGGGGTGCGCCGCGGCGCCGTCTCGGCCGCCGCGTTGGTCGCCAACCTGTCGTCGCTGTCCATGGACCAGGATTCCGCCGTGACCGCGTGGCGCATCGCCGTCGAACAGGCGGAGCGCGGGGAATTCGGCGAGACCTGGGCGGTTCGCCTGGCGCTCGGCAACCAGCTCTTGGAGGCCGAGGAATTCCTGCTCGCCGAAGAGGTGCTGGAGCACCTGGCCGCCTCCCTCGAACAGGTCGGCGACCATTCCGACCAGGCGCGCACGCTGATGTCGCTCGGCCACTGCCTCCGCCACCAGGAACGCCTGGACGAGGCGCTCGCGGCGTGGGAGCGGGCGGCGCGGCTCTTCGAGGAGCAGGACCTCCCCGGCGACGCGGCGCGCGCGCTGCTCGCGGCCGGGACCCTGGTCTCCGGCGGCGAGGACCCCGGCTTGCCGCTGCCCTACTTCGAGCGTTCCGTCTCGCTCTCCCGGCGGTCCGGCCAGACGGATCCGGGCGTCCTGCCGCAGTCCCTCCACGCGCTCGGACACGCCATGTGCGAGGCCGGCGACGCCGCGGGCCTGACCGTGCTGGACGAGGCGATCCGCCTCGCAGACGAACACGACGCCGAATGGCACTCCGCGGACTTCCGCGACACCCGCGCACGCAGCCTGTGGGCCCTCGGCCACGGTCCGGAGGCCGTGGCCGGCGCGCTCGAGGCGGCGGATCTCTTCCGCGCGGCCAAGGACGACGACGCCGGCGGCAACGCCGAACTGTTCGCGGCCCACGTTCTTGCGGAGACCGACCGCGGCGAGGAAGCGGTGCCGCTCTACAGGTTGATCGCCTCGGAGCACCGGGACAGCGTCGCCCACTTCTACGCGGCGCAGCGTGGTCTCGCGGATGTCCTGGCGGCGCAAGGGCTGCCGGCCCAGGCCGAAGAAGCCAGGCATCTCGCTGAGGAGGCCCTCCAGAACGCCGACGGAGCGGACGACCCGGGCGCGCCGTCGTCGGATGACGAACCGGAGGCTCCGCCGTCGGACGGGGAACCGGAGACTCCGCCGCCGGATCGTGGGCCCGGCGCTCCCGGGCCACACGGGGACTAGCGTGGATCCGGTGGCGGGCATGGGCGCGGTCTTCTCATTCCCGTCTCATGTGGTTCGCGGATAATGGATCCCATGCATCCCCGGACCATCCGGCCGCTCCTCGTGGCGGCCGTAGCCGCCTCGCTGCTCACCATCGGCGCGATGCTCGGCGTCGCCCTGGGCGCGCCGCAGCCGGTGGATCTGGGCCCCGGACTGACGTCCACGACTCCCGCCGGAAGCGGTGCGCCCGGCCCCACCGCGCCGTCGTCGTCCGCGTCCCCGTCCTCCACACCGTCTTCCGCGCCGACGTCGTCCGCCACGCCATCGTCGACCAAGCCGTCCGCGGCGCCGTCGTCGTCCGCGTCCCCGCGTCCGAACCGCTCGGCGACCCGTTCGCCGCAGCCCGTGGCGCCCGCCCCGCCCGTCGAATACGACGACCACGGCGGGGACCGCCCCGACGACGAATCGGACGACGACGATGACGACGACCGGGACGACCGGGACGACCGGGACGACGGCTGATGGAGGACGGGCGCCGGCTCGACTGGCTCCGCGGCCACGGCTCCGTCGGTGCGCGCATCCTCACCTCGATGGTGCTGCTGGCGCTGCTCACGCTGCTGGTCGCCGGGACGACGTCATACGGCGTGCAGCGCGGTCAGGTGGCCGACCGGATCGACGCCTCGCTCACCCGTTCGGTTCGGGAATTCCGCGTCCTGGCCGAGGGCGGCGTGGATCTGGAGACCGGACGGCCGTTCTCATCGGCGGAGTCGCTCGTCTACGTGGCCATGCAGCGCACGCTGCCCTCCACGAACGAGGGCCTCATGGCCCTGGAGCCGGGCGGGGTGCGGTGGCAGGCGCCCGAGTCGGTCGAGCTGCGCCTAGAGCAGGACGGCGATCTGGTCAGGGCCCTCGTCGCCGAGGGCCCTCCGGAGCGAGTGGTGCTGCGCAACTTCGAGACCGGCTCGACCACCTACCGGTTGGTGGTGGTCCCGGTCCAACTCGCGGCGGACCAGCAGCCCATGCTGTTCGTGCTCGCCTACGACTCCACCGCGGCCCTGAAGGAACTCAACCAGACGTACGCCGTCTTCTTCGCCGCCGGGTTGGGGTCACTCCTCCTGGCGGCCCTGCTCGGCGGGGTGCTGGTTTCCCGGTTGCTGCGGCCACTGCGCGACCTGAGGCGGACCGCGGACAAGATCACCGAACACGATCTCGACGAGCGGCTGGCGGTCGCTGGCACCGACGATCTCGCCGACCTGTCGCGCACGTTCAACAACATGCTGGACCGGCTCCAGCTCGCGCTGGGCTCGCAGCGCCAGCTGCTGGACGACGTCGGGCACGAATTGCGCACCCCCATCACGATCATCCAGGGCCACCTCGAGCTGCAGGACAACACGGACCTCGACGACGTGACCCAGACGCGCGCCGTTGCCCTCGACGAGCTCGACCGCATGACGCTGCTCGTGGACGACCTCGTCACGCTGGCCAAGTCCGACAGGGCCGACTTCGTGGCGCCCGTGGCGGTGGAGCTGGACCACCTCCTCGACGACGTGCTGGACAAGGCACGCGCGCTGGGGGACCGCCACTGGATCATCGAACGGCGCGCGCACGGCTCGTTGGAGCTGGATCCGCGGCGCATCACCCAGGCCATGCTCCAGTTGTGCCAGAACGCGGTGAAGTTTTCCGCGCCGGGATCCACGGTGGCGCTCGGTTCCACGCTGTTGGACGACCACCTGCGCCTCTGGGTGCGCGACGAGGGCGTGGGCATCCGGCCGGAGGACCGCGAAGAGATCTTCAGCCGGTTCGCCCGGGGCAGCAACGGCAGCCGCGCGGAGGGATCCGGGCTCGGGCTGACAATCGTGCGTGCCATCGCCGCCGGCCACCGGGGAGACGTGCGCGTGCAGTCCACACCGGACGTTGGATCGACCTTCTACTTGGACCTACCGTTGCGGGGCTTCGTGCCCCCGCCGGAAGAAAGGGGAACGCATGAGCCAGATCCTGATTATTGAGGACGAAGAACGCATCAGCGCGTTCGTCTCCAAGGGGCTGCGCTCCGCGGGCTTCCTGCCAACGGTGACGGCCAGCGGAACCGCCGGCCTCCATCTGGCCCAAACCGGCGACTTCGAACTGGTCGTCCTCGACCTCGGCCTGCCGGACATGGACGGATTCGAGGTCCTGCGGTCGCTGCGCCAAGGAAAGAACGACGTGCCGGTCATCATCCTCACCGCGCGGTCCGGAATCGAGCACACCGTCGAGGGCCTGGAAAACGGGGCGGACGACTACATGGCCAAGCCTTTCCGCTTCGAGGAACTGCTGGCGCGTGTCCGGCTGCGGCTGCACCCGGAGGCGAACGGCGCGCACCAGGAGGTCATCGAACACAACGGCCTCTCCCTGGACCTCCGCTCACGCCGGGCCACCGTGGGTGGACACGGAATCGACCTCTCCGCCCGCGAATTCGCGCTGGCCGAGGCGTTCCTGCGCAACCCCGGCCAGGTGCTCAGCCGCGAGCAATTGCTCTCGCGCGTCTGGGGCTACGACTTCGATCCGTCATCGAATGTCGTGGACGTCTACGTGCGCTACCTGCGCAACAAGCTGGGTGCCCACCGCTTCGAGACCGTCCGCGGCATGGGCTACAGGCTGTCGCGCGACGGGTAGACGGCCGGAACGCTGGGCTGTTCGCATGCGCTGGCCTCCGCAAGCGCACCGCGCACGACGACGGCGACTATGCCGACAGAGACTGGCAAGGCATCAAAACGCAGAACGATGGCGTTGCCGTGGGGGGCCGGCAACGCCATCGCTTGGGGGTACCGTCAGGAGGCTAGCCGGCAGATGCCGCACTCACCGGGCTGACGGGGGACGCCGGCGAAACCGGCGAGGTGGGTGACGCCGGCGACATCGGGCTGGCGGGAGACGCCGGCGACATCGGGGTCGGCGGCGTGGCGGGGGTTGCCGCCGACACGGGCGACGGGGCGGAAGCGGGTGTCGGCGGGGTGGGGGGCGTCGGCGGCGTGGCCGCCGTGTTGGGGGAACCCGACGTATCGGCCGAACCCGAGGTATTCGCAGAGCCCGACGTATCGGCCGAACCCGAGGTATTCGCAGAGCCCGACGTGTTCGCCGAACCGGAGGTGTTGGCCGAACCCGAGGTGTCCGTGGAAGCGGCGGAGAGGCCGCGCTGCGTGAAGTTGTCGTCGTTGATGGCGGATGGGCTGACGCTGGCAGCGGCCGGCTCCGGCGCTACGGCCGTGCGGGCGCCCTGGGTTGCCGCCGTCGAGTGGATGCCGGTTCCGAGATCGGACGAGTCGTCGAAGACGTGGTTGTCTGCGACGGCCGCTCCGGCGCCGACGGCAACGACGCCGAGGGACCCGGTGATGGTCCAGAATCTGTGGTTCATCATTGTCGTTGCTCCTCATGCGGGGACCGTGTGACCGGGTCCGGTGTTTGCCTTCCACCCCAGTGTGCGCACGCCTGATGAGAGGCAAAGGAGAAACGCATGAGAAAACCCTCATCTACGGGTTCGACTCAGTTTGCCCGGTCTGCGAGCTCCTCGGCCGCGACCAGCCGCGCCAGCGCCTGGCGGTTCCAGCCGGAGGCGCCGGCAGTCCGTGCCCCGGCGACCAGCGACACCGCCACGGCGGCGGACCGGGCCCAGAGGGCCCCCGGGTCCACGTGGGCGGCGAACGCCCCACCAAAGTGGTCGAGGGCCTCCGTTATCCGCGTGTAGCGGATGTCCACCGCAGGCAGGACACCGAGGTGTCCCAGCAGACATGCCAGGTCGTCGACGCGGTGTCCGGGGCCCACCCCGTCCACATCCAGGAGCGCCGAAATCCGGTTGCCTTCCATGAGGAGGTTGGCCTCGTAGAAATCGCCGTGCGTGGGCACAACGGGCCCGCGGTCCGTTGAGCCCAGCAACCGAGCGAGGTGCCGTTCCAGACGTCCGATGCGCTCCCCGTGCTCGGGTAGCGCCACGGCCGCCGCCGATGCGTAGCGACCCAGCCGGTCCGACCACGCGGGTCTGCGGGGGAAGCCCAAGGCCTCTTCCGGGAGCCGGTCCAGGAGCTCCAACAGGTCGCCCGGGGCCAGGGAGGTGGCGCCGTCCTGCAGAATCAGTTTCGACATTGGGTCCCCCGTCACCTCGGCGAGGGCAACGACGTCGTCCACTGGCTCGCCAACGGGGCGCGGCACCGGCAGTCCGGCGTCGTGCAGCACGCGGTGGCGCCGGTGCAGGCCCTCGGCCAG
This sequence comes from Arthrobacter arnarulunnguaqae, assembly GCF_051262515.1. Lineage (NCBI taxonomy): Bacteria > Bacillati > Actinomycetota > Actinomycetes > Micrococcales > Micrococcaceae > Arthrobacter > Arthrobacter arnarulunnguaqae. The sequence goes on along the minus strand of NZ_JBIMER010000002.1, from coordinate 116,846 downwards.
CCCGGCGCGCATGACCTTCAGGTACAGGCGGCGGGTGTGGACGACGGGTGCGGCCGTGGCGAATTCGGCGCGGACCACCGCCCGGCGCAGCGGGCGGTAGGTGACGGTCTCGAGCCGGCGCAGCGTATCGTCCCGGCCCCAGATCCGCCACACCTCCTGCTCCACGGTGGCGGACCTCAGTCCGGGCAGTTTCGGGTCGTGGGGATGCCGCCACATGGAGACCACCAAGGGTCCGGTCACCGGCTTGCCGCTCGAACTGGGCGCGGCGTCCGCCGGGATCTCGACGCGGACCGTGCCCTCCGTCGCGGGCATGGTTTCGGTGGTCATGCCGATGAAGCCCGCGGCGGCGGGTAGTTCGTAGAGGGCGCTGACCCCGGCGCCCGGACGGTGCTGGAGCTGGAGTTGCCGGGGCGGCCGGGCCACTTCGGTGCCGGTGGCCGCCTCGATCAGTTCGGCGGCGTGGGCTTCGAGAAAGCCCACGTGGAGCTCCTCGGGCCATCCGGACGTCGTGGACACGTCGCGGAACTAGGCGCGGCGGCGCTGCAGGACGGCGTCGAGGTTGATGCGGCCAGTGTCCAACGGGACGCTTTCCGCGACGCTTCCGCGGGCCGCGCCGGTGCGCTCCCCCGGTCCGGCGACGACGCCGTCCGGCGCGGCGTCCCGGGCCTCCGCGGCGGCGAGCACCCGCGTGTCCTGAAGGATGCTCGTGACGCCCGTGGCCTTCTTCTCCTCGGGCTGCGGCAACGCGGCCGGCGCCGGGCGCTCGGCCTTGGCCGCGTCGACGTAGGTGGGCTTCGGGACCTCCACGGGATCCCAGGTCGGCGGTTTCACGGACCGGGGGCCTGCGTCCGCCGCCACGCGGCGCGCCGCCGCCCGCAGTTCGTGGACCGTCAGCGAAGCGGGCTCGACCTGCTGCGCGGGCTGCGCGTCGAAGAGCTTCGTTTCGCGGCGGGGCGCGTTGGATTCGGTGCGTGGGGCCTGCATGGCTTCCGCGAAGGCGGCCTCCATGCGGGCCAGGGCCCGGCGACGACGGCCGGCCACCGCGAGCATGCGCAGGCCCGCGAAACTCGCGACGAGCACCAAGGCAGCAAGGAGGGGCACCATCCCGGAGACGACGCCGAAGGGCGCCAGCGCTCCCCCGACGACCAGTACGACGGCGGCAAGCGCACCCGCGGCGGCGACGGCGGCGGGGCCAGTGCGGATCCGCAGCCGAGTGCGCGGCGCGGCGGCCTGGGGTGCTCGTGTTGCCATCGTTTTCCTCCGTGGACTGTCGTTGCGGACTGGGCGGGCACTGTGGGGCGCGTCCTTGCCCCGACGCAAAAGACCCGGGACGACGAACGCGAGCATCACTCCAACCATGGCCACCAGGACCGCAGAGCTCTCGACTTGGACGTCCACAGGTTCGACGCTACTGGCACGCGACACGCAGGACCGGCATTGGGCGCGGTGTGTCCGCTGATCTGCGGCGATTCGTTCCCCGGCGCGCCGCGGCGGATCGTTTCAGCGCGTCTCGAGCCAGCGCTTCATCAGTCCCCCGGGGACCTCCTCGGACGTGAGCGCGAACGTCCTGTGGTCGGCCCAGCGGCCGTCAATATGCAGGTAGTTCCGCCGGATGCCCTCGTCGCGGAACCCGAGCTTCTCCACCACCCGAAGGCTGGCGGAGTTCTCCGGCCGGATGTTGATCTCCAGGCGGTGCAATCCGAGGGTGCCGAAGCAGTGGTCGCCGGCGAGGGCCACGGCCGTGGGAGCGAGCCCCTGTCCAGCGCGGGCCTGGTCCACCCAGTATCCCAGCGACGCCGTCATGGCCGAGCCCCACATGATGCCGGCAACCGTCAACTGCCCGGCCATGACAGGTTCGCGGACGAGCGGTTCCCTGACGGCGATCGCCCAGGGCAACGACTGCGCCGAGCGCGCCTGGCGGTTCAGCGAGGAGACCATCTCGCGGAACGTCGGCATCCGGCCGCCGGGGTTGGGCTGGGTCGCTTCCCACGCCCGGAGCCACTCGGCGTTGTCCCGGCGCAGATCGGTCCATGCGCGTCGGTCGCGGTGGCGCAGCGGACGCAACAACAGGTCACCGCTTTGCAGGGTGACCGGCCAAAACCGCGCGCCGTAGTCCATGGGGGAAGCTTATCCGTGTCCATCTCCCTAGGATGGCTTGGTGGACACACTGAACAAGGAGACGGCCCGCGAACGGTACCGGGCACTTCGCCGCGCGTTGACGCCCGAGGCGCGCCAGGCCCAAGTGGACGCGATGCAGGCACACCTGCTCCCGTGGCTGGATGCCAAGGCGCCCCGCCGCACGCTCACGTGCGTGCTGTCCTACGGGGCGGAGCCACCCACGGGAAGGCTCATGGACGCCCTCCACGCTCAGGGATACCGCATCCTCGTGCCCATCTGCGAACCCGGCAGGCGGCTGAGCTGGACCGACTGGCACCCGGGCATAGCCACCAGCCGCAGCGCCGTGGCGCCTATCGCCGAACCCATGGGGGACCGGCACGGCAGCGACGTGATGGCCGGCGTCGACGTCGTGCTGGTGCCCGCCCAGGCAATCGACACCACGGGCGCGCGGCTCGGCCAGGGCGGCGGCTACTACGACCGTTTCATTGCGTCATTGGACGAATTCACCCCGCGTCCGCTGCTGCTCTCGATGGTCTACGAACACGAGTTCCTGCCCGCGGACTCCTTCGTCTACAACGCCCTGGACCGCAGGGTGGACGCCGTGCTGACCCCCTCCGGCATCACGTGGTTCGGGGACGACGCCGCTCGGTGATGTAGAATTGGCAGTCTGGGGATTCGACTGCCAGCCCGCGGGCGGCGGCGGTTCCGGCCACGGACCATCCCCGACCCCGCCACACCGGAAGGAAACCCATGCCGACCTACGCCTACGCCTGCAAGGACTGCACCCACGCGTTCGAGATCGTCCAGTCCTTCACCGACGATTCCCTCTCGTCCTGCCCCGAGTGCGCCGGGACCCTGCGCAAGAAGTTCAACAGCGTGGGCGTCGTGTTCAAGGGATCGGGTTTCTACCGCACGGATTCGCGCAGCGGATCCACCGCGACGGCACCCGCGGCATCCGGAACCGGCGACACCAAGGGCGCGTCCGAGGCCTCCAAGCCGGCACCCGCCGTGCCCGCCGCCGCCGCCACTTCCGGCGCCTCGGTCTAGCACTTCCCCCGCGCGGGCACCCGCCCCGCACAGCACCTGTCTTCGCCCCGTGGGGGCCGGGCCGTCCACAGTCTTCGGATTGCGGGCGGCCCTTTGCGTTGGTCCGTGGCCTACTGGACGCATGAGGATCCCCTTTGCGTTACAAAGCCCGGCAGCACGTTCCGCCCCGGGCCGGAACGGAACCGGCTACCGTCGCTCCTGGCGCGAACTGCTGGCCCTTTACCGGCGTCCGATGGCTGCCTGCCTCGCCGCGCTGTCGGTCGCGGCGGCGCTTTCCGCGCTGGCTCCCGCGCATTCGCCCGTCGTCGACGTGGTGGTCGCGCGCCGCGACCTGCCCGCCGGTTCCGTGCTGGGATCGGACGCCCTGGAGCTGCGTGAGCTGGCGTCCGGAGCCGTGCCGCCGGACGCCGGCACCAGCATCGCGGAGGTGTCCGGGAGCCAATTGGCCGTGCCGCTGGCCGCCGGATCGCCGGTCCCGGCGGCGTCGCTGGTGGGGCCGGGGCTGCTGACGGGGACCGCGCCAGGGACCGTGGCGGTCCCGATCCGCCCGGCGGATCCGGACACCGTGGGGCTACTGCGTCCGGGCCAGCTCGTCGACGTGGTCCTCAGTGAGGGAAACGGGTACGAACAACCCGTCGAGTCGCGGGTGATCGCCCGCTCCGTCCCCGTGCTGTGGGTCCCCACCGGGGACGACTCCGGAGCCTGGCCCGGATCCGGCGCGTCGCGGGGCATGGTCGTCGTCGCCGCACCCCAGGAGGACTCCGCCGAGCTCGCCGGCGCGGCCAGCCGCGGCCGGATCTTCCTCCTGATGGTGGGGTCGCCGTGAACCGGTGCCGGGAGCTAGTTCCAGTGCGGCGGCCGCTGTTCGCGCAGCCAGCTGTCCCGGTCCTCCACGCTGTCGCCCCAGGAACGGGGGTCGTCCTCAGCTGCCAACCGCGGTATCACGCTGTCGCCGGAACGGCGTCCCCTCGTCGGGGCGTCCTCGGTCGGGGCGTCCTCGGTCGGGGCGTCGTCGGTCGGATCCTGGTCGGCCGCCTGGGAAGGCCGGCTTTCGTCGTCGGACACGTGGTTCTCCCCCGCCTCGGTGTGGTGGTCCGCCTGCCCCAAACCGACGTGATCCGCCAGCGTGTCGGCGATCGACGCCGGGTCGCTGAAGACGTCTATCGTCCACAACGGCACGTAACGCCATCCCATGGATTCGAGCAGCTGCGGCCGCAAACGGCTGCGGGCCCGCACCGTCATCCGGCGGTAGTCCTCGGTTCCGTCGGAAATCACCGCGAGCGGCGGCTCCCCCTTGCCGTCGGCATCCGGCGACTGAACGGCGAGGTCCAGCACGCCCCGGTAGCGCGGCTTGACGATGCCCCCGCGCTCGGCCAGGCGGGACATGAGGTCCGCCACCAGCGGATCCTCGAGCTCTCCCCCCTCGTTCCGAACGCCGGAATGCCCGGACAGGACCCTGCCCACGAGTTCCACGAAGCGCTTCGCGCCGCCGTTGAGGCGGGTTTCGTCCAGGTCCTCCGGCCGCACGGAAGTGACCAGGTGGAGCAGGTCGCGGGACCGGGTGACGCCGGTGACGAAGAACTCGTCTCCCCGCTCCCCGGACAGCGCGCCGAAGTCGTGTACCGCCTTGCCGTGCGGGGTGCGTCCGAACCCGAGGGCGAAGATGACCGCATCGCGGACCAGTCCGTGTGCGCGCTCCACGGACGAGACCTGGAAGCGCTCGGTGGACCGCTTGAAGAAGTCGGCCGCCCAAGGGTAGTTGGGCAGCTGCAGCGCGATCGCCTCGGCGATCCGCGCGGCGTGCCGCTGGTTGGCGGCGATCACGGCCAGCGAACGGTTCGGCCGGCGGCGGATGTGCCCGAAGACGAGGTCCACGACGCGGTTGACCTCGGCGACGGTCGTCTCCACCGCTTCGCCCGACGGGCCGGGCATGCCCATGCCGTCCTCGACGTAGTCGACGGACAGCGACGGAGTGCCGCCGGCCATGGCGCGTGCCGCGGGAAGCCGACGCAGGTTCCCGTCGTAGTACGCCTGCCCGAGCGCCTCGGTGAGGCCCTCGTCGACCCCGCGGTAGACGGTGTCGAGCCGGCGCACGGGCAACACCGTGGACAGGGCGCCGAAGGTGCTCACGGGCTCGGCGGGCTCGCGGTTGGACGCGGTCGGATCGACGGAGACGTGGAAGCTCCGCGGCGAACCGAGCATGGCGTCGCCGAACGCGACCACCTGCCTGGAGCGGCTGATGGATCCGATCGCCCCGCGCAGCGACAGCGAATCGGAGTCGAGCAGGATGACGGCGTCGAATTCGACGTCGGACGGCACCGCCGCGGGGATCAGCAGCGGCGAGCCGATCCAGATGGGCACCAGCGAATTGACGAGCGGGACGCCGAGGCGGGAGAGCGCCTCCATGGTCGGCTCCCCGTCCTTGAGGATGGCCCGCAGCTCGCGGGACGCCGCGCGGTGGTCCGCGAGAGCCGCCTTCCAGCGCTGGGTCATCAGCCACCGCAAACGGCCGGCGCCGGAGCCGATGTGAGTGTTGTCGGCCAGCCGGTACTCCGCCTCGAGCCGGCGCAGCTTGGCGCCGTCGGCCATCGCGAGGTATTCGTCCCCGCTGATCATGGCCTCCAGTGCGGACTGCCACCACGCCAGGTCCAATTCGGCCGCGACGTCCTCGGCCGCGACCTCGCGCTCGGCCAGGTCGGCCAGCAGGTCCGCGAGTCCCTGCTCCCGCAGCTGCTCCTGGAGAAGCGTGCGCTCGGGAAGGACCTCGAGCGCGCCGCGGTCCTCGACGAGCCGGGCCAGCCGTCCCACGAGCGTGTCGACGGGCAGCCGCTGCAGCGCGTCCTTGTGGTCCGTGCGGGCGAGCGCGTCCACGAGCTTGCCAAGCCTGGCGTCCGCGTCGCGGTAGGCGGCGTTCAGCTCGAGCAGGCCCGTGGGAACCAGCGGATGGCGCTGGCTGGTGGCGTAGCGGGTCCACATGCCGCGCTGGCGCTGGACGTCCACGAGCGATTCGTGGAGGTCCGCGATGTGGACGCCGGGCCGGACGTACTCCTTGGCGACGCGACGGAGCCTGGAACGCGTCATCGAACTCATCTCGATGCCCCGCTCGCGGCGCCACGACGACGGCGCGGTGGCGCTGATAAGGTCCTCGACCGACCGGTCGAAGATGTCGGCCTCGAACTTGTCGAGGCTACCGCGGACGGCGACCAGGAGCTCGAGCTGCTCTCCCCATTCGACGAACGTGGTGCCGAGCTTGATTTCCGAGTGGGCCGCGACCTTGAGCATGTTCTCGCGCAGCCGGGGAAGGTCGGACGCGAGGCTGGTCGCGAGTTCGAGGGCCTGGGCCGTCTCCTTGCGGTTGCGCAGCCGCGCCCCGTACCAGGGGCTATCGGTGACGGCCCGGCTGAAGCTGCCGACCTCGGCCGCGCGGCGCAGCTTGGCCGCCGTCTCGTGCCGGCTGGTGATGCTGTCCAAGACGCTGCGCTTGAGCCGGACCGTTGTGGCCGGGGCCGGCTCGAGCGAGGTGAGCCGCGCGAGCTCCTGCATGGCCTGGTAGGGCGAGCATCCCCACCGGCTGCGCACGTTGTGCAGCGAACGGACGTGGTCCAGCAGCGCGTGGCGGTGGCTGGTCAGCGTCTTGTGCAGCTTTTCGAGCTGCGGCTGGGTGGCCCGCTCGTTGCGCAGGATGGCGCGGGTGATCTGCACGCGCAGCTCCTCGGGGCCGGTCTCCGGCGACATGCGCAGGGCCAGGCTGCCCAGCTCCAGCTCCTCGAGGCGCTCGGCGAATCCCAGCGCCGTGGCCTGGCGCTCGGCCACGACGAGGATGCGCTTGCCCTGCCCGGCGAGGATGGCGGCCGCGTTGATGGCGGTCTGCGTCTGTCCGGTTCCGGGAGGGCTGGACACCACCACGGACTCCCCCGCCTCCACGAGGTCGAGGGCCTCCTGCTGGCTGGCGTCGGCATCCAACACGAGGATCTCGTCGGCCGGGTCGCGTTCGTCGCTGCTGAGCACCGTGACCTGGGGCTCGGGAACGACGACGTCCTCCCCCGCGTCGGCGGCCAGCAGACGGGCGATCACAGGGTGTTCCGGATCGAGCCGCGCCGGGTCCGCGGGGTCGGCCAGGTCCGCGAACGTGGAGACGAGCAACCGGTGTTCGATCACTGCGCCGGGAATGTCCGCCACCTGCTCGCGGAGCGTGTCCATGGCCTGGCGCGGGTCGAAGCGGGCGGTCATGTACGCGGCGCCGCTGAGAGCCGCCGCGTCGATCTCCAGCCCGTGGGTCTCGGAGAAGTAGCGGACCAGCGCCGGGTTGACCTGCGCGCGGCCCAAGAGCTGGACCTCGTGGTCGTCTTGGCCCTCGCGGAGCGTCAGCGCCACGCGCCCCAGCATGATCGGCGCGCTAAACTGTTCGCTGCGGCCGTCCTGCGTGGCCCGCCAGGTGGCGATGCCCGAGGCGAGGTAGCCGACGTCGATGCCGCGGTCCTCGGAGAGTTCCTGGATCTTGGCGCGCAGGGCACGGGCGGTGCGGCGCCCCGAAGTGTAGGTGTCCGCGTCGCGCAGCAGCATGGACAGGCGCGTGCGGCGGCCGGCCAGGAACTGCGCGAGGCCGGAGGGGTGCGCGTGGGTGAGGTCGATGCTGTTGGACCCGGAACCGGCGAAGCGCAGCAGGGTATCCGTCCCGGCACCGGGGCCCAGCTTCTCCAGCCAGCCGGCCAACGCCGCCCCGCTCTCCTGAGTCCCTACCACCGGAACACCCGCCTTCCTTGCTGTTGCGCCGCCGTCGTGCGGTCCGTTCGGCGCCGTCGCGCCGTGCCGCTGTCCGTCGGCGCAGGGCCGTGACACTCCCGCGCGCGGTCGGGCACGCGGGGCTCCCTCTAAACTACTTGACTCGCCCGTGCCGTTCGTTGACCGAAACACTGTCAAACGTCGGGGAATGCGGAAAGGAGGGGCACCAAGGCCCCTCCCTCCCGTTCAGCGTCGCCGCGGCAGTCCGCGCGCGTCGCCTACTCCCATTCGATGGTGCCCGGCGGCTTGCTGGTCACGTCCAGGACCACGCGGTTCACGCCGTCCACCTCGTTGGTGATGCGGTTGGAAATCCGCGCCAGCAGGTCGTACGGCAGCCGCGACCAGTCGGCCGTCATCGCGTCCTCGGAAGAGACCGGCCGCAGCACGATCGGGTGGCCGTAGGTGCGGCCGTCTCCCTGGACGCCCACGGAGCGGACGTCGGCCAGGAGCACGACCGGCATCTGCCAGACCTCCTGGTCCAGTCCCGCCGCGGTCAGCTCAGCGCGGGCGATGGCGTCGGCCTTGCGGAGCAGCTCGAGGCGCTCCTCGTTGACGGCGCCGATGATGCGGATGCCCAGACCGGGTCCGGGGAACGGCTGGCGCTGGACGATCTCCGCCGGCAGGCCGAGCTGCGCCCCCACCGACCGGACCTCGTCCTTGAACAGCGCGCGCAACGGCTCGACGAGCTCGAACTGCAGGTCCTCCGGCAGTCCGCCCACGTTGTGGTGGCTCTTGATGTTCGCGGCACCCTCTCCGCCGCCGGATTCCACGACGTCCGGGTACAGCGTTCCCTGCACCAGGAAGCGCACGGGCTCTCCGGAGTCGGCGGCCTCGGCCATGATCGCGGCCTCGGCGGCCTCGAAAGCGCGGATGAACTCGCGTCCGATGATCTTGCGCTTCGTCTCCGGGTCGGTGACGTCCGCCAGGGCGGTCAGGAAGCGCTCGCGCTCGTCGGCGATGTAGAGCTTGGCGCCGGTCGCGGCGACGAAGTCTCGTTCCACCTGCTCGGCCTCGCCCTCGCGCAGCAACCCGTGGTTGACGAAAACGCAGGTGAGCTGGTCGCCGATGGCGCGCTGGACCAGCGCGGCCGCGACGGCGGAGTCGACCCCACCGGACAGGCCGCAGATGGCGCGGCCGGTGCCGACCTGCTCGCGGATCCGGTCGACCTGCTCTTCGAGGATGTTGCCCGTGGTCCAGTCCGGCTCCAGGCCGGCGCCGTTGAACAGGAAGTTCTCCAGCACGCGCTGGCCGTACACGGAATGCTTAACCTCGGGGTGCCACTGGACGCCGTAGAGGCGCTTGTCCTCGTTGGCGAACGCCGCGACGGGCGCTCCGGCCGTGGTCGCGAGGACCTCGAAGCCCTCCGGGGCCTCCTGCACGGAGTCCCCGTGGCTCATCCACACGTTCTGGATGCCGGGCAGGCCCTTGAGGATCGATTCGGGCTTCTCCAGCACGGCGGTGGCCTCGGTCGCGCCGTATTCGCGCAGGCCGGTCTGCGCGACCTTGCCGCCGAGGGCGTTCGCCATCGCCTGGAATCCGTAGCAGATCCCCAGGACGGGGACGCCGGCCTCGAACAGGTCGGGTCCGACGAACGGCGCGTTCTCCGCGTAGACGCTGGCCGGGCCGCCGGAGAGGATGATGGCCGCCGGGTTCTTGGCCATGATCTGCTCGGTGGTGAAGGTGTGCGGGACGATCTCCGAATACACGTTGGCCTCGCGTACGCGGCGGGCAATCAGCTGCGCGTACTGGGCACCGTAGTCGACGACCAGAACCGGCTTGTGCTCTGGGGTGGGGGCTGCGTTGGTCACGGAGTCCAGCTTAGTCGACGGCGGGCGCCGGGCCGTGCGCCTCAGTAGCGCCTGGCGGCCTCCGGGTGGTTCGCGAGTTCGCGCTCCACCTCGCCGTGCACGCGCTTTTCCATGAAGAAGGACAGCAGCGGCACCACTCCGCCCAGCGCAATGGTGATGAAGCGGGTGAACGGCCAGCGCATCAGGGACCAGAGGCGGAAGTCCGCAATGAGATACACCACATACATCCAGCCGTGGACGATCAGCACCACCTTGGACAGGTTGACGCCGCCCTCGAAGGAACCGTCGGGCAACAGCCCCAGGGTGTTGTCCGTCCCGTCGGCGAGCGTGCCGCCGGCGACGATCTCCGCGCCGAAGCCGTACTTGGCCACCATCTCCACTACGACGAAGAGCAGCATCACGCCGGTTGCGTACGCCAGGACCTTGTAGAAGGAGGCCGCGCTGCGGATTTGCGACGGCGTGCCGGCGAATCGGCGCTTCGACGCTCGGGCGGATGCGGGCTCGTTGCTCACTTCTGGTCCTTGCTCTCGGTGTCGGCGGGTTGGGTGCCGGTGGGTTGGGTGCCGGTGGAGTTCGCACCGGGGGCTTGCGGGCTGCTCTCGTGATCGGCGGGGGCTTGCGCGGCGGCGGCTTGTACCTCTGCCTCCGCTTCGGCTTCCGCCGCGTCGGCCAGGTCCTCCTGTTCGCGGCGGTAATCGTCGGCGACCAGCCTCCACCAGAGGAACACGGCGAAACCGGCGAAGACCACCCATTCGATGCCGTAGAAGATGTTGAGCCAGTTGATTTCCCGCTCCTGCGGCTGCGGCCCAATCTCCACCTCCGCGAGACCGGAGGCCGCGGCGCCGACGTCGTCCCCGGCGCCGTCGAGCGCCTCGAAGGCCACGACGAAACCGCTGTAGGACGGAACGTCCCAAAGGTTGATCAGCTGGGCCACCGAGAGCGAGCCCAGGCCGGGTCCCTGCGTCGGCCCGTCGATGGGCGATTCGGTGGGCAGCAGGCGTCCGGCGAGTTCGACCTCTCCCTCGGGCACGGCCGGGGCTTCGGTTGCGTCGGGCTGCCACCCCCGCACGACGGGGATGGTGGCATCGTCTTCGGCGCCGTCGACTGCGAACGCGGCGACCACCCAGTAGCCCGTTTCCCCCGCGTGGATACGGTCCGCGACCAGCACCTGTTTCCCGGGCAGGAACTCCCCGGAGGCGGTGACGATCTGGTCGGCGTCGGCCGCGAGCATGTCGACGCCGGGGCGGAAGTGTTCGGTCAGCGGCACGGCCGTTTCGGTCTGGCTCGCCGGCGGCGGGGCGGCCTCCCGGGAGCGGTCGAATTGCCACTGGCTCAGCCAGACGAACCCCGACGCCACAAGGATCGCCCCCGCCAACGCGAGGATCCACTGTGGTTTAAGGGCGGTTTTCAGCACCGTTTAACACTACTTCGATTGCTTGTAGAACAACGAATGGAACCATTTCGGCCTTCGGTTCGTTCCGCCGATCCCGATCCCGGCAACGCCCCCGCGGCCCGCCGGCTCAGAGATCGGAGAAGTCGACCGTCGAGTTGATGAGCTCCGCGATGACCTCCGGGTCGTAGGCCCGGCGGAGCGACTCGCGGAACGCCTGCCTGGACAGGCTCCGCGCCAGCGTCGCGAGGACCCCGAGGTGCAGCGAATAGCTCGTCGCCGGGGTCGCGAGCAACAGCACCACGGTCGCCGGGCCGTCGGACGCTCCGAAGTCCAGCGAGTGTCCGAAGGCCGTCACGCCCACTGCGATGCTCACGCGGTCCGTGTGCTCCGTGCGGGCATGCGGCATCCCGATCCCGCCGGGCAGGCCCGTGGCCAACTGGTGCTCGCGGCTCCCGACCTGACTCAGGAAACCGTCGAGGTCGCCGATCCGGCCGGCGTCGTACATCTTGCGGGCGAGCACGTCGACGGCGGCCCGGCGGTCCGGGACGTCGAGGTCCAGGACGACCAGTTCCGGCGTCGTCAGCTCCCCGAGGTGGCTAATCTCTGACTGGGACAATGTCTTCCACATTCATTCGTGTCTTGTCTGCCGAAACGTCGTCCGGCTCCTCCTGGCTTGCGCGCTCGGCCTCGACACGCGCGACGTAGTGCCGCACCTCGCGCTCGACCTGCGCGTCGCTCCATCCCAGCAGCGGCGCCATCAGCCGCGCCACCTCCGGGGCCGCCGAAACGCCGCGGTCCCACGCCTCGATGGAGATGCGGGTGCGCCGGGTCAGGACGTCGTGGATGTGCCGGGCGCCCTCGTGCGTGGTCGCGTAGACCACCTCGGCGGCCACGTAGTCGTCGGCGTCGGGCAGCGGCTCGGCCAGCTCGGGACGCTCGCTGATCAGCGCCAGGATGTCCCGGGTGAGCGATCCGTAGCGGCCCAGCAGGTGCTCCACGCGGGCCACGTGCACGCCGGCGGCCCGCGCCATCCGGTGCCGCGCGTTCCACGAGGCCTGGTAGCCCTCGGCGCCGAGCAGCGGGATGGTCTCGGTGCACGACGCCGGAACACCCTCGTCCATGGCGCGCACGGCCTCGTCGACCGCATCGCGTGCCATCACGCGGTAGGTGGTGTACTTTCCGCCGGCCACCACGACGAGCCCCGGGACCGGGTGCGCCACGACGTGTTCGCGGCTGAGCTTCGCCGTCGAGTCGTTTTCCCCCGCGAGCAGCGGACGCAGGCCGGCGTAAACGCCCTCGACGTCCTCGCGCGTCAGAGGGCGCTTGAGCACCTTGTTCACGTGCTCGAGGATGTAGTCGATGTCCCTGCTGGACGCCGCCGGGTGGGCCTTGTCCAGGGTCCACTCCGTGTCCGTGGTCCCGATGATCCAGTGCCGGCCCCACGGAATCACGAACAGCACGGACTTCTCCGTGCGCAGGATCATCCCGACCGTCGACTGGAACCGGTCCCGCGGGACCACCAAGTGGATGCCCTTGGACGCGCGCACCTTCAGCTGCCCACGGTCCGTGACCATGGCCTGCGTCTCGTCGGTCCAGACGCCGGTGGCGTTGACCACCTGCTTGGCGCGGACCTCGAACACCTCGCCGGTCTCCTGGTCCTCCATGCGGGCCCCGACCACCCGCTCGCCGGCGCGGACGAAGTCCACGACCTTCACCCGGTTGGCGGCCAGCGCCCCGTACTTCGCGGCGGTGCGGACGACGTCGACCACCAGCCTCGCGTCGTCGACCTGCGCGTCGTAGTAGCGGATGGAACCGACGAACGCGTCGTCCCGAAGGCTGGGCGCGCTGCGGAGCGTGCCCCGGCGCGAGAGGTGCTTGTGGAAGGGGACACCGCGGCTGTGCCCGGAGGCGAGGGACATGGCGTCGTACATCGCGATGCCGGCGCCGACGTACGGGCGCTCGACGAAACGCTTGGTCAGCGGGTAGAGGAACGGCACGGGCCGGACCAGGTGCGGGGCGATCCTGTCGATCAGCAGCCCGCGCTCCTGCAGCGCCTCGCGGACCAGGGCGAAGTCCAGCATCTCCAGGTAGCGCAGGCCGCCGTGGATCAGCTTGGACGAGCGCGAGGACGTGCCGGCCGCCCAGTCGCGCGCCTCGACGATCCCGACGCGCAGCCCGCGCGTGGCGGCGTCGAGCGCCGCGCCGGTGCCGACGATTCCGCCGCCGACGATCAGCAGGTCCAACTCCGGCTCGCCCGGGGACGCGGTGGCTCGCATCGCGTCAAGCGACTCCTCGCGGAACCCGGGGCTCAGCGCCCCGCCGGTCGTGGCGAGGCCGTGTCCACGGTCCTCCGAAGCGTCCGCCCGCATCCTCAACCCACCTGGTAGGGCGAGATGACGACGTCGACGCGCTGGAATTCCTTGAGGTCGGAGTACCCCGTGGTCGCCATCGAGCGGCGCAGGGCGCCAATCAGGTTCGAGGTGCCGTTGGTGTGGTGCGACGGACCGAAGAGGACCTGTTCCATCGGCCCGACGGTGCCCACGTGGACGCGGTCCCCGCGCGGGTCCGTGGGGTGGTGCGCCTCCCCGCCCCAGTGCCAGCCGTTGCCCGGCGACTCGGCCGCGCGGGCCAGCGCACTGCCGAGCATGACGGCGTCCGCGCCCATGGCGATCGCCTTGACGATATCGCCGCTGCTGCCCAGGCCGCCGTCGGCGATGACGTGGACGTAGCGTCCGCCGGACTCGTCGAGGTAGTCGCGGCGGGCCGCAGCGACGTCGGAGATGGCGGTGGCCATCGGCGCGTGGATGCCCAGCGCGCGGCGGGTGGTGCCGCTGGCTCCCCCGCCGAAGCCCACGAGGACGCCGGCCGCTCCGGTGCGCATCAGGTGCAGCGCCGGGGTGTAGCCGGCGGCTCCGCCGACGATCACGGGGACGTCGAGCTCGTAGATGAACTGTTTGAGGTTCAGCGGCTCCTGGTTCTGCGAGACGTGCTCGGCGGAGACCGTGGTGCCGCGGATGACGAAGATGTCGACGCCGGCGGCGACCACCGTCTTGTAGTGCTCCTGCGTACGCTGCGGCGTCAGGGCGCCGGCCACGGTGACGCCGGCGTCGCGGATCTCCGCGAGCCGGGACGTGATGAGCTCGGGCTGGATGGGCGCCTCGTAAAGCTCCTGCAGGCGCTTCGTGACGGCCGGGCTGACGTTCTTGCCCAGCGGGGTGTCGTCCTTGATGTCGATGATCTCCGCGAGCACCGGGGCCGGGTCCTCGTAACGGGTCCAGAGACCCTCGAGGTTCAGCACCCCGAGGCCGCCGAGCCGCCCCAGGGCGATGGCCGTCTCCGGACTCATCACCGAGTCCATCGGCGCCCCGAGGATCGGGGTCGCGAACTGGTAGGCGTCGATCTGCCAGCCCACGGAAACGTCCTGCGGGTCCCGGGTGCGGCGGTTGGGGGCAATGGCCACGTCGTCCAGCGAATAGGCACGCGCCCCGCGCTTGCCGCGGCCGATTTCAATCTCGTAAGTCACCGGGCAAGCCTATCAGCGCACCCCCGACGGCTTGGCGCCGGGACGGCTGGCGGCCCTGCCCCGGGACGGCCGGCGGCCCTGCCCGGGGACGGGCTGTGGGGCCGCCGGCCGCCCGGCTACTCCGCCGGGCGGAGCAACCGGGCGGCCGCCTCCTCGGCGTCGGCGATGGCCTCCAGCAGGTCCGCGAGCCCGGCGAAGTGCGCGGCGCGCCCCTCGGGGTCCACCTCCGGGTCCACGGCGTCGGCCAGTTCCGTCCATCGCGGGGCGAGCGCGCGGTAGGCCTCGGCTGCCGCGGCGAGTCCGGCGATCTCGGACGCCACGGGCAACCGGGCGGCCTCGTCCAGGAAGTCGGCGTACTGCGCGCGCAGTCCCCCGGCACCCCCGTAACGCGGGGATTCCAGGAAGTCCTTCACCTGCGCGAGGCCGGAGTAGAGGCGGTCCGGATCCGCGAACAGGGCCGTCCAGCCCTTCCGCGTCCGGGTGTCCCGCAGCTTCTCGACCCACGTGCGCATGCCGGCGACGCCGAAGTTCTTGGCGAAGTGGACGGGGATCCCGACCAGTTCGGACTCTCCGAGGAGCCGCGCGGCGGTCGCCGCGATGGCCTCGGCGGCGTTCGCGCCCAGCACCGCCGCGTCCGGAACGGCGGGCTCGGGAACCCACGCCTGCCAGCGCCGGTCCTTCTTCCGGCGGCCGCGCGCGGCGGCCAGGTCGGAGGGCGAGATGAGCTGGAGCTCGCCGTCGCCGTCGTCAATCAGGTAGCTGCCGTCGTCGTGCTCGCCGACCACCACGACGTCGACCGACTCGTCCTCCTCGGCGCCGGCGACGAGGGCGAACGGCAGTAGGGACTCGGACACGCGCACGACGGCGGCGCGGCCCTCGTCCAGCGCGGCGTCCAGGTTCGCCTGGGCCACCTTGGCGCTGCTGGTGGTCTGTTCGCGGACGCGCGCGCCGCAGCGCGCCAGCAGGCCGGCCACGTAGGGCTCGGGGTGGGAGCGGGTGACGACGGTCGCCGTCGTCGTCTCCTCGTACTCGAACGTGAAGACCATGAAGCCGATGCCGCCGGCGAGCCCGGCCAGCAGCGCCTCGCTCAGCGGCATGCCGGTCAGCGGATGCGTCACGCCGGCCTGGGTCAGCACGCGGTGCCAGAGGCCGGCGTCGTACTGCACGACTCCGGCGGGGGCCGGGTATTCGGGCAGTTCCGCCTCGTCCAACCCGTTGGCGGTGCGGTTGGCGGCGTCTGCGGCGCTTCCGGCGCCGGGCGCGGCGTCCGGTCCGCCCCCGCGCTCCGACTTGCCCGCCAGGATGTTCTTGCGCGCCAGCGTATAGGTCTCCCCCGTGCGTTCCATGCGGTCGCGGGCGAGTTTCTTCAGCTGTTTTGGCTGGGACATCGGGGTCTTTTCTGTCGCGGGGTGGGCGGGCCGGAGCGGCTGCCGCGGGGCGGGCGGCGGGGCGTCGCCGGGCACGGGAAACAGTCTACGTCGCGGCCCGTAAACGGGCCGGCGGGCGCCGCCGTCGTGAAGCATCCGTTGAGCATATCCATTCGATGGACTTGTGGCCGATCCGTGACCGCGACACGTGCGGGGCCGCGCGGAAACAACTATGGCCCCCGGCTACCGTTTGTGGTTACCTTGCGATTAGCGGTGCTGCAGTAGCCAGAGGTTGCTGGCGTGGTTCTCGCTCCATCGTGGGGACGATTGGAATCTTTGATTGGGGACCAAATGGTCGAGTTGCAGAAGTTCGAGAATGCCCATTACCTGACCGTGGCGGAAGTCGCGGACGCGATGCGCGTGTCGAAGATGACCGTGTACCGCCTGGTGCACGCGGGCGAGCTGCCTGCGGTGCGCTTCGGGAGGTCATACCGGGTGCCGGAGCGCGCCGTCGAGGAGTACCTCCTCGCCGAGCAGCACGCCGCCGCTCCGCACCACCCGGATAAGGACCGGTAGCCCCGCCCCAAAAACCCCGCGAAGTGGACATTACCCGGGTTTGTTAACCGAGGTAATGTCCACTTCGCGGGGCGGGGCGGGGCTAGCGGGAGCGGTAGTTGGGGGCCTCGACCGTCATCATGATGTCGTGCGGGTGGGACTCCTTGAGCCCGGCCGCCGTGATGCGCACGAACTTGCCCTTCGCCTTGAGCTCGCCGATGGTGTGCCCGCCGACGTAGAACATGGTCTGGCGCAGCCCGCCGACCAGCTGGTGGGCCACCGCGGAGAGGGGTCCGCGGTACGGGACCTGGCCCTCGATGCCCTCGGGGATCAGCTTCTCGTCGGTGGGGACGTCGGCCTGGAAGTAGCGGTCCTTGGAGTAGGACGTGTTCTTGCCACGCGTCTGCATGGCGCCGAGGGAGCCCATGCCGCGGTAGGCCTTGAACTGCTTGCCGTTCATGAACACCAGGTCGCCCGGGGACTCCGCCGTTCCCGCCAGCAGCGAGCCCAGCATCACGGAGTCGGCGCCGGCGACCAGCGCCTTGCCGATGTCGCCCGAGTGCTGCAGGCCGCCGTCGGCGATCAGCGGCACGCCGGCCGGGATGGCGGCCTTGGCGGATTCGTAGATGGCGGTGACCTGCGGCACGCCCACGCCGGCGACGATGCGGGTGGTGCAGATGGAACCCGGTCCCACGCCGACCTTGATGGCGTCGGCACCGGCGTCGATCAGCGCCTGCGCGCCCTCGCGGGTCGCGGCCTGGCCGCCGACGACGTCGACGTGCGCGGCCGCGGGGTCCTTCTTCAGGCGCGCGATCATGTCCAACACGCCTTGGCTGTGGCCGTTGGCCGTGTCGACGACCAGCACGTCCACGCCCGCGTCGATGAGCGCCATCGCGCGGTCGTAGCCCTCGCCGAAGAAGCCGACGGCGGCGCCGACGCGCAGGCGGCCCTCGTCGTCCTTGGTGGCGATCGGGTACTGCTCGGCCTTATCGAAGTCCTTGACCGTAATCAGGCCCTGCAGGATGTCGTGGTCGTCGACCAGCGGGAGCTTTTCGATGCGGTGCTTGCTCAGCAGCGCGATGACCTCCTCGCGCGGCACGCCGACGCGCGCGGTGACCAACGGCATCGCCGTCATCGCCTCGTAGACCTTGGTGGTCATGAACCGCTCGCGCGGGATGAAGCGGGTGTCGCGGTTGGTGATGATGCCCAGCAGCTTCTTCCCGCCGTCGACCACGGGCAGGCCGGAGACGCGGTAGTGGAAGCAGAGGTCGTCGAGTTCCTGCAGCGTGGCGTCGGGGCCCACGGTCACCGGGTCGGTGATCATGCCGGACTCGCTGCGCTTGACCTGGTCCACCTGCTTGGCCTGGTCGTCGATCGAGAGGTTGCGGTGGATGATCCCGATTCCACCCTGCCGGGCCAACGCGATCGCCATCGAGGCCTCGGTGACGGTGTCCATGGCGGCGGAGGCCAGGGGGATGTTCAGCGTGATGCGCTTCGTGAAGCGGGTCGCGGTGTCCGCCTCGGAGGGGATGACGTCCGTCGGGCCGGGGAGCAGCAGGACGTCGTCGTAGGTGAGTCCTTCGAGGGCGAAGGGATTGAACTCGGACATGGGGAGCCTTTCGCGAGCCGGCGGGGGATTTCCTACATCCTAGAACGCGAGCGTGCCGTTCCCCATTCCTCACGCGGGATGTGTCCAAGGGAACAGGGCCGGCAACGGCCCTACCAGCCGAGCGAATCCTTCAGGCGCCGCTCGAACACCGGCGCGGTCGTCTCCACGTACGTCCGGGTGAGGTGGGAGCCGTCCATGTACGCCAGGACGTTGCCGATCACCGGGCGGCACGTCCCGTCGACGCAGAGCTGGTCGGTCATGTCCATGAACCCCAGCTTCCCCGAGCCCGGCCGCGCGGTCTCCGGGGCCATCCGGCGCTCCAACTCCTCCAGCGGCGAGACCGGTGCAACGATCTCCTCGGTCGGCGCGGAGCACTCCGGGGAATCGGCGCCCTTGCGGTCCACGCATTCGGGCACGTTGAAGGGGTAGCGCGGGGTGTCGCGCAGGGCGACGACGTCGATTCCGGCCTCCAGGAACGGGCGGATCCCCTCCTCGTAGGCGGGGACGATCCGCTCCTCGTCGCCGCGGGTCTCGGTGTCCTCGCCCTCGGTGAAGGCGGTCAGCGTCCCGAGGGTCACGACGGCGTCGGGCCGGTGGTCCACGGCGTACTGCGTGGCCGCCTCGCTGAACCCGTTGCACTCGGCCGAGCGCTCGTCGGTCGGGCCGCCGAAGCGGCAGCCGGGCTGGGTGACCAGCACCCAGGCCCAGTCGTTCTTCTCCGCGGCGACGGACAGCGCGGACGTCCAGTGCTGCGCGTGCGAATCGCCGACCACCATCACGGTCTTCTCCGCGGTGGCCGGGTCCCCGCCGAGCTGGCAGAACTCCGTGCGCGGGTCCGTGAGCTGGTAGTCGCCCGTGCAGTCGCCACCGTAGTTGGCCCATTCGGCGCCGGCGTCGCTGGCGAGGGGGCGCACGACGGCGGCCGGGTCGCCGTCGTACTCGAAGTCCGGCGCCAGCGCCTGGGCGCCCGGGTTGTCCGCGGGGGCCTGCTGCTTCACGGCCGTCTCGAACGCGGCGACCCGCGACTCCCAGCCGCTCAGCGGCATGGCGACGATGCCGACCATCACGGCCAGCACCAGGCTCAGGCGGCGGCGGCGCTGGGTGGGCCAGTGCCAGGCGTGGAACGGGGTCTCGAC
The DNA here is from genome assembly GCF_051262515.1 of Arthrobacter arnarulunnguaqae. NCBI lineage: Bacteria > Bacillati > Actinomycetota > Actinomycetes > Micrococcales > Micrococcaceae > Arthrobacter > Arthrobacter arnarulunnguaqae. Next base: position 97,508 of record NZ_JBIMER010000002.1, on the reverse strand, counting down.
GACGCGGGTGGTGGCCCACGCCAGGGCGAGGGAGAGCCCGATCACGGCCAGGCCGCCGAGGATCCCCGGGTTGTGCAGTTCCCGCACGGTCAGGAAGATCACCAGGATCGGCCAGTGCCACAGGTACAGCGCGTAGGAGATGCCGCCGAGGGCCACCAGCGGCTTGGCGGCCAGGAGGCGGTCGACGCCGCGGCGACGGTCGGCATCGGCCGGCGCCCCGCCGTCGGACGCCGGGGTCCGGGTGTCGCCGGCGGCGATGATCGCGGCCGCGGCCAGCGTGGGCCACAGGGCGACGTAGCCGGGGAACTGCGCCTGCACCTGCAGGATCAGGCCGCAGGAGAGCATGGCGGCCAGGCCCACCCAGCCCAGCACCACGCGGATCCGGACGGAGAGCTTCGCGGCGTACGGGACGGCCAGCACCAGCAGCGAGCCGAGCGCGAACTCCCACAGGCGGGCGCGGGTGTCGAAGTAGGCGTACGCCTGGTTGGTGGCGGTCGCGTGGACGGAGTACGCCAGGGACACGGCGAACACGACGCCGAACGCGGCGCCCACCAGAGCGCGGTACCCCAGGCGCGGGAAGCGTCCGCGCAGGGCACGCCAGGCCAGCGCGCAGGCGGCGAGGATCAGCGGCCAGAGGATGAACACCTGGCCCTGGATGGACAGCGACCAGAAGTGCTGCAGCGGGCTGGCCGTCGCGTGGTTCGCGGCGTAGTAGTCCACCGACTCGCGGGCGAGCGTCCAGTTCTGCGTGTAGAACAGGCTGGACCAGGTCTGCGTGAAGACGTCGTGCCAGCGGGTGCGCGGCAGCAGCGAGGCGGTCGCGGCGAGGATCGCCAGCAACACCACGACGGCGGCCGGCAGCAGCCCGCGGAAGCGCTGGAGCCAGTAGGACACCAGTTTCAGCGGCTTCCCGGATTCCACCTTGTGGGTGAACGAGGCCGTGAGCAGGAACGCGGAGATCAGCAGGAAAACGTCCACGCCGCCGGAGACGCGGCCCAGCCACACGTGGTAGACGACCACCATGAGGACGGCGAAGGCGCGCAGTCCCTGCACCTCGGGGCGGTAGGCGGGCTTGCTGGCGGCGCCGGGCCTCCCCTGGCGGGTGTTCAGGTCTAGGGCCATCGCTGGCGGCGTCCCTTCGGTGGACTGTGTGGACGGTCGCGGTGAGGTCGCGCGGACGCCTCTGGCGTCGTGCGGGGTGGCGCGGTCAGCCACCCTCAACCCTCCATCCTACCAGCAGCGTTACCGCACGGTGATCTGGCGGGAGCGGGGACGGCGTTCCGGCGGGCGCGGCGGATGGCGTTCGGGCGGGCAAACGACGACGGCGCCGGACCCCCGAAGGGATCCGGCGCCGTCGTGCGGCCGCCGTGGGCGGCCCGGCCCCCTGACAGGGGGCGGTTGGTGCTTTGGACTAGTGTCCGTGGCCCGCGTGCTCGTCCTCGTCGGCCTGCTTCTCGGCGACCAGGGTCTCCGTGGTCAGGACCAGGGCAGCGATCGACGCCGCGTTGCGCAGCGCGGAGCGCGTGACCTTGACCGGGTCGATGATGCCCGCGGCGAGCAGGTCCTCGTAGACGCCGGTCTTGGCGTTGAAGCCGTGGTTGACCGGCGAGGCGGCGACCTTGGAGGCCACCACGTAGCCGTCGTGCCCGGCGTTCTGGGCGATCCAGCGCAGCGGCTGGACCAGGGCGCGGCGGACGATGCCGACGGCCGCCGCGGCGTCGCCCTCGAGCGCCACCACCGCGGGGTCGGTGTCCAGCACGGAGAGCGCGTCGACGAGGGCGGAGCCGCCGCCGGCGACAATGCCCTCCTCCATCGCGGCGCGCGTCGCGGAGACGGCGTCCTCGATGCGGTGCTTGCGCTCCTTGAGCTCGACCTCGGTGGCCGCGCCGACCTTGATGACGCCGATGCCGCCGGAGAGCTTCGCGAGGCGCTCCTGCAGCTTCTCCTTGTCCCAGTCGGAGTCCGTGCGGGTGAGCTCGGCCTTCAGCTGGGAGACGCGGTCCGCGACGTCCTCGTGGGAGCCGGAGCCGTCCACGATGGTGGTCAGGTCCTTGGTGATGGTGATCCGGCGGGCGGAACCCAGGACCTCCAGGCCGACCTGGTCCAGCTTCAGGCCCAGGTCCGGGGACACGACCTGCGCGCCGGTGAGGATCGCGATGTCCTGCAGCATGGCCTTGCGGCGGTCGCCGAAGCCCGGCGCCTTGACGGCGACGACGCTGAGCGTGCCGCGCAGCTTGTTGACGACCAGCGTGGACAGGGCCTCGCCCTCGATGTCCTCGGCGATGACGAACAGCGGCTTGCCGGCCTGCAGCGCCTTCTCCAGCAGCGGCAGGAACTCGGCCACGGTGGAGATCTTGCCGGAGTTGACCAGGATCAGCGCGTCCTCGAGGACGGCCTCCTGGCGCTCCGGGTCGGTGACGAAGTGCGGGGACAGGTATCCCTTGTCGAACTGCATGCCCTCGGTGAGGACCAGCTCGGTCGTCGTCGTGTTGGATTCCTCGATGGTGATGACGCCCTCGGCGCCGACCTTGCCGAACGCCTCGGCGAGCAGGTCGCCGATCTCGTCGCTCTGCGCGGAGATGGCGGCGACGTTGGCGACGTCCTGGCCCTCGACCGGGCGGGCGATCTCGGCCAGGCGCGTGGCCACGGCCTCGACGGCGGTCTCGATGCCGCGCTTGATCTCGCCCGGCGCGGCGCCGGCCGCGACGTTGCGCAGGCCTTCCTTGACGAGGGCCTGCGCGAGCACGGTGGCGGTGGTGGTTCCGTCGCCGGCGACGTCGTTGGTCTTGGTCGCGACCTCCTTGGCGAGCTGTGCGCCGAGGTTCTCGTACGCGTCCTCGAGTTCGACCTCGCGGGCGATCGTGACGCCGTCGTTCGTGATGGTCGGCGCGCCCCAGGCCTTGGCCAGGACCACGTTGCGGCCGCGCGGGCCGAGCGTGACGCGGACGGTGTTGGCGAGCTTGTCGATGCCGGCCTCGAGCGCCTTGCGTGCGTCGTCGTTGAAAATAAGTTGTTTAGCCATGCTGCTGCTCCTTGGGATTGCGTAAAGCCCCGGCCTGGGCCGGGGCTTCACACGGGAAAACTACTTGACGACGATGGCCAGCACGTCGCGTGCCGAGAGCACCAGGTACTCCTGGCCGCCGAACTTGACCTCGGTGCCGCCGTACTTCGAGTAGATGACGATGTCGCCCTCGGCGACGTCGACGGGAACGCGGTTGCCGTTGTCGTCGACGCGGCCGGGGCCCACTGCGACAACCTTGCCCTCCTGGGGCTTTTCCTTCGCGGTGTCAGGGATGACCAGGCCGGAAGCCGTGGTCTGTTCGGCCTCGAGCGGCTGAACAACGATGCGATCCTCGAGAGGCTTGATGGAGACCGACATGCGGATCTCTCCTTTGCGTAAGTGCCAATGGTTGAAGGGCCGTTGGACATGCGCCAACCGTCGTCGCGGTGCCAGCTGGCAAGTACCTCGGGCTTTAGCACCCGACGGTGTCGAGTGCTAATGAAGACTCTATGAGGTGGCTGGCACTCGGTCAAGGCGAGTGCCAAAACGTACGACGCCGGAGGTCGCCCTACGCGGTCTGGTCGCGCTCACCGCGCTGGGCATTGGCGCGGAAGACACCGAGCGCGCCGATGCAGATGGCGGCCAGGGACAGCACGACGGCGGCGATGAAGCCACCCAGCGGAACACCGAGCAGCTCGCGGGCGGCGCGGCCGTCGATCCCGGACCCGAAGTAGTCCCCGCCCGCCTGGATGTAGCTGCCGGCGAGCAGGGCCTGCAGCACCACGGACGCGATCAGGGCGAGCGCGGCGACCACGCCGACCGCCATTCCCGCGTACAGCAGGATCCGGTAGGCCAGCCCCGCGCGGCCAAGCGGCGGCGCACCGGCGTCGTCCGTCTCGCGGGCCGCGTCGACCGCCTCGGGAAAGCGGGACAGGAAGCCGGCTTCGGGCGCGGGGGGTGCGGCGGGGGCGGGGGGTGCGGGGTTGGGTTCCTCGTTCTTCGGCACGGTTCCACGGTACCGCGCGGCCCGGTCCACTGGGCGCGGGCAACTAGGGTTGTCCCATGGCTTCCCCCTCCCCCGCCGTGGAAAACCTCGCGCCCGTGCTGTCCCCGGAGGGCTTCGGCCTGCTCAATTCGCTTAGCCCGGACGCCGCGGCCACGGACCGCGCAGCGCTGGAGCTCAACCTGCGCCTGCGCAAGGACGGGCACCCCGCGGAGTTGGTCGCCGCCGTCGTGCACCAGGCCCGGATGCGCGCCCGCGCCGCGGCCAAGCTCGGGCCGTTCGCCGCGCACATGATCTTCACCCGCGCCGGACTGGAGCAGGCGACGCGCCTGAACGTCGCCGCGATGCACGCCCGCCGCTACGTGCGCGCCGGCGTCGCCCGGGTGGCGGATTTGGGGTGCGGGCTGGGGTCGGACGCGATGGCGATGGCCGCGCTGGACCTGGAGGTCACCGCCGTCGAGCTGGACGAGACCACCGCGGCCGCGGCGATGGTGAACCTCATGCCCTGGCGGAACGCGCGCGTGGTCAACGCGGACGCGACCGGGTTCGCCCTCGACGGGTTCGACGGCGTCTGGCTCGACCCCGCGCGCCGCACGACGTCGAGCTCCGGGACCTCGCGGATCTTCGACCCGGAGGCGTTCAGCCCGCCGTTGTCCTTCGTCGAAACGCTGGCGGCTCGCGGGCTGGCCGTCGGCGTGAAGCTCGGGCCGGGCATCCCGCACGAGTCGCTGCCCGCCGGGTGCGAGGCGCAGTGGGTGTCCGTCGACGGCGACGTCACCGAGGCCGCGCTGTGGTTCGGCCCGCTGGCCCGGCCCGGCGTGCGGCGCGCGGCCCTGGTGGTCGGCCCGGACGGCACCTCCGACGAACTGACTAGCGCCGTGGAGTACGACGCCGGCGCCTCCCTCCGCGGCGAGGTCCCAGTCGGGGACGTGGCGGGGTTCCTGTACGAGCCGGACGGGGCGGTCATCCGCGCCGGGTTGGTGGCGGAGGCACTGGCGACCGTGGGCGGGCATCTGGTGGACCCGCACATCGCGTACTTCTGCGCGCCGACGCTGGTTCGGACGCCGTTCGCGCGGCCCTACCGGGTGCTGAACGTGCGGCCCTACAACGTCAAGGCCCTGCGGACGTGGGCGAAGGCGGAGGGGGTCGGCGTGCTGGACATCAAGAAGCGCGGGCTGGACGTGACCCCGGAGGAGCTCCGCAAGGTGCTGCTGGCGGGCGCGGGCAAGTCGGCGAAGAAGAAGGCGACGCTGGTCCTGACCCGGATCGGCGACACCCGAGTGGCCATAGAGGTAGCCCCGGCCTAACCCCCTCGCCTCCCCCGTTTCGCCCCCCTTGCGTTTCGACGAAGGTAGATGCTGCTTTTGGGCCGAATCCGAGCATCTACCTTCGCCGAAACGGGAGGCGGGAGCATCTGGCTTCGTCGAAATTGGGCGGGGCGGCGAGAATGGGCGGGGCGGCGAGGGCAGGCGGGGGCAGGCTCCGGCCGGCGGGGTTAGGCTGCGGCGTCGTTCGCCGGGGGGTGCGGCCCGTCGTAGGTGCCGAACGTGGGCGTGCCGGCGGCCTCGAGGGTGTGGATGGAGAGTCCGGCCGGTGTGGACTCGGACCCGACCAGTTGGAACCCCGCGGGCGCGCCGCCCTCCGGGAACAGCCTCCGGCCCGTGCCGACGACCACCGGGGCGACCACCAGCCGGACCAGGTCGATCAGACCGGCGGCGAGCAGCGACTGGGCCAGCGTCGCGCTGCCGTGGATCTGCAGTTCCCGCCCGTGCTGCCTCTTGAGCGCGGCGACCTGCGCGACGACGTCGCCGTCCAGAAGGGTGGACGGGTTCCAGTCGGCGGATTTCAGGGTGTGCGACGCGACGTACTTCGGCAGGCTGTTAATCCTCGGTCCGAAGGGGTCGTCCGGATCGTCCATCTGCGGCCAGTCGCGCGCGAAGTTCTCGTAGGTGCGGCGCCCGAAGAGGAGCCCGTCGGCCTCCCCGAGCCACGCCGCGGCCAACTGGATGAAGCGCTCGTCGAGGAACGGCACGAACCATCCGCCCCGCCCGAAGCCGCCGCTGGTGTCCTCGTCGGGGGCGCCGGGCCCCTGCGAGACGCCGTCCAGCGTCACGAACTGCATCAGCGTCAGCCTCATGGTGCGTTTCCTTCCTCGGCGGCCGGACTACCCGGCGCGCATGAACTCCTCGGCGGCGGCGACCTGCTCGGGCGTCGGGGTGATGCCCGTGTAGAGGACAAACTGCTCCAGCGCCTGCAGCGTCATGACCTCGGCGCCGGTGATGACGTTCTTGCCCAGGAGGCGCGCCGCCTGGATCAGGGGCGTCTCGGCGGGGACCGCGACGACGTCGAACACCGTGTGGGCCGCCTCCACCTGCTCCTCGGTGAACGAAAGCTGCGTCTCCTCGTCCCCTCCGGCCATGCCGATCGGGGTGACGTTGACGAGGACGTCCGTGGCGCCGTCGTGCTTGGCGGTCCACTCGAATCCGTACAGGCCGGCGAGCGCGCGGCCCGCTTCCTCGTTGCGGGCGACGATCGTGACGCGTGTGAATCCGGCGTCGCGCAGGGCGGCGGCGGTTGCCTTGGCCATGCCGCCCGCGCCGCGCAGCGCGACGGTCGAGGACGGGTCGACGGCGTGGCTCGCCAGGAGCGCCGCGACGGCGGAGTAGTCGGTGTTGTGGGCGGTGAGGACGCCGTCGTCGTTCACGATGGTGTTGACCGAGTCGATCGCGGCGGCAGACGGGGCCACCTTGTCGACGAGCGCGATGACCTCCTCCTTGTAGGGCATGGAGACGGCGCAGCCGCGGATGCCGAGGCCGCGCACGCCGGCGATGGCCTGGGCGAGGTCGGTCGGGGCGAAGGACTTGTAGATCCAGTTGAGGTCGAGCTGCCCGTAGAGGTGGTTGTGGAACCGGGTGCCGTTGTTGCTCGGGCGCGCGGACAGCGAGATGCAGAGGGTCATGTCCTTGTTCAAGATGGGCATGGCTCCAGCGTAGTCCGGACCGGCGCGCCCTCCCTCCCCCGTTTCGACGAAGGCAGATGTCGGTTTCGGGCGCGAATCCGACATCTGCCCTCGTCGAAACGGATGAACGGGGCATCTACCTCCGTCGAAATCCGTGCTGGCCCGCGTCAGGCGTCCTCGGCCAGCAGCAGTTCGCGTCGCAGCCGGCCGAGGAACTTGTCCCTGCCCGCGGGCGTGAACACGGTCTTCGTCACCTTCAGCACCTTCCATCCGCGATCGCGCAGCCCGGCGTCGCGGTCGATGTCGTGCTCGTACTGCTTCCGGTCCAGGCGGTGGTGCTCGCCGTCATACTCGATCGCGATGCGCGCCCACCGGATCACCAGATCCGGCACCACGGACCACCCGTCCGGGAACTCGAGCCGGACGTTGACCTCCAGGTCCCCGATGCCCTCCGCGACCAGCATCCCCCGCAGCCGCGACTCCATCGGCGAATAGAAACCGGGCCGCAGCAGCTCGCGGGCCTCGCGCGCCAGCCGCACGCCGGGGACGGAGCAACGGCGGTCGAGGACGTCGTCGATCTCGGCCAGCGTGGCGAGCGGGTGCGTTCCGAGGACATCGTCCGGCCGCGGCGGCCCGTCCTCGGGTTGGAGCAGCGAGTCGCCGGCGGCCACCAGGTCACCCAGGCTCAGCCCCGTCCCGGCCAGATCCGCCCACGTCCAGGCGGGCGACGTCAGCGCGATCCGCTCCACCACGCGCCGGTCGCGTTCCAGCAGCGGCGCCACGTGTCCGACGACGTTCGGCCGCCGCGCGTGCCCACCCCTGCCCCTGACGCGCGTGACGTGGATCGGAAACACGCCGTCCCGGTCCGGCGCCCACATGCCCCAGGCCTGCGCGGCGCTCCGGTGGCTGAGGTACGTCCCGCGGTCCAGCCGCATGTATGCGCGTAGGACGTCGAGCCGCGGCTCCCCGTTGTCGGGCACCTGCCGCAGCCCTCGCGTCGGCGCTTCGAACCGGGACGAGCGCAGCTTCCCCGGCGTCATCCCCCGCGCGAGGCCGTCCGCGAACACGAATATGCCCGGCGGCTCGGGCGGGGGTTTCGCGGGGTCCGGATTCTCCATGACCCCATGGTGCCTAAAAGGGCGAATCGCCGCAGGCGATATCCACAGGCACGACGCCGGGGCCGCGCCACCCGCCGTCGCACCCACGGGGGGCGCCCTCGGACACCGCCGCCGCCCTCCCCATTTTCGACGAAGCCAGATGTCGCACCCCTCCGTTTCGACGGAGGTAGATGTCGGTTTCGGCCCCGAAACCGACATCTACCTCCGTCGAAACGAGAGGGAGGGAGAGGGGGCCTTAGCAGCCCGTTCCGGCCGGGTACTCCCCTACCGCGACCGGGAGCCGCCCCGGGGCCTCGGACTCGCCCTTCAGCACCGCCACCAGGGCCCCAAAGGATTCCACCGTCCGCCCGTAGAGCGCGATCTTCGTCCCCGCGGCGGACCCCGCCAGCCCCCACGGCGCATCCAGGGACACCACCACGTCGCCCGCGCCGGCCCCGTGGGATCCGCCCAGCAGCGTCACGAGTTCCCCCGATCCCACGGCCAACCCGGCCTTCCCCGCGGCCTCCGCAAGCCGCGCGCGGTCCTCCGCGGTCCCGCCGGCGATCCGGATTCCGGCCCCGACCAGCGCCCCGGAACACTCCCCGTCCACCACGGTCACGGACGCCCGGGCCAGCTCCGCACCCAGCTCGACCCCCGCGCCCTCCCCGGAGGACGCCGGGTCCGCCGCGGACAGCGACCGTCCGCCGTCGTCCAGCTCGGACGCCAGCCGCCCCTGCCACATCATCATCGCCACGACCCGCGTCGCCGCCTCGTCCAGCCGCTCCGCGGGCACCTCTCCGGAGTCCACCGCCGCGACCACCGCCGCGTGGGCCTCTTCGACAGACGTCGGCATCAGCAGCAGGTCGGCCCCGGCCGCCAGCGCGTCCACCGCCGCCCCGCCGCCCGGCGCGGACTGCTCCACCGCGCCCATGTTCAGCGCGTCGGTCACGGCCACGCCCTCGAATCCGAGGTCCCGCAGCGCGTCGTACGTCGCGGAGGAGAGCGACGACGGGACGCCGGGCTCCAGCGCCTCGACGGCGATGTGCCCCACCATCACCATCGGCGCCCCCGCCTCGATCGTCCGGGAGAACGGCGCCCAGTCCCGCGTCCGCAGCTCCTCCAGGGAGGCGTCCTGCACGGGCAGCCCCACGTGGGAATCCGTGGTCACCGAGCCGTGCCCGGGGAAGTGTTTCGCGGACGGCAGCACCCCGGCGTCGAGCATGCCCTCGATCCCCGCCGCGGCGTGCTCGCCGACGAACTCCGGATCCGAGGAGAACGATCGCGCCCCGATCACCGGGTCGGCGGGGCCGAGCGTCACGTCGGCGTCGGGCGCGAAGTCCATCGTGAATCCCAGCGCGGCGAGTTCGGTGGCCATGGCCTCGTGCGCCCGGGCGGTCAGTCCGGCGTCGTCCGCCGCGCCGTACGCCATCGGCGCGGGCCATTCGGTCAGCGGCGCCTTGACGCGCGCCACGGCCCCGCCCTCCTGGTCGACGGCGACGATGCCGGGCCAGTCGCGGCCGGAGCCGAGCGTCTCTTGGAACCTCGCGGTCGTCGCCGCCAGGGCCTCGGTGTCGACTCCGCTCGCTCCGCCGGCGGCGCCCTCGCCGGCCGCGGCGCCGCCCGCGTTTCCGCCCGCGGCCAGCGGCACGTTGTCGCCCATCACGATCACGCCGCCCAGGTGCAGCTCGTCGACCTTGGCCAGCTCGGCGGCGGGATCGGTCCCGGTGTAGTGGTCGACGAGCACCTGCCCCGCCTTCTCCGCGGTGCCCATGGCTGCGACGGCGTCGGCGGCCGCCTCGACGTCGGACGCCAGCGGCCCCCAGGACGTGCGTTCGGGGTCCGGCGCACTGGAGGACGACGCCGGTGCGTCGCCGCCCGCGCCCGGCGCACCCGGCGTCGTGCCCGAGGGCGGCGCCGGCGTCGGGGTGCACGCCGCCAGGGCGAGGGTGGCGGTGAGTACCGTCACGGTCAGGGTTCTCATGCGCAAGGCCACGGGTCCAAGGGTACCGGTGCCGATAGACTGTCAGCCGTCCCACCCGCACGATTTTCAGGAGCCTGGATGCAGATCGATTTCGCCGAGTCCCGGCAGTCCACCCTCGGCGTCGAATGGGAGATCGCGCTCGTGGACAGCGAGACCGGCGACCTGCGTTCGGTCGCGCAGGAGGTGCTGCTCGGGGTCCACACCCTCCACGGCGAACTCGACGAGGACGAGGAGCATCCGCACATCAAGCAGGAGCTCCTGCTGAACACGGTGGAGATCGTCACCGGGGTCTGCGACACGGTCGACGAGGCGAAGAGGCAGCTCCACACGAACATCAAGGCCATCCGCGACGTCACCGACCCCATGGGCGTGGACCTGTACTGCGCCGGGTCGCACCCTTTCGCGCCGCCGAAGCTGCAGCCGGTGACCAACAAGGAGCGCTACGCGAAGCTGATCGACCGCACGCAGTGGTGGGGCCAGCAGATGGTCATCTACGGGGTGCACGTCCACGTGGGGCTGGACCGCCGGGACAAGGCGCTGCCGATCGTCGACGGCCTGGTCAACTACCAGCCGCACTTCCAGGCGTTGTCGGCGTCGAGCCCGTTCTGGGGCGGCGAGGACACCGGGTACGCCTCGCAGCGCGCCCTCATGTTCCAGCAGCTGCCGACCGCCGGGCTCCCCTACCACTTCGAGACGTGGGAGGGCTTCGAGGGGTACGTGCGGGACATGGTCCACACCGGCGTCATCGACGACATCACCGAGATCCGCTGGGACATCCGCCCGGTGCCGCGGTTCGGGACCGTGGAGATGCGCATCGCCGACGGCCTGTCCTCGCTGCAGGACATCGGCGCGATCGCCGCCCTGACGCAATGTCTAGTGGATGACATGTCCACCACCTTGGACAACGGCGGGACCATCCCGGTCATGCCCCCGTGGTACCGAGTGGAGAACAAGTGGCGCGCGGCCCGCTACGGGCTGGACGCCATCATCATCCTCAACGCCGCGGGGGACGAGATGCTGGTGACCGAGCACCTGGAGCGGGAGCTCAACCGGCTGGAGCCGGTCGCGAAGAAGCTGGGCTGCTCCGACGAGCTGGTGGACGTCGAGCGGATCATCCGCGGCGGCGCCGGCTACCAGTGGCAGCGGCGGGTGGCGAAGGCGCACGACGGCGACCTGCGCGCCGTCGTCGCGGACAACGTCGCGCGGATGCACATCGCCTGACCCGCCCCGCTTTCGCCCAAGCCAGATGCTCTCCCCCCTCGTTTCGACGAAGGCAGATGCTCGTTTCGGCCCGAAAAGGGACATCTGCCTTCGTCGAAACGGGAGGGAGCGGTGGTTGGCTTCGGCGAAACGGCGCCGGATGTCACTTCCCGTCCAGGTACGCCCGCAGCCACGCCGGGACCATGAAGCGCGGGAACCGGGTCAACCCGAGGACCACGGAAACCAGCACGACGCCGGTGCCCCCGACCGCGCAGACGGCGAAGGCCGCGCGCGCGGTTCCGGGCGACTCGAACAGCTCGTCCATCGCGAACGCGAAGGACGCCATCGTCAGGCCCGCCCCGGCCCAGAGGATCCCGATGCCGAGGTGCGGGCAGTGGCGCCCCCAGGCGGATCCGGCCCACGAGCGCCAGATGCCGTCGTACGCCCAGATGCCGAAGTACAGCCCGGCCATGCCGAGGCCCAGCAGCGCGCTCATCAACAGGGTGGATTCCATGGCGGCCTACAGCGAAATCGCGCCGACGGGCTGACCGGAGTCGGTGCCGAACGCGATCCCTGACGGGGCGACGCCGGCCACCACCAGCTGCGCGGCCAGCGCCGCGACCATGGCGCCGTTGTCCGTGCAGAGGCTCGGCTTCGGGATGCGCAGCGAGATGCCGGCGGACGCGCACCGGGCCGCGAGCAGTTCGCGCAGCCGGGTGTTGGCCGCCACCCCCCCGCCGAGCAGCAGGTTCTCCAGCCCGTGCTCGCGGCAGGCCAGCACGGCCTTGGACGTGACGACGTCGACGACGGCCTCCTGGAACGACGCCGCGATGTCCGCCACCGGGGGCTGCTCGCCGCGCGCCTCGTACTGCTCCACGCAGCGGGCGACCGCGGTCTTGAGCCCGGAGAAGGAGAAGTCGTAGCGGTGCCTGCCGGGGATCTCCGCGGTGCCGGTGAACTTGGGCAGCGTCAGCCCGCGCGGGAAACGGATCGCCTTCGGGTCGCCCTGCCTGGCGATCGCGTCGATGGCCGGCCCGCCAGGGTAGCCGAGGCCGAGCAGCCGGGCCACCTTGTCGTACGCCTCGCCGGCGGCGTCGTCGATCGTCGCCCCGAGCAGGACGACGTCGGTGGCCAGCGAATCGACCTTGAGGATCTCCGTGTGGCCGCCGGAGACCAGCAGCGCTCCGAGGCTGGACGGCAGCGCGCCGCCGTCGAGCACCCCGACGCCGACGTGGGCCACCAGGTGGTTGATCGCGTAGAGCGGCTTGCCGGTGGCGAGGCAAAGCGCCTTCGCGGCGGCGACGCCGACCATGAGGGCGCCGGAGAGCCCCGGGCCGGAGGTGACGGCGAGCGCGTCGAGCTCGTCCAGGGTGACCCCCGCGGCGTCCAGCGCGGCGCGGAGCGTGGGGACCATGGCGTCCAGGTGCGCCCGCGAGGCGATTTCGGGGATGACCCCGCCGAAGCGGACATGTTCGTCCATCGAGGAGCTGACGGCGTTGGCCAGCAGCTCCGTGCCGCGGACGATTCCGACGCCGGTCTCGTCGCAGGAGGATTCGATGCCGAGGACCAGCGGCGCGGCGGAGGGAGTCATGCTGTCCAGTTTAGGGTCTGGGCGAGGCGCCGGGTTTGCGGTGACTTCGTTTCGACGACGCCAGATGCCCGCCCCTCCCGTTTCGACAAAGGTAGATGCCCGGATTCCGAGGAAAACGGACATCTACCTTCGTCGAAACGCAGGGGGTGGGCATCTGCGTTCGTCGAGATTACGGGGCTACGGGGCTACGGCAGGGCCAGGCGGAAGACCTTGGCCCAGGCCGAGCCGACCTGCTTGTAGAGCGGACCCGTGTTGTACGGGAGGCCGTAGCGGCGGCAGATCTCCCTGACCTTCGGGGCCACCTCGGCGTAGCGGTTGGACGGCAGGTCCGGGAACAGGTGGTGCTCCACCTGGTGGGACAGGTTGCCGGTCATGAAGTGCATCAGCTTGGACCCGGAGATGTTGGAGGACCCGATCATCTGCCGCACGTACCAGTCGCCGCGCGTCTCGCCGTCGACCATCTCCTCGGAGAACGTCTCGGCCCCCTCGGGGAAGTGCCCGCAGAAGATGACGGCGTGCGCCCAGATGTTGCGGGTGGCGGTGGCCACCAGCGTACCCATCAGCGCCTGCTTGCCCGATCCGCTGAGCATCCCGAGGGCCGGGGTGGCCAGGAAGTCCTTGGTCACCTGGTTCATGGCGGACTTGCCGAACGCCTTCAGGTCGCGGATGAAGTCCTCCTTGGACTTCTCCCCCGCCTTGAGCTCGGTGATCTCCAGGTCGTACAGGGCGATGCCCCAGTCGAACACCGGCGCCAGGATCGCGTTGAACACCGGGTTCAGGACGTTGACCGGCTTCCACTGCTGGTCCGGGTCCATGCGCAGCAGGTTGTAGCCCACGTCTTTGTCCTTGCCCAGGACGTTGGTCCACCGGTGGTGCTGGTCGTTGTGGGTGTGCTGCCACGAGCGGGCCGGCGTCATGAAGTCCCACTGCCAGGTGGTGGAGTGGATGTCCGGGTCGCGCATCCAGTCCCACTGGCCGTGCAGGATGTTGTGCCCGATCTCCATGTTCTCGATGATCTTCGACGCGGAGAGCATCGCGGTCCCGGCGACCCAGGCGTACTTGTTGCGCCCGGCGCCGATCAGGGCCGCGCGGCCGGCGATCTCCAGGGTGCGCTGCACCTTGATGACGCGTCGGATGTAGGCGGCGTCCGCGGACCCGCGCTTGGCCAGCACGTCGTCCTTGATCGCGTCCAGCTCCCGGCACAGCTCCGCCACCTGCTCGTCGGAGAGGTGCGCGGCCGACGGCGGTCGGACCGCCGGGGAGCCGGTTTCGGGGAGGATTCCGGGCTTGCGCTTGCGGACGGTGGTTTCCGGGGCGTACGACTTGGTGTCGTCCGCCTCGGTGGGCCTGGTGGTCGTTGTCGTCATCGGTTCTCTCCTTAGAGGTCGAGGTTGACTAGAGGTCGAGGTTGACGGGTCCGGCGGCAGCCGAGACACACGTTTGGATCAGTTGGCCGGGTTCGCCGTGGACTTCGCCGGTGCGCAGGTCGCGGACCTTGCCGGCGCGCAGGGGGGTGAGGCAGCTGTGGCAGATGCCCATGCGGCACCCGCTGGGCATGAGGACCCCGGCGTCCTCGCCGACGTCGAGCAGGGGTTCGTCGCCGGGCGCCTCGATCTCGCGGTCGGACGTCTCGAACGTCACGAGGCCGCCCTCCTCGCCCTCGCCGCCGGCGAGGTCGGTGGTGAAGCGCTCGATGATCAGGTCCTCGGCGCCGCCCTCGACGCCCATGGACTCGGACCAGAGCTTCTCGGCGTCGTCCAGGAACCCCGTCGGGCCGCAGGCGTAGGCGGCGCGCTCGCGCCAGTCGGGGCACACGGCGTCGACCGCGGCGGCGTCGGCGAGGTTCAGCCGCCCGGACTCGGACGTGAAGTGCTCCACGACGCGCAGGTTGGGGAACTGGTCGGCGAGTTCGCGCAGCTCCTCGAGGAACAGGCTGTCCGCGGAGCTGCGGGCCGAGTGCACCAGCACGACGTCGGCGTCGGGCCTTCGCGGGACCAGCGTGCGGATCATGGACATCACCGGGGTGATGCCGCTGCCGGCCGTGAGCATCAGCAACGGGCGCGGGTGCTCGGGGAGCGTGAAGTCGCCCTGCGGAGGCGCGAGGAACAGGACGTCCCCGGGCTTGGTTTCGCGGACCAGCGTGCCGGAGACGGAGCCGACGTCGGTCACGGTGATCGCGGGGTCCTGGCCGGCGGCCGCGCTGAGGGAGTAGGAGCGCCAGTGGCGCACCCCGTCCAGTTCGACGCCGATGCGCGCCCACTGGCCCGCGGCGTGCGCCTTCCAGCCGCGTCCCGGGCGGAAATGGATGGTGGTGGAGTTGGCGTTCTCGCGCACCACGGACGTGACCACGCCCCGGAGCTGCCGGTGGGAGAACACCGGATCGAACAGCGAGAGGACATCCTCCGCGGTCAGCGGGTGGGTCAGTACGGATGCGGCCTGTGCCAGCGAACGGAGCCGAATCATGACACCAGTCTATGGCGACCAGGGCAACATTTCTCCATGCAAGGCATACGATTGGCGGCAGGAAACTGTCTCCACGCACTAAAGAACGCGAGTCCCCGCATGTCAGAGGTCGCTCCCACCGGCCCTTCGGGGCAGCACACCGATCCGCCGTGGCTCGCGGTCCCCCGCGAGGTCGGCGAGGCCCTGCGGCCGCACCTCCCGCACGTCGTCGAGGCGATCATCAACGCCGTGCCGCAGCTGGTCCCCGCCTACGCGCGCCCCATCGAGGGTCGATTCGGCCGGGGCCTGCGCCGCGGCGTCGCCGGCGCGCTGGACCGGTTCCTCGACCTCCCCGGCACCTCGGGACCGGCGCTGTCGGTGGAGACGCGCGAGCTGGTGGCGGGCCTGGGCAGCGGCGAGTTCCGCCAGGGCCGCAGCATGGACGCACTGCTGGGCGCCTACCGTTCCGGGGCGCGCGTGACGTTCCGCGAGCTGTCGAAGGTCTCCATGGACATGGGGCTGGGGTCCGAGGTGGTGGTGAACCTGGGCGAATCGGTCCTCGCGTACATCGACGAGCTCTCGGCGGTCAGCGTGGAGGCCTACGCGTTCGAGCAGTCCGAGCGCGCGGGGGAACTGGAGCGGCGCCGCACGGACCTGGTCCAGCTCCTGCTGCTCGGCCGGACGGACGAGGGCTCGCTGCGGCAGGCGGCGGCGATGGCCGACTGGGTGCTCCCCCAACGCCTGTGCGTGGTGACGCTGCCGCTCGGCAACACCGCGGGGCTGCGGCTGCGGCTGGGGTCGCGCGCCCTGGTCGTCGAACGCGAGACCGACGCCGTCGTCGTGCTGCCCGCGCCGTCCGGCGCCACCGAGCGGAACGCGCTGGCCGGAACGCTGAGCGGCCGGGATGCCGTTGTCGGGCCGGCCGGGGACTGGGAGCGGGCCGGCGGGTCGCTGCGATTGGCGGTGCTGGCCGCCGCCGCTCTGCCCGCCGACGAACGCGCGGACGAACTCCCGCTGTGGGCGGACGAACACCTGTCGCGGATCGTCCTCGGCGCCGAGCCGCTCGCCGTCGACGAGTTGGCCGCCCACCGGCTGGCGCCGCTGGAGTCGCTGCGCCCGGCCCAGCGCGAGCGGCTGGAGGAGACCCTCCTGAGCTGGCTGCGGCACTGGGGGCAGCGCGCGCCGGTCGCCGCGGAGCTGGGTATCCACGCGCAGACGGTCGGCTACCGGGTGGCGCAGCTGCGCGAGCTCTTCGGCGACGACCTGGAGGACCCGCGGGCGCGGTTCGAGCTGGAACTGGTCCTGCGCGCCGCACGCGCGTTCGCCGCCCCCGGCGCCCCCGCTACCTGAGGTACGTCCCGGACATCCATCCCGTTCGGGCGCCGTACTTCACCTGGTGCCAGGACCCGCTGCGCTTGCCCGTGGTGGCGACCGTCTTGCCCTTCGGCACCGTCGCCAGTATGCGGTGGCCGGTCCCGGCGCCAGCGCGCAGGTTGAGGTTCGCGGTGGTGGTCTTCGTACCCGCCCTCGCGGCGGACGCCTGGGCCACGGCGCCAAGGTGGTGCTCGAGCGTCGGCGTCCCGCTCCCGCGCATGGAGGAAGCGATCGCGGTGCCGACGTAGCGGTAGTGCCAGGGCTCGTACCCGTACCCGGTGACCGCGCCCCGGCCCGGCGGGTAGCGCAGGATGTACCCGTAGCGGTAGGCGTTCCGGGCCATCCAGCCGCCCGCGCCCGCCGCGGTGGAGACGTCGACGGCGAGCCCGGTCTGGTGTTCGGAGGTGCCCGCCGGGGCGACCACGCGTTTGGCGTACGCCGCGCCGTACCAGCGCGTGTAGTTGGCCATCAGCGTGGCCTGGGTCTTGTACGAGCGGTAGCTCGAGGTCGCCCGCAGCACCACGCCGCCCTTCCGGGCTCCGGCGGCCATCTTCGCGTAGGCGGCGGCCGCGCCGGGCTGCAGTTTCACGGGGACGCCGGCCACGCCCTTGACCGTGACCAGGCGCGGGACATAGGTCCGGGGCACCAGCGGGTGGGACTTGTTGACCAGCACGTCGGCCCGGGCGGGATTGCGCGGCGCCGCCTTCTTCGCGGCGGGCACGGCCAGCGGGGCCGTAGCGGCGGAATAGGGCACGACGGCGGGCGCGGCCACTGCCGCGGGCGCCGCACCCAGTGCCGCGGCGAACGCGAGTGAGAGTGCCGCGAGGACCGCCGCCGGTCGTTGGTTGCGCAACATGTGCACGTCGTTTCTGTCGTTGGGTGTTTTGTGGACAACCCTAGCGCGGGCCCGGCTGCAGCATCAGGCGCATGATCACGGCGTCGGTTCCGCCGGGGTAGTACCCCTTGCGCACGTGGATCGGCTCGAACCCGAACCGCACGTACAGCGCCTGCGCGCGCGGGTTGTCGGCCCGCACCTCCAACATGACGTCCCGCGCCCCGCGCCCGCGCGCCTCCCCGATCAGGCCGGTCAGCAGGGCGGAGCCGATGCCCCGACCCTCGTGCCCGGGAACGACGGCGATGGTCTGCACGTCGGCCAGCGGCAGCACGCACATCATGCCGCAGTAGGCGACGATGCTCCCGCCGTCCTCGACCACCCAGTAGCGCCGGGTGCCGGCCTGCGCCAGCTCCTCGCGGAACATCCGTTCGGGCCAGGCGTCCCGCGGGAACAGCGCCGCCTCCAGGGCGTAGACCGCGGTGACGTCCTCGGCGGTCATCTCCCGGATGCACCAGCCGCTGTCCGAATCGGCGCTCACTTCCCGAACCCGGACGGGCGTTTCATCGCGGCGGGGACCTTCGCGTCGGATTCGCGCAGGTACAGGGGCGCGGTGGAGAGCGGTTCCCTTCCGCGGGCCAGCGAGGCCAGGGCGAATGCGCCGAGCGACGCCGCGTTCGGGTGCCGGGAGGCGAACGCGGGAACGCCGTGCGCCCCGACAGCCGCCAAACGTTCGGCGTAGAGGCCGGCGCCCGTCCCGTAGACGGGCCCGGCCGGCAGCTCCTCCGCGGCGGAGACGTGCGGCCCTTCCGCCAGCGTGCCGTCGGGCCGATAGCGCGCCCAGTACAGTTCCTTCCGCCGCGCGTCGATTGCTACCGTGAAGCCACCCTCGGGAATCCCGGCGGAATCGGTGTCGGCCAGCACGTCCCAGGCAACGGCGTCCAGGCTCATCGCCCCGTCCACGGGCACGCCCCAGGCGAAGCCGAGCGTGCGCGCCGTCGCGATGCCGACGCGCAACCCGGTGAACGGACCGGGACCGACGCCGACGACGATCCGGTCCAGGTCCCTCCCCGCGACGCCGGCCTGCGCCAGAATCCCCTCGATCGCGGGCGCGAGGACCTCGGCGTGCGTGTTCGTCTCCTCGGACGCGAAGGACTCGAGGACCTCGGCCGGGCCGGCGGCGCCGTGGGCCCGCAGCAGGGCGGCGGAGGCGATGGCGGAGGTGTCGATGGCTAGGACAAGCATGCGCCCCAGTATATTGCGCGGATCTTGAGCCAAACTTGCACGGGTTGCGCGGTCGGGAAGCGGATGATGATGGGCATGAGAACGGATGCGCCCACGGCCAACGCCGGCGGTGCGCCCGCCCTGGTCGACGACGGCGAGCTGCGGGCGATGGTCCGCCATGTCGGCGCCGAGGCCACGCGCGAATTCGTGAACCGGTTCGTCTCGTTGTGGCCCTCGCGTCTTGAGCGCCTCATGGAGGCGGTGGTCCAGGGCGACTGCGAGACGTTCCGGGACGCTTCGCTGTCGCTCAAGTCCGGGGCATCGATGGCGGGAGCCACCGCCCTCGCGGCGCTTGGCGACCGGCTCCACCGGATTGCCAGCGATCCGGACGCGCCGGACGCGTGCGCCCGCGCCCGGGAGGCGATGGCGGACCTCGAACGCCTCGGCGCGCTGTCCGTCGAGGCGCTCGCCGCGCTCGTCGCGGTGCTGTGCGCCGACCAGCCCGCCTGAAAAGCCGACCAGCCAGCCCGAAAAGTTACGGGCACGGCCAATCTTGAGCAAACCTTGAGGGAAACTTCTGACTTTGCCGCACCACCCGTTGAGCATCGGACGGCATGCTTGCCGCAAGGGCAGGACGGGGCGGCCGGGGGGCCGCCGACGAAGGGCCCGATGCCGCAGCATCATCCAGCCACGGGGGATCTTGGGGGTTTCCGGAGGCCGGTCAGCTGAACCGCCGCTCGCCGACGGGAACCTTGGGGGTTCCGTCACACGGGCGGCGGAGGCGTTTAACGGGCCGCTACTGCGCCTTCGCGCTCCGGTATCCGACGCCGCGGACGGTCTCCACCCAGCGCGGCGCCCGGGCGTCCTCGCCGAGCTTGCGGCGCACGTTGCCCAGGTGGACCTCGATGGTGCGCTCGTCGGCCGCGGAGACGAACGTCCCCGAGTCCAGGTCCTCCTCGCGCAGGATGCGGACCAGGTCCGCCTTCGTGCGGACGTTGCGGCCGCCTTCCATGACCGACTTCAGCAGCGTGAACTCCGTGGGCGTCAACGCCGGTTCCTTCTCCCCCAGCCGCACCACGTGCGTCGCCGGCTCCAGAACCAGGCCGTTGAGTGTCAGGCAGCGCACGGTCGGCGCCTCCGTGTGCGCCGGGACGGGGCCCGTCGTCCCCGCCGCGCCCCCGTGCCCGGGGGCAACGGTCTGGATCGCACCGGTGTGCGCGACCCCCGGACCCTGCCGTTTCTCGCGGACGCGGCGGCGGATGACGGCGTCGACGCGGGCGCGTAGTTCCCGCGGGCTGAAGGGCTTGGTCAGATAGTCGTCGGCGCCGGATTCCAGGCCCATGACGGCGTCGATCTCCTCCGACCTCGCGGTGAGCATGATGATGTGCGCCTCGGAAAAACGCCGGATGCGGTGCGCCACCTCGAAGCCGTCGATGTCCGGCAGGCCGAGATCCAACGTCACCAGGTTCGCGTCCACCTTGAATGCCAGCTCAACCCCCGCGACGCCGGTCCGCGCCGGGTGCACCACGAATCCCGAGCTTTGCAGCACGGCCTCCAGAAGCCCGCGGATATCGTCGTCGTCCTCGATGACCACGGCTACGCGGCGCTGGTCCACGCGTTCCCCCTCGTGTCTGAAATGTTTCCCACATCCTAGCCGCGCGGGCGGACACTTTAGCCTCAGACACAGGTCGCGGTTGGCGTCTGGGCGGTTTTGGCCAGCGAGAGCGTCCACGTGGTGGACTGGCCGCGGATCCACGCGGACGGCGCGTCCGGGTCGCCGACGAACGGCAGGATGCCCAGCGTGTAGTCCACCGGGCGGTTCAGGTTTCCCTCGAAGACGGCCGTGTGCGTCGCCGGCACGCCGCCCCGGACGATCGCCTCCGGCACCACGGCCACGCCGTTCTTGTCGGTGATGGTCACCTGGTAGCCGGAGGCGTCGGACGCACTCCATTCCATGGTGACGTACGCCGCCGTCGTGTCCTGGCGCGAGCAGCTGATCGACCGTCCGATGGTCGCCGGCGTCATGGGCGCGGCCGTCGCGTTGACGGCCGCGGTTCCCGACTGGCTCCAGAGCGCGAACGCCGCGCCCCCTCCCAGCAGGCCGGCCACGATCATCACATAGAGCACCACGGCGGCGCGCAGCCCCGGCACCGTCACTCCCCCGTCACGCCCGCCGCCGCCTCGGCGGCTTCGGCCTCCCGGCGGCGCACGGCGCGGGCGCCGATTCCGCGGGCGAGGCTGACGAGGCCGTAGCCGATCAGGCCGAACGCGGCGGCCTGGCCGAGGAGCCCGCGGTCCCGGTTGCCGAGCCAGTTCGCCGCGAATCCCGCGTAGGGCACCGCGTAGAAGACTCTTCCGCGCACTTGCACCGCGCGGACCGGGTCCGGGTCCGCGACGTCGTTGTTGTCGCCCTGCGTGAAGAGAACGCGTTCGCCCTGCCGGTCCACACCGGTGGACACCACCCGGTGCGTCACGACGGCGGCCTCGCCGGATGCGATCTGGTACGTCACCACGTCCCCGGGTGCCACCTCGGCGACGTCGACGGGCTTCACGACCAGCAGCGTTCCCGGAGGGTAGCCGGGCTTCATCGAACTGGTGAGCACCGAATACTGGGTGGACCCGCTCAACAACGGAACAACGATCAGTACGACGGCGGCCAGCGACGCGATCACGAGGGCCACGAACCCCCAGGCCTCGCCGAGGCGGCCGCGAACGGCGGACATTCCCATGGCGCGTGTCCCTTTCTGTTGGGCGGGCTCCGGTCTGTGGGGCAGCTACGGGGCGAGCTGCAGCGCGGAGATCCCGACGTCGACCGTCGCTGCCGCGCCGCTGAGCGTGGCCGGCGTCGTGCTTTTGAGGGTGAGGGTGAGGCAGAACGTGCCGGCCGCGCCCTGGGCGATGTCTCGGGCGTTGCCCGCGGTTCGCGTGGCGCAGGTGCCGCCGGACGCCAGGGCGACGGCGGCGTCGACATATCCTGCGAGCGCCCCGGTGACGGTCGGCGCGCCCGCCGTCGTGCGGAGGGTGAAGGTCCCGCTGCCGGCGTTGGTGGCGTTGGTGACCGTCACCGGGACCACCACCGGCTTGTCGCGCTCCAGCGCCGGGACGCCGGCGACGGTGACCGTCCGGGGCGTCCCGCTGGCGGAGAGGCGCTGCTGCTGGCCGTTGTCCGCGATGACCGTCACCGCGAAATCGGCGGCCCGCACCGAGCCGGCCGCCGACGCCGCCGTCTGCGTCCAGAGTGCCAGCGACCCCTGCACCGTCAGCAGCCCGAGGACCACGGCGGTGCCGCACAGCGCGGCGGACTTCAGGGTGGCAGTGGCCAGCATGTGCTGCGCTTTCTTCGTGGTTGCGGGCTCGCTACGGCGCGGCCGGCGGCTGCGGTGCGACCTGCGCCAGCTTGTACCCGATTCCGCCGAAGTCGATCTGTGCGTTGGTGCTGGATTGCGCGTCGGTGGATTCCTTGAACGTGAACGTCGTCGACGCCGTGTACGTGCCGGACTCGGTGAGGGCGTCCGATACGGCAACACCGTTGGCATCCGTGAGCGTCACAGGGCCCAGGGCCACGTCATTCGCGTTGAATCCGCTGTCGGTGGCGCCGGTGACGGTGAGGGTGGCTTTCATGAGATCGCCGGACAGCGTCACGGTCACGGGCTGGGTGTAGGTGAGGACATCGCCCGGGACCACGCGGTAGTCCGCGGTGACGGCGGTGCCCGTCCCGTTGGTCCAGGATCCCGTGCCGGCTTTCAGATCGAGGTTCCCGGCCACGATGGTCCCGGCGTTCGCGCCTGCGGCGTCGTTCCAGACGGCCAGGGTCCCCCCGCCGCCGAGCAACATCGCCACACCTAGTCCCGTGGCGAGCGCACCTTTGGTCATACTGTTCATCGTTGAGTCCCCTACGAGTTTTCGGTGCGGGACGTTGCGCGTCCCGGCAATGGGAATCACTGTTCAGGGGCAACATCAAGAACGGCAGCAACTCGTGCACAGCTTTAACGAAAGATTTGCGCAAGAGCCGAGGGCAAATCTTGAGCAAAAATTGAGGTCGGCGCGTAACAAGCCCGACGAGGTGGACATTTTGTAAACCTGTTGGCCCAGCCGCTCGAAATGTCGGATTGTTCATGCGACTATTAATCTCGGGTGCGGGGATTTGGCCGCACGTTTGGGGGATGGCACGTCGGGCAGCAATGCCCGACGTGCCCTAAAAAGCTGGGAGGTGCCATCGTGGCACGCTATGAATCTCGATACGCACAACGCGAGGCGGCCCTGCGGCTGCGGCGGAAACTGGGGACGGCGGCTGTCGTCCTGCTGGCCCTCGCGGTGGTCGTGGCCGTCGGCTACACGTTGACGGCATAGCCGCCGAGGGGCGCGGGCAGCGGCATGGTGGCCCCGGGCGGATGCCCGGGGCACGCTACTGTAAGGGCAACAACGTTGGCCCCGCCCGGAAGGAACCATGGCACGCGCAACACTGGTGGACATGGTGGCCGACGAGATCCTCCGCAGGGTCATCGACGGAGAGCTCCCCGAGGGTGCCGCCCTCCCCTCGGAGGCGGAGATCGGGGCGCAGCTGGACGTCAGCCGCCTCACCGTCCGCGAGGGCCTGAAGGAACTGCGCGCCAAGAACGTGCTCAACGCGGTCCGCGGGCGCGGCACCTACGTCAATTCGGTCTCCGCGTGGACGTCGCTCGAGGCCGTACTGCGTTCGATGTCCGCCGCCGGCAGCGCGTCGCAGGTCTCCGTCCAACTGTTGGAGGTCCGCCGCATGATCGAGGTCGGCGCGGCCGAACTCGCCGCCGCTCGGCGCACCGAAGCCGACCTCGAACTGCTGCGCAAGCACCTTGCCGGCATGGTCCGGGCCCAAGGATCAGACGTCGACCGCTTCGTCACGGAGGACATTGCCTTCCACGACGTCATCCTGCGCGCCTCGGGAAACCTCATGGTCCCCGCGCTGTACGAACCGCTGGGCAGGATGCTCGGCGCCGGGCGCCGCGAGACCTCGGCGGTTCCCGCGATCCAGGAACACGCGATCCAGATGCACCGCAACGTGCTCGCCGCGCTGGAGTCCGGCAGCCCGGAGGCTGCGCGGACGGCGATGCTCGAGCACATGGACCAGACGCTGGACGACCTGCGCAAGTTCGTCCTGGCAACCGACTAGCCCTTCCCTTACCCGAACTTTGCGCTTAAGATGTCTGACATCTGATCTAAACCCAAGGATTCAACGTGGCATCTCTTGCAGAACTTCTCGCGATCTACCCGCCCGCGCCGGACGTCTCCGCCGGGACCGTCCGCGCCGCCATGGCATCCGGCCCCCGCCGGGTGTTCGTGGTCCTGGACGACGACCCCACCGGGACGCAGTCCGTCGCCAACCTCCCGGTCCTGACCCATTGGGAAACCGCCGACCTGGCCTGGGGGCTGTCACAGGACGTCCCGGCCGTCTACGTGCTGACGAACACGCGCAGCCTGGACCCCGCTGCGGCGGCACAGCGCAACCGCGAGGTGGCCCGCGCCGCCCTCGCGGCCGCCGCGGAGGTCGGCGTCGCCGTCTCCTTCGTCTCCCGCAGCGACTCCACCCTGCGCGGGCACTTCCCGCTGGAGACGGACGTGCTGGGCCGCGAATTCACCGCGCACACCTCCCGTCCCGTGGACGGCGTGCTGCTGGCGTTCGCGTTCCCCGAGGCCGGCCGCGTCACGATCGGCGGCGTGCACTACTTCGTGCTCGACGGCGAGGCGGTGCCGGTCGCGGACACGGAGTTCGCCCGCGACGCCACCTTCGGCTACACGCATTCGGACCTGCCCGGGTATGTGGAGGAAAAGACCGGAGGCGCCGTCGCCGCCGCGGACGTCCTGGTCCTGGACCTGCACACCATCCGCTCCGGCGGCCCGGAGGCCATCGCGGAACTCCTCCTGGGCGCCAGCGACGCCGCGCCGATCGCGGTCGACCACGTCGTGGAGGAGGACCTGCGCCAGGTTGCCCTCGGCCTGGCCCTGGCGGAGGCGCGCGGGGGAACCTACCTCTTCCGCGCCGGTCCCCCGTTCGTCCGCGGCGTCATCGGCCAGGACCCGCACCCGCCGCTGGAGGCCGCGGAGATCTTCGGCGCCGGCGAGCCGGCCACGCGCGGCGGGCTGATCGTCGTCGGATCCCACGTCGGCGTCACCACCCGCCAGCTCAACCACCTCGGCACCAACCTCCCGGTGGCGCTCACCGCGGAGATCGACGTCGCCCGCGTCATCGACCCCGCGCGCGCCGAGGCGCACCTGACCGAACTTGTCCGGGACATCACGGCGGCGCTGACCCGCGGCAACGTGGTGGTCCACACCTCGCGCGAACTGGTTAAGACGGACGACGGCGACGAGTCCTTGGACATCTCGCGGCGCGTGTCCGCCGCCGTCGTCGACGTCGTCCAGCGCACCCTGGCGCACACTCCCCCGCGCTTCGTCATCGCCAAGGGCGGCATCACGTCCTCCGATGTCGCCGCGCACGGCCTCGAAATCCGCCACGCGATGGTCCGCGGCCCCATGCTGCCGGGCATCGTCTCCCTGTGGGAGCCCCAGGACGGGCCCGCCCGCGGCATCCCCTACATCGTCTTCGCCGGCAACGTGGGCGCGGATTCCTCCCTGACGGACGTCGCCGTCAAACTCTCGGCAACCGATTAAGGAGAGCCAACAGTGAGCTCCAACTACAGCATCGCCGTCCTCGGCCTCGGCGCCATGGGCCTGCCCATGGCCACGCGCCTGGCCTCCGGCCTGACCGTCCACGGCTTCGACATCGCCGCCGAGCGCATCGCGCTGGCCGCGGATGCCGGCATCGAGACGTTCAAGTCCGCCGCGGAGGCAGTCGACGGCGTCGACGCCGTGCTGCTGGCCGTGCGCAACGGCGAACAGCTCGAGGACGTCCTCTTCGGCGACGCCGGGATCGCCCCGTCGCTCAAGGACGGCGCCGTGGTCATCATGACCAGCACCGTCGGCGTCGCGGCCGTCACGGACGTCGCGGACCGCCTGCGCGCATCCGGCGTCGAACTCGTGGACGCCCCGCTCTCCGGCGGCCCGGTCCGCGCCGGCGAGGGCGACCTGCTGATCGTCGTCGGCGCCACCCCCGCCGCCCGCGCCAAGGCCGCCCCGGCGCTGGACCTGCTGGCCTCCACGCTGACCGTGGTGGGCGACAAGCCCGGGGACGGCCAGGCGCTGAAGACCGTGAACCAGCTGCTCTGCGGCATCCACATCGCCGCCGCCGGCGAGGCGCTCGCCCTCGCCGACGCCCTCGGCCTGGACCCGGCCGGAACGCTCGAGGCGCTGCAGTCCGGCGCGGCGGCGTCGTTCATGCTCGGCAACCGCGGCCCGCGCTCGCTGCAGGCGTACGACGGCGCCGGCGCCGAGGTCCTCAGCCGCCTGGACATCTTCGTCAAGGACATGGGCATCGTCACCACGGCCGCCCGCGAGGTGGGCCTGCCGACGCCGGTGGCCGCCGCCGCCGAACAGCTCTACCTGCAGGGCCAGGCCCTGGGCCTGGGCGCCGCCGACGATTCCGCCGTCATTCGCGTGGTCGCCCCGCGGCGCCGCAACTAGCCGCGACGAGCCGTATCTAGCCCCGGGCCTTCCGGGCGCGCCGCACCAGGTACACCGCGAGCAGCACGCAGCACGCGTAGGTCCCCGCGACCACCATCCAGCCGGCCGCGAACCCGCCGGTCGCGGCGATGGACGCTCCCATCAGCAGCGGGCCGATCGCGAATCCCGCGAAGAGGCCGGCCGTCACGATGCCGGACGCGGATCCCATGGAGGCGGCCGGGATGTTCCGCAGCAGCGCGGCCATGATGACCACGCTGACCCCCAGCGCGGAGATGCCGTGGAGCGCCACCGCGGTCCAGAGCAGGGCGGCGTGCCCGGTCGCGCCGGCCGCGAGGAACACCCCGGCGCCGGCGAGCGCGATCGAGCCGAGCGCCACGAGCAGCGCCCTGGCGGAGACGCCGCGGGACATGGCGCGGGCCCAGCCGACGCGCGCGACGACGCCGACCGCCCCGGCGGTCGCGGCCACGATCCCACCGAGGACCAGGCTGAAGCCCATCTCCCGCACCGCGAACAGCGGGAGGTAGATGTTGGTGGCCTGGACGCCGAGGCCGTTCAGGAACCCGAACGCGGCCAGCGCCCACACCAGGAACGGCTGCCGCGCGCGGGCGGCGCGCGCCGGCCCCGGGACCGGCGCAACGCTCGGAACCCCGGACGACGCCGGGGCGGCCGGTTCCGGCGGCGCATACGGTTCCAGCGGCCGCACCGTCGCGAGCTGCCGCAGCGTCACGACCAGCAGCGCCAGGGCGAGGACGGCGCCGGCGGCGGACGCCCCGCGCCAGCCGATCCACAGGGCCAGCGCGGGGAACGTCAGGCTGGCGGCGAGCTGGCTGGCCTGGACGCCGGACTGCTTGATCCCGGTCCAGCCGATGCGCTTGGCCGCGGGCACCCGCCGCAGCAGGATCCGGTTGGTCACGCCGTTGGGGAAGGACTGGGCCAGCCCGGCCAACGACGCCGCGATCAGCAACAGGAGGTAACCGCCGGGGACGGCCGCGGCCGCCAGCGCCAGGGCGGCCAGCGCGTAGACCGCCACCATCAGAAAGCGGTCCGATCTCCCGTCGGAGAACCGGCCCAGCGCGGCGTTGCCGAGCGCGCCGGCCGCGAAGCACGCGGTCGCCAGGAACCCGAACTCCACCTCGCTGATGCCCAGGTCCCGGATCACGAGTTCGCTGGTGGCGCTCAGCCCGTAGGTCAGCAGCGGGCCGATCCCCACGGCGCCGAGCAGCACCGCCAGCAGTCCCGGCCCGGCGGGCCTGCCTCCAGTCGTGCGTCCGTCCATGTCTCCAGAACCTAGCACCCGTTTGACGTCGCCTACCGTGGGACCATGTGCCGCGAGATCGAAGTCGCGGCATCCTTCACTTCAATGTGGCCCGCGGCAACACCAAGGACAAGAGCGAAACCTTCTTCGGTGGTGAAGTTGTGGCGGCAGCCGTTGATCCACAGCATCAAAGCCATGAGCGTCCATGCCGTCCGCTTGTTGCCGTCGATGAGCGGATGGAACCGGGGAATCGACTCAAGCAGGGCACCGGCCTTCACTGTCAGTTCCGGGTAGGCTTCCTCGCCGCGCACGCTGGTTGCCGGCCGGGCCAGTGCCGAAACGAGCAATCCGACGTCGCGGAGGTCGAACCCGTACCGCTCAATCACCTGCAGGGCGTCCGCAATGTCCGGGTACGCGGTCACGCGTCCTCAAGGCGTTTGAGTAGCGCGGCGTCATGGCCAGTGATGAAGTCCATTCCCTCGCCGATCTCGCGGCGCCGCGCGTGGCGCTGCAGAACCATCTCGGCACCTTGGAGTAGCAATGCCGACTTGGAGACATGCTCCTCGGCGGCAAGCTCGTCAAGGCGGCGATCAAGGTCTCTGGGAACACGCAGATTCATGGCGACATCCCATGGTACCAACCTGGTACCAGGCGTGGCCGAGGTATCTACTGAGTACGTGACGGCCCGAAGCTTCCAAAAGCCTTGTCATTCGATCCGATGTATATCTCGAGGAAAACGAGCCCGGCATCTGCTGCGTCGGTGCACCGGTGTTCGACCACACCGGCCGCGTGATCGCCGCCCTCAGCCTCTCCACGCCGACGTCGCGCTTCGACCGCGAAGCCATCGGGTCCCTCGGCGAGCGCGTGCGCGCCACGGCGGACGCCATCAGCCGCGCGATGGGGCACCGGCAGTCGGCCTAGGCGCCGGCCGCCCGGCCCGCGCCAGGGCGCGGGTGTTCCTACACGTGTCAGGATCATGACCCTTTCCCGCCGCCGTACTTTAGAGCTGGCAGTGCTACCGGCATAGAATCGACGCCGGGAGTTCACCCATCCCACGTCCGGCCATCACCGGGCGCAGATAGTGTTTCCCGGGGCCCCGCCGGCCCAGCCACAGAACCAAAGGATCAGAAACAGCATGTCCCCGAAGATTTCAGTGATCGGCACCGGCTACCTGGGCGCGACGCACGCGGCCTGCATGGCCGAATTGGGTTTCGACGTCGTGGGGCTGGACGTCGATCCCGTCAAGATCGCCCGGCTTTCCGAGGGCAAGCTCCCGTTCCACGAACCCGGCCTGCCGGAGCTTCTGGTCAAGCACGTCGCATCCGGCAAACTGCGCTTCACCACCTCCTACGAGGAGGTCGGCGCGTGGGCGGACGTCCACTTCATCGGCGTCGGCACACCGCAGCGCTCGGAGGACGGCGGCGCGGACCTGCGCTACGTGGACGCGGCCGTCACGAGCCTCGCCCGGCACATCACCAGGGACGCCCTCGTCGTGGGGAAGTCGACGGTTCCGGTCGGCACGGCCCGCCGGCTGAAGGATCTGCTGACCGAAAACGCGCAGCCGGGCGTGGACCTGGAACTCGCGTGGAACCCGGAGTTCCTGCGCGAGGGCTTCGCCGTCAAGGACACGCTGACCCCGGACCGCCTCGTGATTGGCGTCGAATCCGAGCGCGCGGAGGCGACGCTCCGCGAGGTCTACGCCTCGGCCATGGGGCGGGACACCCCG
The DNA here is from genome assembly GCF_051262515.1 of Arthrobacter arnarulunnguaqae. Lineage (NCBI taxonomy): Bacteria > Bacillati > Actinomycetota > Actinomycetes > Micrococcales > Micrococcaceae > Arthrobacter > Arthrobacter arnarulunnguaqae. The sequence goes on along the minus strand of NZ_JBIMER010000002.1, from coordinate 68,266 downwards.
CTGGTGGTCACCGACTTCGAGACCGCCGAGCTGGTCAAGGTGGCCGCCAACGCGTTCCTGGCCACGAAGATCTCTTTCATCAACGCCTTCTCGGAGATCACCGAGACGGTCGGCGGCGACATCCGCACGCTGGCGGACGCCATCGGCTACGACGAGCGCATCGGCCGCAAGTTCCTCAACGCGGGCGTCGGCTTCGGCGGCGGCTGCCTGCCCAAGGACATCCGGGCGCTGCAGGCGCGGACCAGCGAGCTGGGCCTGCACCGCACCATGGGCTTCCTGGACGACATCGACGACATCAACCTCCGCCGCCGCGGCCGCGTGGTCACGCTGGCGCACCAGATCCTGGACAACTCGGTGGCCAACAAGCGGATCGCCGTGCTGGGCGTGGCCTTCAAGCCGGACAGCGACGACGTCCGCGACTCCCCCGCGCTGGACATCGCCGGCCAGCTCTACAACCAGGGCGCGGACGTGGTGGTGTACGACCCGGAGGCGAACGCCAACGCGAAGCGCCGCTTCCCCCGCCTGCTCTACGTCGGCTCCACCCAGGCGGCGACTGAGGGTGCCGAGCTGGTCCTGCTTCTGACGGAGTGGAAGGAGTTCCGCGCCTTGCAGCCGGACGATCTGGCTGGTGTGGCCGGAAGGCGAATCATCGACGGGCGCAACGTGCTGCCCCACGACGAGTGGGAAGACGCCGGCTGGACCGTGGCCGCGCTCGGCCGGAAGTTCCGCTAGCGGCGCCTCACCGGGGGCGTTTCACCGGGGCCGCAGGATCGCCTCGGCCAACGCCTCCCCCAACACCTTCGCCCCGGCCTCGGTCGGGTGGACGCCGTCGTAGGACATGCCGGGACGGAACCGTCCGCCGTCGCGCAGGCCGGCCGCGGCGTCGGTCCATTCCCAGCCGCGGTCGCGCACGAAGTCCTCGAGCCTTGCGTTGAAGTCCGCGTAGGCGTCGGGCGCGCCGGGTCCCGCGGTGCCGTCCACCGGCGGAACGGCCGAGACGACCACCCGCTCCGGGCCGGCCGCGGCGACGATCGAGGCGATGTTGGCCGCGGTCTTCGCGAACGGCACCCCGCGGGCCACGTCGTTGGTCCCGGCCAGCACCACCAGCACGTCGGCGTCCACGGGACGGACGTTCGCGGCCATCAGCGAGGTCGGTGCTCCCCAGCGCGCCCAGCCGCCGGCGAAGTCCAGGCCGGCGGCCTCCGCGTGCAGGATCCACGACTGCTCGCCGATCCGGCCGGCGGCGAAGTCCGGGCTGTCGGCCTCGGTCAGGGAGTCACCGACGGCGGCGAACGTGACGTTCTGCCCGGCGGGCGCCGGTCCGACCGCGCGCGTTCCGCCCCACACCACGACGACGGCGGCGAGCAGCAACACGGCAACGACGCCGGCCGCCATCCATCCCCGCTTGCCCGCCATCGCGCCTCCAGCCGTCCGCCTGCGTGGCCGCCATGCTACCGGACGGCGGGAATCCGGGTCAGCGCGCGGCCGCGTCCACCGCCTGCTCCACCATGGCGTCGCCGACGGACATGGTGCCGCCGAGGACAACGACCTTGCCCGGGTCCAGGCGCGCAAGCTCTGCCGCGACGGCCGCCGGGAGCGTCCCGCTGGCGGGGACGGTCAGGATGGGTCCGTCCACCGCGGGGCCCGCGGCCAGCGCGTCGATCCCGTTGCCGTTGGCCAAATACACGGCGGCGACGCCGGGCGCGAAGTGCGCCGCGCTGATCGCCGCCGCGGTCGCGTAGCGGTCGATTCCGGCGATGCGCTCCACCGCGAGCCGGGCCGGCGCTTCCGACGTGGGCGCGGCGGAGGTCGGCGCCGACGACGTCGGGGCGGAGGACGTCGGCGAGGCCGGCGCGGAGGTGCTCGTGGGGCAAGGCGCGGTCAGCCATCCGCCCCCGGAGTACACCTCGCAGGTGGTGTTGGCTTGCGCGGCTCCGGCCAGCGTCAGCGGGGCAACGGCGAGTAGTGCGAGGGCGGCGGCGATGCGGCGCATGATATCTCCTGCTTGGGGGTGGGGAAAGCGTGGCTTGGGGTGCCGATGTGTCTGCTGAGATCAAGGATAGGCCCGAAATCCCCGCGTAAACACGCCGCACGGGACGCAATCCCCGGCCACCCGTCCGCCCCACGCCCCGTCGCCGGGAAACCCCTAGTGGGAGCCAATAGCCCCTCGCGAAGAGTTTCCGGAACCATCCGGTCCCGTCCTAGAAGCCCCCGCGCCCACCCAGCGCGGTCCGAACGCGGCGATCCGCACCGTCCGGGGCTCGTCGGCGCCCGTGTCGTCGAAGTCGAACACCAGCTCTTCCCCGGCGTCGGCCCCGACGGCCCGCTCCAGCGAGACCTCCAGGCGCGATTCGGCCAGGTGCTCCACCTTGCCGCGGCCCCACTCCACCACCGTGACGGACGTGGCCAGCGTGGACTCCAGGTCGATGTCGTCCAGTTCGGCGGCGGTCGCGAGCCGGTAGGCGTCCACGTGCACCAGCTCCGGCCCGTCGGCGAGCGAGGGGTGGATGCGCACCAGCACGAACGTCGGGGAGATGATCCCCGGGCGCACGCCCAGTCCCATCCCCAGCCCCTGCGTGAACGTCGTCTTCCCGGCCCCGAGCTCGCCGCTGAGCACCAGCAGGTCGCCCGCCCGCAGCGCCGCGCCGAGCCGTGCGGCCAGCGCTTGGGTGGATTCGGCGTCGACGGCCGCCAGTTCCGCCGTCCACACCGGGGCCTCGGCCGCGGGGACCTCACTCACCGGCCTGGCCCCAGCTGCCCTCGATGTAGTGCCGCGGCACGCGCGGGGAGACGCGGGTGACGATCTCGTAGTTGATGGTCCCCGCGGCCTCGGCCCAGTCCGTCGCGGACGGGCCGTCGCCGCCGAACAGCACGGCCTCGGTCCCGACCAGCGTGTCGGCGTCGGCGTCCGGGCCCAGGTCCACGACGAACTGGTCCATGGCCACCCGGCCGCTGGTCCGCGCGATGTGCCCCGAGATCGCCACGGGGGCGTCCACGGCGGAGCGTGGGACGCCATCCGCGTAGCCGAGCGGGACCAGGGCCAGCACCCCGGCCGACGGCGTCCGGTACGTCAGCCCGTAGGAGACTCCCTGCCCGGCGGGCACGCGCTTGGCGTTGGCCACCCGGGCCATCAGCCGCATGGCCGGGCGCAGGTTCAGGTCCTCCGACGTCTGGTCGCGGAACGGGCTCAGCCCGTACATCCCCAGCCCAAGCCGCACCAGGTCGAAGTGCGCGTCGGGTCGGGACAGGATCGCGGGGGTGTTCGCGGCGTGCCGGACCTCGAGGTCGAACCCGGCGTTTTCGGCCAGCGCGACGGCGGAGCGGAACGCCTCGAGCTGCTCGTCTGTCTCGGGGCGGTCGGGCTCGTCCGCGACGGCCAGGTGCGTGAACACGCCGACGATGCGCAGCAGCCCGTCCTCCTGGTGGGCCATGGCGGCGTCGAGCAGGTCCTCCCACTTCTCCGGCGTGCAGCCGTTGCGGCCCAGGCCGGTGTCGATCTTGAGGTGGACGCGCGCGGGGCGCTCGGCGCTTTTGGCGGCCGCCGCGACGATGTCCAGTTCCCACCCGGAGACGCCGAGATCGATGTTGCGGGCGATGGCCGCGGCGAAGTCGGTGTCCGGCGTGTGCAGCCAGGCGAGTGCTGGCGCCTCGATGCCGGCGTCGCGGACGGCGAGCGCCTCGCTCACGTGGGCGAATCCGAGCCACGTGGCCCCGCCTTCGAGGGCGGCGCGGGCAACGGGCAGCGTACCGTGGCCGTAGGCGTCCGCCTTGAGCACGGCCATGACCCGGGCGGGTGCGGCGAGTTCGGCCACTTGGCGGACGTTGTGGCGGATCGCGGAGAGGTCGATCTCCGCGCGCTTTTCCCACCGCGGTGCGGCCTGTGGGTCGACGGGGAGTCCGACGTCGTTCGCTGGCTCGGTCTGTGAAGTCACCACACCATTCTTTCACCCGGCGCTAAGTCAAGCGGCCGCCATCCCGTGGGGATGGCGGCCGCCTCTAGCCGATGGTCGGCTGGTCCGTGGTCTAGTACGGCCAGTTGCCGGCGTCCGTGCTGGAGTACGGCCAGTTTCCGGCGGCGGTCGCGTCGGTGCTGTCGGCAACGACAGCTCCACCGATGGCCAGAGTCGCTGCTGCGGTGATGGCCAGCGCTGCGGCCGCCTTCATCATGTACTTCTTCATGGTTCCCCCTGGGCAAACGGTGTTGGTGGTCCGGGCCAATGTGGTGCGGGGTCCGGCCCGGAAGGATGCCCCGATGTGAGTATGGCACCTGTTGCCAATGATGCGGAAGTGGAACGAGGAAATAATACTGCGCGCTTTGACGCGGGTGGCTCGTGGGGTGGAGGAAGCCGGTGCCGCATACTTGTCAGTATGCTCCCGCACGCGTCCACACCCGACCTCCACGGCTACGAATCCGCCGTGCGCCGGGCAAAAGCCGCCGGGAACCGGTCGGTTACCCTCCAGTTCGCCCGCGGGGGCGTCGCGGCCGCTCGCAAGGCTGACAACGAGCGCGCGCTGTGGCAATTCACGTTCGAGGTCGCGGATGCCCATTTGGCGATGGACGCCTATGCCGAACTCCGTGAGGTGGCGGATGGGATGCTTTCCCTCCCCGCCGCCCGTCAGGATGCCGTGCTCCAGGTTCGCAGTCTGATATTGCGTTCGATCGCCGAACGGTGCCTCGGCCAGGAATCGGCGGCCATCGCCACGGCCGACGAGGCGCTGGCGCTGACCGGCGCGCTGCCGGGCCACGACGCGCTCCGCGCCGAGGTGCTCCAGACCCTCATCGCCGGGCTCGTGGAGGCGGACCGGGCACACGAGGCCTGGCGGCACCACATGGACTTGGCCTGCCTTCTGGAATCCATGGACAACCAGTCCGCCGGCAAGGGCTTCTGGACCCTGGGCAACGTGGCCTTCATGGTGGGAAGCGTCCAGGACGGGCTCAGCTACCACGCGCAGGCCGCGGAACTCTTGTCCCCTGCCAACGACATTCCCCTGTGGGCGAGATTCAACAAGGCGTCCGCCGACCTCCAGCTCCGCGCCGGAATCGCCATCGAACAGACGCGCGACTGCATCGAGAGGGCCAGCCTGGCCCACGAGGTCATGGATGCGACGGAAGTGGACCGCGTGGGGCTGGCGGTCACGAATGCCCGCTGGAACGTCGCCCGGGAGCGCCCCGAGGAGGCGGACCGGATCCTAGCGGACGCGCTGTCGGGGTTGGCGGACCCGAACGCCGCGCACTTGGTTCCCGCTTACCACCTGTGGGCCGAGGTCCTCGACACCGTAAGGCCCGACGACGCCCCGGCGAAACGTGCCACGGCGAACCGTATCCAGCGGCTCACCGGATAGTTTGGACGAACCCGCCGCCTGAGGAAAGCGAGATCCAGATGCATGCACCACGGCCGGGCCGGGCAGACCGGTGAGGGGCTCCTGGCTGCGGATCCGCGACGCCCTGCGGCACGAACTGTGGCCACTCCCCCTGCTTGCCGTGGCCGTCGGGATCGTTGCGGGCGTCCTCCTGCCGTGGCTCGACGGCATGCTGGGCGACCCCGCGGAACCATGGGCGACGCTCACCGTCGGCGGAGGCGCCGACGCCGCGCGTAGCCTCCTGACCACGATCGCCACCAGCATCATGACCGTCACGTCGCTGACCTTCTCCCTGACGGTGGTCACGCTCCAGCTGGCCAGCAGCCAGTACACGCCCCGCATGCTCCGGACGTTCTCCTCGGACCGCGTGGTCCACTGGACGCTGGCCGCTTTCCTCGGCACGTTCACATACGCCATCGTGGTCCTGCGCACCGTGCGGTCCCCGGACACGGGCGACGAATTCGTCCCACACCTCGCCGTGACCTTCGCCTTCGTCCTGGGGCTCGGCAGCATCGCCGCCCTGGTGCTGTTCCTGGCCCACCTCGCCCGCGAGATCCGCGCCGAAAACATCCTCGACCAGCTCCGGAAAAACGGCATCGCCGCCATCGAACGGCACTACCCGCCGGCCGGCTCCGGCGCCACGCGGAAGCTGCCGGACCAACCCAAGGTCCTCATCCGCTCGCACGGCAGCGGCTTCCTCACCTCGGTCGAGTTGGCCGAGGTCGCGGCGGTGGGAACCGAACTAGGCCGCACCATCCACTTCGTGGCCCAGCCCGGGGAATACGTGCTGGAGGGAACCACCCTCGCGGTCGCCGACGGGCCCGACCTGCCCGAGGAGGAGACGGCCCGGCTCGCATCACGGGTCAACGACTCGGTCCAGCTCGGCCCGGAACGCACCCAGCTGATGGACACCTCCCTCGCGCTCACCCAGCTGGCGGACGTCGCCGCCCGGGCGCTGTCCCCCGGCACCAACGATCCCACCACGGCGATCCACGCCATCCGCCACGCCTCGGCCGTCCTGGTCAGGGCGCTGCGCCGCGACTGCGGCCCCGTCTCCCGGATCGACGCCGAGTCCGGCACCGGCGCCACGCTGCCGCTCCCGGACTTCGCCGAGCTCCTGGACAAGACCTTCACCCCGGTGCGCACCTACGGCCAACAGGACCCCGAGATCGTCCGCGCACTGGCCGCCGCGGTGGGCGGCATCGCAGCCAACGACGCCGCCCACCGGCACGGCGCCACGCTCCTGGAGTTCCTCCGCAACCTCGAGGGCTCCGTCGACGCGGCATCGCTCATCGAACACGACCGGGCCAACGCGTTGGAAAGCATCGCACGGGCCCGCTCCCTCTGCACCGACGCGTAAAGGCTGACCGACCACCCCGGGGCCCCGTGGCACAATCGTGGCGGGGCCGCCGCCCGGCTCCCCACGTCAACGCGGAACAGGAAGGCATTGTGCAGCGACCCCCGGAGCACCGGCCGGAGACGCAGTCCCACGCCGTCGAAATAGAATCGCGCTCCATATGGGCCGCCGTCCTGACGGGCTCGGCCGCCATGGTCGTGGGACTGATCGCCTTCAACGGCTACCGGCCGCCGCTGGCCGGCGACGGATCCGTCGCCATCCACGCGTCCGTGGTCTGCGGCGCCGCGGCGGGACTCTCCTTCGTCGCCGGATACGTCCAGAACGTCCGCACCGTGCACCTGTGGCTGGGCGCCCGGCCCGTGGCGCGGCAGATGCTGGACGTCGCGGCCCTCCTGGTGGTCCACGCCTCGATCGCCGTGATGACCTCGCTTGTGCTGTTCCGGCTTTTCCAGCAGGCGTTCTTCGGCCTCACGGTGGACACGGTCGCGGGCTCCACGATGCTGGCCGTTTCCGCCGGGGTGGCCGGCTACTTCGCCTACACCTCGGGCGCGCGGATCACCGCGGCCACCCTGTCGGTCCTCCTCGCCGTGTTCATGGCCTCCGGCATGCTGATCAGCATGCTCCTCGCCGAGAACCCGCTCTGGTGGCACAGCATGTTCAGCGAGCTCGGCACCGGCCAGGCGGGCGTGACCTCCTTCTGGACCTTCAACACCACCATCACCACCTCCGGCGTCATCCTCACGACGCTGTCCTCCTTCATCACCCGCGACCTGCGCCGGTGGACCGAGCTGCTGGACGTCCGCGACGAACGCAACGGCCGCCCGCGGCGCCGGTTCCTGCGCCCCCGGCCCAACGTGGTCCGCGCCTGCCTCGTCGCCAGCGGCGCCTGCATGGCCGGGATCGGGCTCTTTCCCGTCAACACGTTCGAGCCGATCCACACCGGCTTCGTCCGCGTGCTGGCGCTCATCCTGGTGGTCCTCCTGCTCGGGGTTCCGCTCTGGCTCCCCGGCTTCCCGGGCGCGTTCTACCTGCTGAGCGTCATCGCCGTGGCCGCCCTCGCCGGCGCCGCCGTGCTCTGGCACCCGCTGCGCTACTACAACCTCACCGCGCTCGAGCTCGGCGCGGCCGGCATCGTCTTCGCCTGGCTGGTGGTCTTCATCCGGAACACCTCCGCGGTCGTCGAGGCCGCCGGCATGGAACACGCCGTGCCCGGCGACGTGCCCGGCGATCTGCCCGAACCCTGAATTCCAGTGACCCCAAACACATGCGTTTCACGATTCTGGTCTAGACTCGAATCACTTAAGGCTCATTGCCCACACAGGCGTTGAGGTCGTCTTTTCCGGGGGGAATTCCATGGATCACCAGGGGTCGGCAGGCGCTCAGGCCGGCGGCACGAAACGTGCTGGGAGGCACTTCGATGGGCATTGCTGAACTGGCCCCGCCAGCAGATGGCCGCGGGAGCGAAACCGTGACGAACAACGAAACCGTCAATCCACACAACGCGGTCCCCGCACCGCCGCGCGGTGCCGCGGACTGGGCCTCGAAATGCGCAACCCTGTGGAAACACCCGCAGAACGTCCTCGAGGTGGCCTTCGTGCCCGGCTGCGCCCTGAACTCCGCCCTGCTCCAGCAGGTGGCCCACGGCGCGGCGACCCTGTTCGAGCACGCGCCCGTTCACGTCCTGGTGGACATCTCCTCGCTGACGCGCGTCGATCCGCTCGCCGCCGAGGCCTTCCGGACCTTCGATTCCCTCGGCCGCGTGGCGATCCTCGGCTTCGGCCCGGCGGACCGCGTGCTGGCGCGTTTCTTCATGACGGCGACGTCGGAGAGCGCCACCGCCGAGATGCGGTACGTCGAGGAGCGCGCGGCCGCGTTCGAGTACCTCGGCGGTCATGGCTGACATTTCCCTGCCCCCGGAGGCCGACTCCCGGATCGAACGGATCGTCGCGGCCATCCTCGGCATCGCCGACGGCAAGTTCGAGACGGGCATGGAGCCCAGCGGCCGGCGGGACGAGATCGACGCCATCATCGTGGGCATCAACTCCATGGCCGCGGAGATCGCGCGCATCTACCGGGACCTGGACCAGCGCGTCGCCGAGCGCACCACGCTGCTGGAGGAGGCGCGGGACAAGATGCAGGTCCTCGCGTTCTCCGATCCCCTCACCGGCCTCGCCAACCGCTCCGCGCTGCTGCGCCAGCTGGAGCACGCCATGGACCGGCACCGCCGCGGCGAGCCCGCCCCGGTCCTGATGCTGCTGGACCTTGACGCGTTCAAGGACATCAACGACACCCACGGGCACTCCACGGGAGACGACGTGCTCTGCCTCGTCGCGGACCGCCTCCGCTCCGGCATGCGCGACGGCGACCTGATCGCCCGGCTCGGCGGCGACGAGTTCGCCGTCCTCCTCCCCCAAGGGGCCCCGCGCCCGCTGGAGCTGGGCCGCCGGCTCATCGCGCTGATCAACGCGGAGACCACCATCTCCGGCGTCCCCGTCTCCCCCGGCGCCAGCATGGGCATCGCGGAGGCCACCACGGCACACGACGCCGACATGCTGCTGCAGGAGGCGGACACGGCCATGTACGTGGCCAAGCAGCTCACCCGGGACAAGGTCCGGGAGTTCGAGCCGTTCATGCTCTACGAGCGCCAGCAGCGCGCGGTCCTGCTCACGGACCTCCGCGGCGCGCTGGGCACCGAGCAGATCTACCCGGTGTACCAGCCGATCGTGGACATCCCCACGGGCGCGTGGATCGGCGCCGAGGCGCTGGTCCGCTGGCGGCACCCCGAGCGCGGGGTGGTCATGCCCGGCCAGTTCCTGGAGTTGGCGGAGGAGGGCCGCCTGCTGCCGCGCCTGACCACGCAGATCCTCGAGGCCGCTCTGGGGGACCTCTCCGCGTGGCGCGAGCGCGGGCTCGTCGACGAGTCGTTCACGGTCCACATCAACGTCACCCCGGCCGAGCTGCACATGCTGGACTTCCCGGACCTGATCCGGGCCGCCCTGCGCCGCCACCGGATGCCCGCCACGTGCCTGGGCATCGAGATCACCGAACACAACATGCTCTCCGGCGACTCGCTGGACCGCTACTCCCTGCTGGCGCTCTCCCGCATGGGCGTGCACACCAACATCGACGACTTCGGCACCGGGTACTCCTCCATCAGCTACCTGAACAAGCTCCCGGTCGACGGCGTGAAGCTGGACCGCTCGATCATCGAGGGCATCCCGGCGGACGCCCGTCAGGTGGCCCTGGTGAACGCGGTGTCCGGGCTCATCACCGCGTGCGGGCTGGAGTGCATCGTGGAGGGCGTCGAGACCGCCGAGCAGCACGAGGCGCTGCTGCGCATGGGCTTCGCGAGCGCCCAGGGGTACTACTACTGCCGCCCCGTGCCGGCGACCGACCTCGAGCCCGCGCTCAAGGGACACCAGCGCCCGACGGCGTAGCGCGCCTCAGGCGGCGTCGTCGCCGTCGGGCTCCGCGGGCAGCGTGAACGCGAACACCGTCCCGTGCCCGTCGCCCCGGCGGGCGGAGATCGTGCCGCCGTGCGCCTCCACGATCCGCCGGCAGATCGCCAGGCCCAGTCCGTTGCCCTCGGCGCGGGACCAGCCGTTGGACGCGCGGCGGAACTCGGTGAAGATGTCCCCCAGCTCGGCCTCCGGGATGCCGATGCCGTTGTCGGCGACCTCGACGACCACCCACGCGCCGTCGTCGTCCGGGCGCGAGGACACGGTGATGCGCAGCGGTCGCCCGGCGTCGGCGTACTTCACGGCGTTGCCCAGCAGGTTCGCGAGCACCTGCTCCAGCCGCTTCCGGTCCGCGTACACCAGGTCCTCCGCGGTGATGTCCAGCTCCACGGTTCCCGAGCCGCGCCGCTCGGCGAGCGCCACGAGCGGTTCCCCGACCGCGTAGGCCAGCGCCCCGACGTCGATCACCGTGGGGTCCTGCTGGCCGTCCTTGGCGGAACTGTAGGCGAGCAGGTCCTTGATCAGCCGGTTCATCTTGGTGCTGGCGCTCTGCATGCTGGCCACGGCCCGCGTGCGCGCGGACTCATTGCCGCCCTCCTCCTCCAGGAGCTCCAGCCAGCCATCGAAGACGGTCAGCGGCGTCTTGAGGTCGTGGGCCACCACGGACGCGAAGCGGTTCAGCTGTTCGCGCTGCCGGTTGTCGTCGGTGACGTCGCGGACCACGGCCACCGCGCCGGGGCGGTCCCCGCGGGGCAGCTCCAGGGGGAACGCATCCACGCGCAGGCGGCGCAGGTCCCGTCCCCCCAGGTGCAGGGAGACCTCGTAGCCCAGCACGGTCTCCCCGCGCAGGGCGCGCGCCATGGGAAACTGCTCGCGGGTCAGCCGCTCCCCGGTGGCGGCGTAGACCTGCGCGTACCCGGATCCGTCGTCCGGGTCGGTGTCGAGGGCCGCCAGCATCTTCCGGGCCACGTCGTTCTGCAGCATGTATTCGCCGGATTCGTCCGCCACGAGGATCCCCTCGCTCATCCCTGAGAGGACCACGTCGCGCAGCTGCGCGGACTGCTGCGCCTCCTCCCCCGCGCGCTGGAGTTCGGCGAGCAGGCGCGTGGTCTCGTCGCGGTGGAGCGCCAGCAGCGCGGTGACCACGAAGGAGGCGAAGGCGTAGAGCTGCGCCACGTAGGCGGCGGTGGCGGGCGCCAGGCCGCTGAACGGCCCCCCGCCGAAGAGGGTGACGGTCAGGAGCAGGCCGCCGACCGTGAAGGCGTGCGCGTACGCCCACGGGCTCCGGAAGCGCATGGCGGCCCAGAAGCCGAACGGGAGGGTGATGAAGAACAGCGGGAGCCCAGCGTTGAGCACGTACCCCACCAGGCAGGCCACGGCGGTGGAAAGGGTCAGCGCCAGTGCCTCCAGGACGCGCGAGGACCGGGAGCGGACCGGCGCGTGCCATTGCAGGAAGTCGCGCCGCGCGTCCCCGGGCGTGCCCTCGGTCGCGGGCAGGAAGCTCCCCGGGGCCAGCAGCAGGCCGAAGCTGACCAGCATGGACATCCCGATGCCGTTGCGGATCAGCCATGCGGAGAACGCGACCAGCGGGTCGGCCCCGCCGACCAGCACGAGGGCGGCCGTCACCATCCCGGCGCCGACGGCGGCCGCGGCCACGGAGGCGGACAGGGTGACGAAGAACGAGCGGACGCCGGTGTCCCGGCCGGCCTGGACCCGCGTCATGAGCAGGTGGACGACGGCGGCCTGCACGGCGAGCGCCAGGCCGAACAGCGCGGCCCGCTGCGGCGGCAGGCCGGTCAGGTAGTTGAGGCTCCCGGAGACGGCGGCGATGCCGGCGAGGGCCCAGTAGCGGCCGGCCCGGCCACGGGCCGCCCAGAGGTACCAGAGGGCGCCGATCCCGGCTGCGGGCCAGATGAGGGCGAACCCGGTGCCCTCCAGCGTGGTGGAGCGCCCCAGCAGGACGCTGGCCGCGAGCGCCACGGCGAAGCCGAGGTGCGGCCAGACCGCCCCCGTTCCCCCCGTGGTGCTCATCACTAAGTGAACATTACCCGCCCGCGCTCGGCTACGGCCCGTTGGACTCCACATATCCGGCGACCTCGTCCGTAGAGAGCGCCTCCCCGAGGTCGTTGATCGCGGCGATGTCCGGCAGGACGATCGACTGCCCGTCGGCGGAGCGGCCGACCCCCTCGGTGGGGAGGGCGAAGAAGTGCACGTCGTCCTGGCGCAGGCTGGACATGCCGACCCCGAGCCGGCCCAGGGTGACGGCGTTCAAGGAATCGTCGACGCCGACGTAGGGCGAGAGCTCGTCGACCACGGAGGCGACGCGTCCGGGGTTGGTGAGGGTGTCCCGCGCCAGGAGCTTGCCCATGACCGCGTCGAGGAACAGCTGCTGGTTCTTAACGCGCTGGTAGTCGCCGTCCTCGAAGGCATAGCGTTCGCGGACGAATGTCAGGGCCGTTTCCCCGTCCATGTGCATCGGACCGGCCGTGAAACTGATCCCCTTATGCTCGAAGGCGATGGGGACGTCGATGTCGACGCCGCCAAGCGTGTTCGTCAGACCCTTGAAGCCCTCCATGTCCACGGACGCGACATGGTCGATGCGCGTGTCCAGCATCGTTTCGATGGTCTGCACCGTGAGCGGGACCCCGCCGAACGAATAGGCCGCGTTGAGCTTGCGCTCCCCTCGGCCGGGGATGTCCACCCAGGTATCCCGCATCATGGACGTAATGTAGACGCCCTCGCGGTCACCGGGGATGTGAACGAGCATCATGGTGTCCGAGCGCCCCGCGTTGGGGACGCCGGCCAGGTTCTCAGTCTCCCCGGAGCCCTCGCCCGAATCGCTGCCGAGCAGGAGGATGTTGACCGCGTCCTCCGCCTTGTTCTTCACCTCGGGGCGCGCAGACTCGGCGGGGAATGCCTCGGTGATTTTCTCCGACTTCGCGTCGAAGTTTCTGGTGAGTGAAAACACATAGGTGCCCGCGATCATCCCCGCAACGAGCACGAGCACGACCAAGGTCAGGATTGTGGCCCGCACTGTGCGCTTGTCTTGCGGCTCCATTTGTAACTCCGATCTCCGCTATAGATTGATCGATCCACAGCAAGGATTGGTCGCATCATAAAACTGCAGCCTCGGCCAACGACTCGACATTGTTCTTCGGGATAGTCAACCTTGGTGGTTCGTAAGTGCTGGTTTCTCCTGTAGCTAGGATGCGGTCCAATTCGCTGGCTCCGAACCCTGTCACAAAGTCTGCCTGTGCTTAGCAGGGCTCAGACAACACCAGCATGAAGAACTGATTTCGAGTTCACTAGGGGCTTAATACTCATCAGTCCGCTTTACTCGCCGAGCCGTGCTCCGTGGGCTGGCGCATAATAACAACCAAGAGTTTCGTGCCACATCAGACTCCCCATGAGCCACTGAAGTAAGCCAATTGCAAATACTGGCAACTAATAGCGCGCCTTTACGACCGAGGCAGGCACACCAGCAACTATTGTTCCCGGTGCCACATCTTTAGTTACCACGGCGCCCGCAGCGATTATGGCACCAGTTCCGATTGAGACGCCTGCTAAGATTCTCACCCCAGCCCCTATCCAGACATCGTTGCCTACGGACACTGGCGCTAAACTCACCGCCTGATCCCGAATCGGTATGCCGACTGAGGACCAATTGTGATTAGTCGTTAGGATCGAAGTCGAATGCGCGATTGAAACGTCGTTGCCTATCTCGAGGCCGCCAGTCGCGTCAATATAGCACATCGGATGGATGCTCACCCGGTGCCCAACCTTCATATTTTCTACACCATGAAGGTGGACGCCGCCTTTTATATCAACTATGCGTCCGCAAGAAACTGCGCACTGTCGTAGACCCAAATAACGCACAACGCGAGAGAGTCGGCCGTTCGAATAGCGCACCACATGGGGAAGGCGACGCACGAGCGGCTGAGGCAGATGCGCCACGCACCGTTCTGCGAATCCGATTAGTTTTTCTGCCTTTCTGAAGGTGTCACGTCCACGGCTATTAGGTGTCTCGGATCTGATGACTGCTCCTAGGGGCTTTGATGCCTGATCCCTTGCGATTACTCCGCGCCGTTAGCAATGAGGCCAAACCTGCGATCGCCAGCGGCGCTAGAACCATAGTAGGCATCATCCTAAAGCGAGTCACAATGCCGTAGTTGCCCGCTGTCATGGCGACCATCATGACAAGCACCAAAGCAACAAATCCAAGAATCGCCACCACCTGCACCGCGTCGTTACGGCGCGACCCACGCGATCGCGGAATACGATATCGCAACGTCAGAACTAGGACTACCAGCCAGACTACAAGTCCAAGAACGGACAAAATCATGCCCCCGCTGGCATTCCATTCCCACGGGAACGGACCACCGATCGCCCTAGCAAGTAGTTCCAGATATAAACTTGTCCCACTCGTCGAATTCAAGGCTATAGCCGTTGACGCGTCACGTGCCAGGCTCTCGTTTTGACCAGTTATCTCGTCCCCAGAGATGGCGAATCGCTCGTTCATATACGCCCAGACGGGCATCAGGCCGCCTACGGCCACCAGAGTAAACACAAACCTGAACGCCCTTCTCCAAGACGAGCGCGGCCAAGCAAAAAGTACCCCTGCTACAAGTGCCAGTCCTACCCCAGTCCCGACTGTGTCCCTGAACCAATAGAGCAACGCTACGGACAGTCCTGTCATCCACAGATGTCGTAGGCGGTGTTCGAGGCAGGCGCGCATCGCCCCGTGGACGGCAGCGAGAATCAGGAACCAACAAATAACTTCGCGCAGCACAGTCGGAACCCAGAAAACAACCACCGGTGAAGCAGAGATAAAGGCAAGCGTCATTATGGTCGCCCTGCGAGCGTGGGTTCCCACAGCGACTGCAGGAATCATTGGCTTCGATAGCTTCATAATAAGAACTTGCAGCCACGCGAACAGCCATACGTTGAGAAGTATTGGCACCAGCGGTGTCGGTCCTGCGACGTAGTAGAGGCATCCAAGAAGCCAGACATATCCGTCCTTACCGCCAAAATCGCCGAGCGTAGTCGTCAACGATCCATTGAGGTATGACAAAGCCTCAACGCCGCGGAGGTGCCACACGAGTTCGTCATCATCGAGCTGGAACCCATTAGCGACCTTTACCAATATCCAAACCCATGATGATATGAGCGCTACGACAATGGGAATGCCTACCTTCGACCCAAATTTATTTGACGCAAAATACCACGTCAGAATCTGAAGGAATATAAGGATAAGTGCCGTGCAAACGCCCTGAAACGTCCAAAGTCCTTGTGTCATTAGAACATCGCTAGACACTATGCATCACATACGTCTCTCTGAGTGGATCATTTCAAAACTCGCTTCCAATCAATTTCGTCACACCCACATGTAGTTGTCTTCATCGCATTCGAACAGCAAACGTCCAGATGACGGCAGCAACACATATAGCAACCGCACCCGCCAAAAGCGCGGCAAACAGACCGAAGCTCAACGCTGCGAGGACAGGTAACAAGCCCATAGAGACGGTCTGTAGCACGCGAGCACGGAGGATCCTATGCCCCTCAAGGGAGATTCGGCCGATCGCCGAATAAACATGCAATAGCAATGTACCGCCCACAAATAGGCCGACGATCGGCGCGAACTGCGCTAACTCAGAGAGCGTTCCAACGCGCAAATCTTCACTTGCGACGATACCTAGAAGTAGCCAAACCAGGCTGGCGACCGCCACGCAAACCGCAACAACAAGTCCAACATAAACGCCCACTAAACTATCTACCGCTGCCCGTCGCGCGAAAAGTGGGCGCAGCGGCGCGATCAGCAGACGAATCGGGGCCGCTGCGTTAGACATAGCTCGATAAATGCCGAATCCCGATATGCCAAGTATGGGCGCGAGCAGCAGTTGCGCTCCGACCCCGCCGAGGTCCGTAATTGCGGAGTCGATCACCAGTATTCGCACATCCTTCCCAAAAGAGACTCTCCATAGCCTTATGGATCCAGTCGTTAGTCGCGGGATTCGTGCATCCAAAAGTGTTGACGCAAGCATCGCGAGAGCCCAAACAACGACAACGTCGCTCAGTGCAACTTGACCACCGTCGGAGAGCATGAGAACGAGTCCCATCGCTGCTGCGCCGACTCCCGTGACATCCCCTACGAGGGCTCTGGCAGTGTGACGCTCCATCACGAGTTTGTACCTGGCACCTACCCGATAGGTAGCGGCTCCACAGCCAAGTGCTGCCCATCCACCAAGGTCGCTCATCCCAGGTGTGATGACAGTCGATAGGGCGCCCACGACTGCTGCTGTCAGTGCCGTAAGCCAAAGTAGCGAGTAATATGCCCTCGACACTTCGCGCTTCTCACGCTCACTGGCGTCGCCGCGCGCCCAAGGCTCAGACACTACGGAGAGTGTCAATGCACTTCCAATGCCGAACATCAACAGCAAAACGGAGAATGCACCGAAGGCACCAGGCGCGAGCAAGAGCATAGCTATGAGTGGAATCCCGCTGTGCAACAACATGTTGCTCAGGAGGCCCGCAACGGTCGAAATCCGTGGTCCCATATTGTCCGTAATTCGTCTCATTTTGACGCTACCCGGCGAATAGAACAGTGCTCCCCCGCATCCCAATACAATGCGAATACCACCGACCGGACGGATCTCGCCTCTCCTACCAAAGTGTGTGGTGTCCCTTCTTAGGTGGAGTCGGTATTGTCCTTGCCGCTCACACGTATCTCTAAAACGACGAAGATTAGATTACAACCGCTCGATATTCTCGCCCTGTAGACGATTGCGTGTATCCAGCAATGGCACGGTAGATCCAGAGAACTTTTCTAGATCGAAGTCATCGTGGTCCGTCAGCAAAATGGCCACGTCAAAAGCCTCGCTGTTTACATCACTACTGATCCGAGTCACGCCCGAAGGCCACCGGTGGCCTTCAACATGATTGTCAACAGCGCTCAATCTGGCGCCGGCATCCCTGAGCAGGTCGATGAGACGGAGTGATGGCGACTCCCGTATGTCGCCAGTATTCTTTTTGTATGCAAGCCCGATGAGCAACACGTTTGAACCATTCAGGGGTTTCCTTCGCTTGTTCAGCAGGTTCGAAAGTCGCTGGACGACATAGTCCGGCATGTGATCATTAATATCATTCGCCAACTCGACAAAACGAAAATTCTGGCCCAGTTTTCGACGTACCTGCCACGAAAGATACGACGGATCGACAGGAAGACAATGTCCGCCCACTCCAGGGCCGGGTGTGAATTTCATAAATCCGAACGGCTTGGTAGCAGCCGCATCAATTGCTTCCCAGACGTTAACGCCTAGTTGATTGGCGAATAGGGCCAATTCGTTAACCAAGGCGATATTGACATGCCGGAATGTGTTTTCGAGCAGCTTCGTCAATTCCGCTTCCTTCGGAGAGCTCACCGGAACGACTTCGTTTACGAGCTCTGCGTAGAAAGTTGAAATCACGCGAAGCGAGTTCTGATCAATGCCTGAAACCACTTTCGGAGTCTCCACAAAACCCCAAGTCTTGTTTCCTGGATCAATCCTTTCCGGGCTGTATCCGACATGGAAGTCGCGCCCAGCAACTAAGCCGGAAGCGTTCTCTAAAATTGGAACGAGTAGTTCTTGAGTCGTTCCCGGATACGTTGTCGATTCGAGCACGACAGTGGCTCCCTGAGTCAGTCGCTCACCGAGCGTACGGGCAGCGCTCTCTATGAACGAAAGGTCGGGAATACTTTCTCTCAACGGCGTTGGAACCGTAATGACAGCAAACCCGAATGATGCTGCGGCATCATAGTCGGATGTCACTTCATAGCGACCCGAGGAAATGGCACTTTTCAATTTGTCATTGGAAATATCATCGACAAAAGAAATGCCGGAGCGCAGGCTCTCGACTCGCCGCTCATCCAGATCGATTCCCACTACGTTATGCCCGACTTCGACAGCGCGCATTGCCACCGGAAGGCCAACGTACCCTTGTCCAACAATGACGGTTTTACGGGGCATGGACATGGCTTAAGTGCCTCCAGTTTTCTTCTAGAAATTACTGCACGATTTTTGTTATTTCTGGGACCTTGAGATAGCGGACCGAATGCTCTTCGGTACTCGACAGCGGTCGCCTCGGCCGAGGACCACTGGCGATGACGCGAGCAGCGCTCAATTATTCCGTTTGTAGAACGCCGAAGTAAGGTTCCAAATTCTCTGTCGGTCATATCGGGCCACCACATGCTCTCGAGCCCGCAATCCCATTAGAGAACCCGTGCCGCGAAGAGTTTCCATGAGCGCATCTGCAAGGCCTGCTGCGTCGCCCGCAGCCACCAATCGGCCTGTCACGCCGTCAACGACGGAGTCCTTGGCACCCGTCGCCGTAGTCGTAACAGTTGGACATCCCGAAGCTCCCGCTTCCAAAACGACATTCGGAAAACCCTCGCGGAAAGTCGGAAGACAGAAGACATCCATTAGTTGGTAATACGGAGCGGTGTCGCCCACAAATCCGGTTACAACTGGAGAAACTTTTTTCAACTGGTCCGTTGCAGCCCATGGATCGCTGAATCCACCATCGACCTCCCCAACGATCAAAAGCTGATGGTCAAATCCCCTTCGATGCAAAATCGCGCTTGACTCGGCCAAAACATTCAAGCCCTTATCAGCGTTGAGTCGCCCGACATACCCGATCGTGGGGGTGTTTGGCGCAAGTCCGAGGCCAGCAGCCAGCGCAATCTTCTGCCCGTCTGACATTGAATTTGGCCTGAATCGTAAAGTATCCACGCCATTGGAACTACCGTCCCCAAGAACGGAGACCTTAACGCTGGGTGCTAACCCGAGACTAATAACTCTGTCCCTGAGGCTTGGACTGACTGCTAGAACATCAGTAGCGCAGAAACAAGTAAGCTTTTCGAGTTGCTTGAATAGCTGCAAACGGAGACCCGTCTCGGTTTCAAGACGCAACCCCCGAAGATGGTAAATGCGACGCGGCACGCGCAAGAACCACCCAGCTAGAAGGCCCAACAATCCGGCCTTTGGCGTACCAGAACTCAAGACACTCGGTCGAATCTGCGCCACAAGTACCACCCAGCGGAGCAAGGCTAGGACATCCCATGCTGGGGCCGGCTCTCTTCTCATCGGAATCTCGTGTCTTTCTACCCCAGGCACGCCGGTCATCTCAACTGGCGCCTGTCCATGAGAAGAAACCAGATGCACCTGCCATCCCTGAGCGGCAAGATACTGGGGAAGACCGTCCAACAGGAGAAAAGACGTCGGCGTTGTAACGCCCAGAAGCAAGGTTGGAGTTTGGGAACTACGCCGAAGCACTGATACTCCGGAACCAAGTGAGCGTTTGTCCTAAGCCAACGGATAGCGGTACAGGCTGAATTTCCGGAAATAGCTCTCGCATCCGGAGGCCGTCCGACTGAGATGCCCGTACGTCACCCAGTCGCTCATTGGTATGTTCAATCATGACTTCATGTCCCAACTCGCTCTGGATGGCGGCCTTAAGCTCTAGGAGCGTCGTGTTAGTGCCGAAGGCCAGATTTACAGGATCGGTTGAAGAGACTTGTCGAGTAATCGCCGAATAAAGGGCTCCGCATACAGAATCGACATAAGTAAAGTCTCGAGATTGCCTACCGTCACCATGAACTAACAACGGTTCACCAGCTAAAGCCGCAGCCATGAAACGCGGAATCACGGCAGCATAGTCATGATCTGCTGGCTGATTAGGGCCGTACACATTGAAAAACCGAAATGCTAGGGACTTAAGCCCGTACGCGAATTGATACGCGATGACGTAGCCTTCGGCCCCCAACTTGGTAACAGCATATGGACTCATAGGGCGGGTCCAGTCGAACTCAGATTTAGGCAAGCTCCTGTTCGCGCCGTAAACGGAGCTGGAGGAAGCGAACACAACGTAGGCCCCTGCCCGACGAGCGGCTTCAAGGACGTTTAGTGTGCCAGTCAAGTTTGCCACGTGGCTTGACACCGGATCAGCGACTGACCGCGGAACGCTTCCCAGCGCTCCCAAGTGAACTATGGCGTCAACGCCATCTGCTGCCGCCATAACCAATTCGGAGTCAGCCAAACTCCCCTTGATGAACTTGACCGGGAAGTTCGCGATGTTGGCTCCTCGTCCCGTGCTGAGGTCGTCCAGAACACGAATCTCATGGTTCGGATCACGTTCCAAGGTGAATCGTATGAAGTTGGAACCAATGAAGCCGGCTCCGCCGGTAATTAGAATTTTCATGCGGGCTAGTTCCCTTTCGTGGTTTTTCGTGATGACACTTTTGAATGCCGAGATTGCACCTATCGTGCCGGTATTCCTTTAACCACTGTGTCCGAGTCCACTATCTTGGTAACGCATGCGCCTGCCCCGACGGTGGACGATGGCCCAACTTCCAAGCCCTGGAGTATTACGGCGTTGGCACCGATCAGTGAAAGCTGCCGGATACAAACGTTTCCTGAAATTGTCGATGCAGGGTTGATAGACACGAAATCGTCAATCACGACATCGTGCCCAATCGTGGCATTTGGGTTTACATGAACGTGCCGACCTAAGATCGCATTAGTCGATATTTGGACACCAGCGCAAATAACCGATCCCAGCCCGATCTCACTGTTCGACCCCACTACTGCAGAAGGATGAATCAACGTAGCAGGTTCCAGAGATCGTTTATTGAAGGCCTTGTCTACCGTGCATCGAGTCGCCGGGTGCCCTATACCTATGACGTACTTGGCTGCGCGTCCACCGGCGAACCAGTCAGATTGGGTTCCCAAGTATGTTTCGCCCATCTGCCGAACTCGGTTCAGATTCGCATCAGACGGCCTGTCGTCAACGAAGCCGAGAAAGTTGAAAGCTGGACTCGCTCCGTTTCGATTAATTGAACGCACAACGTCCAGAGCTTCGCGTCCGAAGCCTCCAACACCGACGATCACGAGAGGTTCACTCATCGATGCTCTCTTCCGGCGTTTGCTTTCCGCGGAATTCTGGCATGGTCACGTGTGTGCTGGCAGAAATCCCATCTCGTCGGACTACGGCCGCAAGCGTTCTCCAAAGAATACTTAAATCTGTTCCAAACGAAATGCCATCTACATATTGGACATCCAAGTCGAACTTCGCGTTCCATTCGAGATTGTTACGGCCGCTTATTTGGGCTAGACCAGTGATGCCAGGTCGCACCTGATGCCGTCGTGCCTGATGCGTGGAATATCGGCCCAAATATTGGACAAGTAGCGGTCGTGGGCCTACCAGACTCATATCTCCGCGCAATACATTATAAAATGACGGAAGTTCGTCCAAACTAGTCGCCCTGAGCCATATGCCAAATTCCGTAAGTCGCTCCGCGTCGGTCACCCAATTCCGGCCAGCATCAACCGGTCTCATTGACCGAAATTTATACAGCCTGAAGATCTCCCCGTCTTTCCCAGGACGATCCTGAGAGAAAATCACGGGTTTCCCGTGCTTCACGGCCACGGCGACGGCTATGGCTCCAAGGACCGGAGAGGCAACCAGGAGTGTCATTCCTGCGCATATAACATCCAAAATCCGCTTCAAGACGATGTAGGCGTTCTTCCCCTCTCGACGCGTCATCGCGACTCTAAGAAAGTCGACATCGAGGCGGTAATCCGAACAACTTGCTCTTCGGACAACACAGAGCCGCTCGGGAGTGTGAGCCCCCTTGCAAATAGTCGTTCAGATGTGCCATTCACCGTCCGCGGCGCGGCGGCGAATACCGGCTGCAAGTGCATGGGCTTCCATAGTGGCCGCGTTTCTATGTTGGAAGCAGCCATTGCCGCACCAAATTCCGCGATACTCCAGCCTGCCACCTGCTCATCAATCAAAATTGAAGTCAACCAAAAGTTGTCTTCGACGTCGTCTAGACCTCCGAAAATTTCTACGCCACTAACCGGCGCGAAAAATGCACGGTAATGATCGCGCAGCTTTCGCCGACGGCCGATCATCTCATCGAGTCGTGATAACTGTGCACGTCCTAACGCCGCCAAGAGATTACTCAGTCGGTAGTTGTACCCAATATCGATGTGTTCGTAGTGGGCAACCGGTTGCCGAGCTTGTGTCGCCAGATAGCGCGCTTGCGATGCAAGGTCGGCGTCGTTCGTTAGCAGCATCCCGCCGCCCGACGTAGTCATGATCTTGTTTCCGTTGAACGACACAATTGATGCCTGGCCGAAAGACCCAGCGGGACGACCCGCATGCGCAGCACCCAAGGACTCCGCAGCGTCGCACAGCAGCGGGACGCCAAATTCTTCGGCAATTGCTTCAATTTCGGTATAATTTGCGGTTTTTCCAAGAAGATCGACCGGAACTACGGCCCCAATTTTCTCGTCTGCGTCCCTAAGTGTTGCGAGAGTCTTCCGCAATAGAAGTGGATCCATGTTGCCGGACTCGTCCGCATCAACAAAGTACGGCTGGGCTCCCGTATAAGTAATCGCATTGGCGGTCGCTGCGAAAGTCATCGTGGAAGTGACGACCACGTGTCCAACTCCCACCCCTAGACCGAGAAGGCCCAAATGCAAGGCCGCAGTCCCTGAGCTCAGGGCCACCGCGTGCTCGACGCCGATGCGCTCTTTGAGCTCCGCCTCGAACCCGTCTACATCTGGTCCCAGCGGCGCAATCCAGCCGGAGCGCACCGCTTCCAAAATGTAGTTCTCTTCGAGTTCACCAACGTCCGGGGACGACATAAAAATTCGATCAGTCATCTCTGCCCTCTTCGACGCTGTCGGCGGTATCGCTATACACGCTGGCTCGAGCTGCGATGGATCCGTCTGATCTAGCGTCAGACATACGTATTTCCCAGCCTGATTTGTCCAGTCGCTCCGGTGATAGGGGGTCTACCTCAGCGTGTGAGATTTTGGGGTGGAACAGGCGCGAATCGGTTTCTCCAACACCGATCAATTCCTCGTGAAGTTTCTCGCCTTCACGCAGGCCTGTGAATACGATGTCGATTTCCTTCCCCGACATCTCGATCATGCGCTGCGCCACATCCAGGATGCGCACCGGCCCTCCCATGTCGAGTATGAGGACTTCGCCCGCACCGCCGATGCCACCGGCCTGAACCACGAGTTGGCACGCCTCGGGGATTGTCATGAAGAAGCGCGTGACGTCCGGATGGGTCACGGTCAATGGTCCGCCGGCCTCGATGAGCGTCCGGAACGTGGGAAGCATCGAACCCCGGCTGCCGATGACGTTTCCGAACCGGACTGAGATGTAGGGCAGCCCCGTCTCCTGTGCCATCCAAGCCGTCAACTTCTCCGCCACGCGCTTCGAGTGACCCAAGACGCTGGTCGGATTTGCGGCCTTGTCCGTGGAGATGTTGACGAACGTCCCCACGCCGGCGGACCTCGCGGCTTCGAGGACGTTCAACGTGCCCAGCACGTTGGTTTTCCAAGCCTCGTCCGGGTACTGCTCGAGCATGGGCAGGTGCTTCAGTGCGGCGGCATGGAAAACGACGTCCGGCTGGCGCTCCTCGAAGATCTTCCCGAGTGCCTCGGTGTCCCTGATGTCAGCCAGAACCACGTCCTTGGTGTGGAGGAGGCCGTGACCGATCGTGCCGATCTGTGCCGACTGCAGCCCCGTTTCATCGCGGTCCACCATGATGAGTTCCAGCGGCGCATACTTGGTGATCTGTCGGCAGAGTTCTGACCCGATCGAACCGCCTGCACCAGTTACCAGAACTTTTTTACCTGCCAAGTAGCCCGCGATGGACTCGACCTCGGTATCCACCGGGTGCCGGCCAATGAGGTCCTCGATAGAAAGATCCCGCAGGTCGGACAGCCTGGTCTTGCCGGCCAGAACCTCGCCGAGCAGGGGAAGCACCATCACGTTCAGGCCAGCGTCCTTGGCGGCGTCGGAAATGCGGCGCACCAGGGCGGCGTCGGCATGCCCGATACAGATCACCAGATCAGTGGCTTCCGTCTGCTCTGCCGCGGTGGCGAGGTCATCGAATCCGCCCAGCACGCGGACGCCGCGGATTTGAAGCTTAGCCTTGTGCGGATCGTCATCGATCAGACCGACCGGCCGAAAGACCGAGTCTCCGTCGACGAGCATGCGGCGGATGACCGTCTCGCCGAGGTAGCCGGCCCCATAGACGAGCGTCGCCCGTGCGTCCGCGCCGGGGCGCCGCCTGCGCTCCACCGCCACCCGGTGGAGGTACCGCACGCCGCACATGCCGATGAGGGCGATCGGTGTGGCGATCAGGGCCGTGCTGCGTGGAATGGCCCAATCGTCGCCAAAGGCGAACAGCACGGCGGAAATGCTGGCGCCAACGAGCGCAACCGCGTAGAGGAGAACCCGTATTTCCTCAAAGGTCCCGTACGCGAAACGGCCCCCGTAAAGAGCCACTCCCCAGCCGACCAAAAGATGCAAGATCGCCGTCGCGATGCCTAGCGCGACCAGCGACGAGATGGCTAGACTCTCGAACCGGAGTTCAAACCTAATCAGCGCCGCTACGGGAAAGACGGCCACCCACACAAGCGCGTCCCAGGCGAAGTTGATCCGACCCCGTCGGCGATGCCTGGCCGGATGGCCACCTACGTCGGCGGATTCACCGACATGAACTGAACTCACTATTTATCCCCCGGGACAATGACGGCCCGCACTCCATGAAGTCAGCCCGTTCGAACGAATGGCCATTCCAGCCTACCAAGCGCCACTCCCGTTCCGTTAATAACTTCGATAACCGCGGCATCATAGGCATCGCGCCAGTTCGCCAGCAGCAAACGGGCCGTTTGCGGCAAGCCCGCGCCCCACCGCTCCGTGGATTGAGGCGGCAACCGCCCCCATAAATGCGCCGTTCCGTGCGCCGCCGGCCGTGCTACCGGTGGCCAGCAATGCTCCGAGGATCCCGGTCAGCACGTCGCCGGAGCCGGCCGTCGCGAGTTCCGGTCCGACGGAATTGCACACCACCGTGTAGCCGTCGGGGGAAGCGCATACGGTCGAGGGGCCCTTGAGCACCACCACCGAAGAATAGCCGACGGCAGCCCAGCGGGCCCACCTGACGGGGTCGCGTTCAATGGTAGAACGGTCGACCTGCATTCCTACTCGAGCCAAGAGGCGCTGCAACTCACCCGCGTGCGGTGTGAGCACCAGTTTGCCGTGGCCGTCCTTCGGTTCCAGCGCATCCAGGGCGCTGGCGTCCACTACGCATGGAAGGCCCGACGCTACTGCCGATCGGATCGCAGCGAGCTGGGCCTCGTCCGTGCCGATGCCCGGACCGACGGCCCACGCCTGGACGTGCGCGCCGGCGTCGTCCGCCGGCACGGACTCGGGCACGGCCTGCGTCAGGAACGGTCGAACAGCGTCGGGCGCCACGGTGCGGAGCATACCCAGGCCGGCGTTCACGGCTGCCGTCGCCGACAGCACCGCCGCGCCTGGGTATTGGGCCGATCCGGCGACGAGCCCCAGCACGCCGCGGGTGTACTTGTGGTCTCCCGGACGTGGGCGTGGACGGAGCCGTTCGGCGTCCGCAGACTCGATGACATACAGGTCGGGGTCGCCCAAATGTTGTCCCAGTCCGATGTCGACCACCTCGATCCGGCCGGCTAGCAGGTGCCCCCGGCCGACTGCGAGCCCGGTCTTGAGGGCACCAAAGGTCACTGTGAGGTCGGCCTCGATCGCCGAGTCGGGTCCGTCGCCGGTAGTCGCGTCCACTCCGGAGGGAAGGTCACAGGCCACGACGAGCACACCCTCGGGAATCTCGGGCAGTTCCACGGCGCCTTTGGCTCCGGTGCCCAGCACGGCGTCGATCACCAGGTCCACCCCGTCTAGCGCCTCGGCGGCGGCACGCCAGCGCCTGCTGTCGCCGCGCGATGCCTTGCCACCCCTACGCCGTCCGTCGACGACCCGTCCGCCGGCCTTCACGAAAGCGGCGAGTCCGGCGTCGTGCGCCTTCTTGCCCAGAAGCACCGCCGTGCAGGCGACCCCCCGGCGCAACAGGATGGCCATGGCGAAGAGCGCGTCTCCCCCGTTGTTCCCCGTGCCCACGAGTGCGGCGGCGCGCGCCCCATAGACCCGTCCCCGCTCGCGCCGGAGGAGCTCCATGGTGTGCTGGGCCAGTCCGTAAGACGCCCGGCGCATCAGTTCCGGGCCCATGCCGCGTTCGATCAGCGGCTCTTCCGCGGCACGGATCTGCGTGCCGGTGTATACGGGAATCATGTCTACTTCTCCGCGACGACCATGGCCGTGGCCAGGTCGCCATCGTGGCTGAGGGACAGGTGCCAATAGAGCACGCCCTTGTTTGTGGCGGCCTTGGCCACCGTGCCGTCCACCATCACGTGCGGGTCCCCCGCCGCGTCGACCACCACCTGGCAGTGTTGCCAGTTCATTCCCACGGGGGCGCCGAGGGCCTTGGCGACGGCTTCCTTGGCGGCGAAGCGGGCGGCCAGTGAGCGTGTGTTCAGCTCCCGTTCGGCCGGGACGAACAACCGTTCGCGGAGGGCAGGCGTGCGTTCGAGCTGCGCCTTGAAACGGGAAACCTGGACTACGTCCACACCAATGCCGACGATCATGAAGCGAGTCTATCCGCAGGTCGCAGGCAGGTTCGACCCGCGTTGCGGGCCTTCAACATCCGGGCTAGAGCATCGGACGCCGGTCCGACCACGGCAGCAGTTCCTCGATGGCCGCACCGATGCGGAAAACCGTGTTCTCGGCGAAGGGGTGGCCGACCACCTGCGCGCCGGTGGGGACGCCGTTCGGGGCCAAGCCGCTGGGTACCGCCAGGACGGGGCAGCGGTTGGCGATGTTGAACGGGCTGGTCAGGTGCGCCTCCCAGTAGTGGCCCAGATGGCGGCCGCCGGCGTCGATCCCGTCCAGGTAGTCGCCGTCCGCGTCCAGCGAGGCCACCGCCGACGTGGGGCAGAGCAACGCGTCGAACCCGTTCATCGCCGCGGCCAGCTCCGCCTGCAGCCGGGCGTCCATGGCCAACCCCTCCGCCAAGGTGCTGCGCGACGCGGCCGCGGCCGCATCGGCGATGAAACGCGCCGTGTAGGCAGCGGTCGGCTCGCCGCTGGCGTCCGTTTCGGCCGACATCGCCGGACCCAGAAGGTGCCCAAAGTGCGTGAAGATGGTCTCGCGGATCCGCTCCGTGGTCCACGGGAGGCCGATCTCCACCACCTCGGCGCCTGCGGAGCGCAGCGCGTCCGCGACGGCGCGCGTGTTGGCCTCCACGGCCGCGTCCACCGGGTAGTCGCCGAGCGTGGTGCTGAGCGCGATCCGCAGGCCGGCGACCGGGGCGTGCTCCAGGTCGATGGGCGGCCCGGCCGGAATGGTGAAGTGGTCGGCCGCGTGCGGCCCGGACATCACGTTGGCGAGGAGGGCCGCGTCCGCCACGGTCCTCGCCATCGGACCGTCCCCGCGGTACCAGTCCGCAGAGAGCGGCGCGGCGCCGGGGATCCGCCCGTAGGGGGCCTTGTAGCCGACCGTCCCGGTGAAGCCCGCGGGGATGCGCGTGGAACCGGCGATGTCGCTCGCCGTCGCCAGCGGCGCCATCCCCGCGGCGAGCGCGGCGCCCGATCCGCCGGAGGACCCGCCCGGCGAGCACTCCAGGTTCCACGGGTTCCGCGTCACGCCCCACAGGGGGCTGTGCGTGACGGTCGCGCAACTGAACTCCGGCGACGTAGTGCGGGCGTGGACGATCCCGCCCGCGGCGCGGATCCGCTCCACCACCGGATGGTCGCCGGGGGCGATCCGGCCGCGGTGCGCGCCGAGTCCCTGCTCCAGCGTGCGGCCGGCCAGCGCGTGCTTCTCCTTCGTCGCCACCGGAAGCCCCAGCAGCGCCCCCAGGGGCTCCCCGGCGTCGTCCGCCGACCGCGCGTATCGCGCCTCCGCCAGCCGCGCGGCGGCCAGCGCGTCGTCGAACAGGGTCTCGGTGAGCGCGTTGACGTGGTGGTTGACCTCCCCCGTCCGCTCGATGACGGCCGTCATCAGCTCGACGGGCGAGAGGTCGCGGCTGCGGAACAGCCGCAGGGCCGCGACGGCGTCCAGGTAGTGCAGTTCGCCCACGCTAGGCACCGGCCGGCGCGGCGCCGGAGAGCGACGCCGCGTCCCGCGCCAACGCTCCGCGCACCATCTCCCACGCGACGCCGGTCAGGGCGTCGACGCCGGCGGCCATGTCCCGGTCCGTGGTGAACTCCCGCTCGCAGTGGGAGACGCCGTCGACCGAGGGGACGAACATCATGACCGTGGGCACGATCCGGTTCAGGGCCACGGAATCGTGCCCGGCCATGGTGCGGATGCGGCGCGCGCCAAGGCCCAGGTCCGCGGCGACCTTCTCCGCCAGCTCGATCCCCTCCTCCGGGTAGCGTTGGATGCCGCGGACGTCGAAGTCGCGGACGTTGATCTTGATGTCGTGCTCGATAGCGAGCGCCTCCATCTTCCCGATCAGCGTGGCCCGCGCGGCGTTGACCGTTTCCGGGCTGGCGGAGCGCAGGTCCGCGACCAGGCGGACGCGGCGCGGGACCACGATCGGGGAGTTGGGCTCCAAGGTCAGCTGCCCCACGGAGGAGACCAGGGCCTCCTCCGCGAAGTCGCCGGTGACGTCGTGGACCATCAACACGATCTTGGACGCCGCGACGAGCGCGTCGTGCCGGTCCGCCATGGCGGTGGCCCCGGTGTGGGACTGCTCCCCCAGCACCTCGATGTCCAGCTTCTGGGTGTGCCAGGAGTAGTCGACGGCGCCGATGGTGTGGCCCTCGCGCTCCAGGATCCGGCCCTGCTCGATGTGGATCTCCGCGTACCCGGCGACCTCCGGGCGCTCGTCCGTGCCGAGGTAGCCGATGGACTCCAGCGCCTCCCGGACGGTGGTGCCCTGGAGGTCCTCCACCGCCAGCATGCGCTCCTGGTCCATCAGACCGGCGAACACGGAACTTCCCATGATCGACGGTGCGAACCGGCCGCCCTCCTCGTTGAACCAGTTCACCACGCAGAGGTTGAACCGCGGCCGCACGCCCTCCTCGCGGACCCGCCGCTGCACCCGGTCCGCCGCGTGGAGGCCGGCGATCACGCCGTAGGCGCCGTCGAACCGGCCGCCCCGCGGCTGCGAGTCCAGGTGGGATCCGACCATCACGAACGGGGCGCCGGGCGCGAGCTCCACGAGCGCGAACATGTTGCCGATCCCGTCCACCCGCACCTCCCACCCGCGTTCCCGGGCGAACCCGGCGAACCAGTCGCGGCTGAGCTTGTCCTTCGCCGTCGCGGCCTGGCGGTCGACGCCGTCGTTCTCGGTGGCGCCGAAGGTGGCGACGTGGTGGAAATCGGACAGGAAGGCTTGGGCGTTCACGGTGGAGCTCCTGATGCGGAAGGGGGTGTGCGGAGGTGGTGGTGGTCGGCTGCGGGGGGCGGACCGCTAGTGCAGCTTGCCGCGGGTCTCGGGCACCTTGGTCAGCGTCAGCAGCAGCAGGACGATCACGGCCGCGACGGTGAGGTAGATGCCCGGCGCGAGGCTGTTGCCGGTGGAGCTGATGAGCGCCGTCCCGATGAACGGCGCGGTGCCGCCGAAGATGGCGTAGGCCAGGTTGTAGCTGATGGCGGCGGAGGTGAACCGCGTCCGGGTCGTGAAGATCTCCACGAAGAAGGTGTAGCAACCGCCGCCGTAGATGCACAGCGGCACCACGAACAGCAGCTGGCCGAGGATCGCCAGCACCAGGGAGCCGCTGGTGACCAGCATGAAGCACGGCACCGCGAAGACCGCGATGGCCGCGGCGCCGGCGATCAGCATCGGCTTCCGGCCGACCTTGTCGCCGATGATGCCGCCGACCGGCAGCAGGAGCGCGTAGAACAGCAGGGCCGCGGCGTTCGCCATCAGCGACTGCTCGCGGGTCAGGTTGCCGCTGGTCTGGACGAACGGGACGAAGTAGCCCACCAGGAAGTAGAAGCCCATGGCGGTCAGTCCCATCACGAAGACGACCTGCACCATGCGCAGGCGGTTCTCGCGGAAGGCCTCGCGGACGGGGCTGTACTCCTTGGCCCGCTCGGCGGCGGCGACCTGCTTGAAGGCCGGCGACTCCTCGGTGCGGGAACGGATCCACAGCCCGAAGACGGCCAGCGGCAAGGCCAGCAGGAACGGCACGCGCCATCCCCAGCTCATGAAGGCCTCGTCCGTCATGGAGTGGCTCAGCACCAGGATCAGCGACCCGGCGACCACGGAGGGCAGTGCCGTGGCCGCGAGGGTGATGTTGAGCCAGAATCCGCGCCGTTCGATGGGGGCGTGCTCGAACACGAAGGCGGGGGCGCCGACGGACTCGCCACCGGCCGAGAACCCCTGCAGCAGGCGGCAGAGGACCAGCAGGGCCGGGGCGAGCGCGCCGACCTGGCCGAACGTGGGGAGCAGCCCGATGGCGGCCGTGGCGGCGCCGATGGTCAGCAGCGTGGTGTAGAGGACCTTGCGGCGTCCCACCTTGTCTCCGAGCGCCCCGAAGAACAGGCCACCGAGGGGACGGATGAAGAACGCGACGCCGAACGTGGCGAACACGGACAACAGTCCGATGACGGAGTCTTGGCTCGGGAAGAAGAGTTGGGAGAGCACGACGGCGGAGAGCCCGTAGAGCGAGAAGTCGTAGAACTCGATGAACTGGCCGACGCTTCCCCCGGCGAGGACGCGTTTCTGGAGGCCGGTGGTCTTCCGGCCGCTGTTGTATTCGGTGGCCCCGGTTGGAGCTGTGCCGGCGCCGTCCCCGGCTGCGAGCGACTGTGGTGTGGTGGTCATGGCAATAGTGTGGGTGATCCGCATCACACGCGTCTAATTGATTCTTTCGCACGTTGGCATCGAAGCTCTCGATGCCAACTCGACGGCCGGGCCGGTCTCGGCTAAGCGTCTGTTGGTCCGTAGAGGCGGCGGCAGACGTCCTCGAACGCGAGCGCCTTGCGGGTGGGGCGCACGCCGTCGGGCCGCACGACCAGCACCTCGATGGGCGGCAGGTCGTCCGCCAGCGTCAGTGGCACCACGCAACCGCCGGCATAGGTCTGGTTGTGGGTCAGCCGCTGGTTGAGCACCGAATAGCCGTGGCCCTGACCCACGAAGGCGCGGACGGTCTCGTATCCGGTGGCACGGTGCCGGATGCGCGGCCGCACGCCAGCGAGGTTGAACAGCTTCAGGAAGTACTCGCGGGTGTGCGGGAGGTCCAGCAGGATCAGCGGATCGTCCGCGAATTCGGACAGCCGGACGTCCCGGTCCGCGCCTGCCAGGGGATGGCCCGCGTGCACGATCACGTGCGGCGGGATGCGTTCGACAACCCGCGTCGTGAAGCCCTCCTCGAGGCCGATGTGGTACATCAGCGCCACATCGCAGCGCCCCTCGGCGAGCGCGCGCTGGATGAAGGCTTGGTCGCCCTCGAGGAAGGACACGCGCACCCGCGGGTGGCTGCGTCCGAACTCGGTGAGGATGACCGGCGCGCGGAACGGCGCCAGCGGGGCGAAGACGCCCACGCGCAGTTCACCGTCCAGCGATTCCGCCTCCCCGGCCACGAGGCCCTGGATCCGGTCCGCCTCCTCCAGGAAAGCCCCGAGCTCCCTGGCGAGCCGGCGGCCCGACTCCGTGAGCTGGAGCCCGCGCCGTGGAACGCGCAGGAACAGCGCGGCCCCCACCTCGGATTCGAGCTGGGCGATCGCGGAGGAGAGCGTGGACTGCGTGACGTTCAGCCGCACGGCGGCCTCGGTCATGTTCTGGGTCTCGGCCACCACCGCGAAGTAGCGCAGCTGGACCAGCGTGAAGGGCTTGGGCACTCCCCCATTGTCCACGGCTCGCCAACCTACTTCGGCGGATCGAAGCCGTCCACCTTCGCGAGAGCCTCCCGAAGTGCCGGAGCGAGTGTCTCCGAATATGTGGCGGTCAGGTGATCGGTGTCGCGGTAAACGAGCACGCCTCCAATGACAGGAGAACATCTGGCCTCGGGACAGATCGCCTTCGTAACGTCTATAACCGAAATGCCGTTCGAGGCCTGGAGCGCTTGTTCCTGGGCGGAACGGCCTCCGTTGGCGAGCGCTTCCACCCGGTCAACGGCGCATCGTTCGAGGGAGTCTGCGTTCACAGACACGCACTCCGGTATGTCGATTCCTGGGCTCGGTGTGTCCATGAGTACGGCCACCTTCAGGCCTGCATCTTGTAGTTTCGCCCATGCGCCCGCCAGTCCGTCTGACAACCGGTGGTCGGGGGCAACGCGGTAGTCGAAGCTGGAGACGAGGACCAGATCGGGTTTCTCCTCTGAGAGCTCTCTGATGACGTCCTTGCCCCACTCGGAGCATGCCCTGTCCGCACCCCCGGATTTTGGATCGAGAATGCTTTCGTTGCTGAGGGGGCACCCGGACTTGGTGTGGGAAACAAGCCGGAATCCCTCTTCGTTCGCCAATCTAGTCAGTCCGGGAACCCAATGGGCCGCGTGGGAATCGCCGACGACGGCAACCGTGTACTCCGCCGATCGATGACCGTAAATGCAGGCCGTGGCTTTGGTTTCCGGTTTTGCTAGATGGCACCCGTCCCCGTACACAGCGGGGTTGTCGTCTGCTGCACTCTCTGCATTCGGTTTGAAAGCACCCTGCGCATTGCGAACGCTGCCAGCAGCGCGATCAAGGGCTAAGGCCTCGGCCCCGAAGACTTCGAATCTGGCTAGGCCGCCGGTTTCGTCGGTCGGTTTCGATGCGCCTCCGACTGGTCCCACGACCGCTGGTGCCGGTGTCGCCACGAGTACCAGGACAACAGCAAGAGACGTCGTCAGCATGCCCAGGAGACCCATTTGCAACGCCACAGTATTGGGTTCAACGTAACGCCATCTCATAATCGGTTGTTCGACGTACTTGTGGCTGAGATACGCGGGTACCAGCGAGAACGCGACAACAAGCAGGCTCACTGCCACGTACCGCCCGCCCAACACGTGCGCGGCGATGACGATAAGGGGCCAGTGCCACAGATACAGCGAGTAGGAGATGCCCCCGAGCCACGTCATCGGTTTCAGAGACAGGACTCTTCCGGCCCCACTCCGATCGCGTCCGGCAAGCCCGGCGATAATCACAGCGGCACCGCCAACCGTGGGCAACAGTGCGGCATAGCCGGGGAACGGAATACCCGACGTGAAAAGCAGAGCCGAAACGAGAATGCCGGCCAACCCGCCCCACCCAAGGATCAGAGCGAACCGTCGGCCGATTCCGGCAAGCTGCGGAGCGAACACGGCGACGATGGCCCCCACGCCGAATTCATAGACACGGGTCGTCGTGACGAAGTAGGCCGGACCGGGATCGGTTGCCGTGAGGTGGATCGAATAGGCCAATGAAGGTACGGAGATGACGACGACGGCGGTGACAACGAAAACGCGAAAACGGCTGCCCACTGGCTCCGTTTTTCGTCGGCCTGCGTGTCGTTTGCTTCGCGGACGTGCAGCATATGCCGCGCCAACCAGTAGAAGCGGCCAGACAACGTAGAACTGCTCCTCGACGGACAGTGACCAGAAGTGCTGGACGGGACTGGCAGCGACTCCAGCTCGCAGGTAGTCCGCGGCGGCATCGGCGAAGATCCAATTCACGACGTTGAACGCGCTGCCAACGATCTCTAGCCCGATGGTCTCCCAACGGATTCGCGGAAGCAGGAAGAAGGACAGCGCGCCAACGACCGTCAAGACGAGGAGTGCAGCCGGCAGGATGCGCCGCGCCCTTCTCGCGTAGAAGCCCGCGAGGGAAATACGGTTCGTCTCGTCGACTTCCTTGAGGAGTATGCCGGTGATGAGGAATCCCGAGATGACGAAAAAGACATCGACGCCCACATAGCCACCGGGCACCAAGGGAAATCCAGCGTGATAGAGCAGGACGACACCGACGGCCACTGCCCGCAAGCCTTGGATATCCGATCTAAATCCGGCTTTCGGCTCCCCGTGCCTCACCGTCGTCTGACTGGGCCCAGGAACCACAACGGACATGTAGCTCCCGCCAGAACTCGTGAAATAGGTAGTTTGATTCTAATGCACGTACCGCAAAGGGTGATTGACCTGGCCGTGCGCCCGGATCAGACCGACGCAAGCTGGGTGATCAGGAGCGCCACGTGCAGGGAGGCGCGGGATTCGGCCTCGTCCAGCGGGACGCCGAGCCGGCGCTCCAGGCGGTCGAGCCGGGCGTAGAGCGCCGGACGGCTGACCAACTGCTGCCGTGCAAGTGCCGCCCTGTTGCCTGACACGCCAAGGAACCGACCCAGCAATTCCAGGTCCGGCGCGGCCAACCCGGCCAGTTCGGTCTCGGCGAATCCGCGCACGCGCGGGTCGTCGCGCAGCACGGACAGCAGTCCGCGCAGCCTCACGTCCGCGGATCGGTGGTACGGCCGCCGCCCGCGCTCGGCCGCCGGGAGCGACGCCGCGCCCTCGGCCACGTGGCCGGCCTCCTCCAGCGCCAGGGCAGCGTCGATCAGCGACCCCTGCGTTCGGCCGGCGCCGACGGTCCACCAGCCGCCGTCAGCGCCGGCGCCGTCCGCGTCCGCTCCGGGGACGCCGCCTCCGCCGGAGCCCGCGATGCGGGAGAGGCCCGAGCACAGGCGCGCCAGCAGCGGATCCTCGAGCTGCCGGGCGGGCAGCGCCAGCAGCAGGCCGATCTGGTCCGAGCGGATCCCGGCCACAAGCGCGGAGGCACGGGACGCGGCAAGCGCGCGGGCGACGGCGTCGAGCAGGATCCTCCCCCGGCGCTGCGTGGCTACCGGACCACCGGGGCCGGCGTCGATGTTGAGGACCACCGGCACGTAGGCCACCCCCGGCGCGAAGCCGAGCCCGGCGGCGCGGTCCAGCGCCTGCTCCTCGGTGAGCGCGCCTGGCTGGCGGAGCTCGCCGACCAGCACCGCCTCCGCCCTCCGGGCGAGCTCGCGCTGGTCGCGTTCGGCCATGTGGTGGATGGCCAGCGCCTGGGCCGCTCGCTCCAGCACCATCGACGCCTCCGGGCTGTCCCGCGCCGCGTCCGGGGCCGCGAGCCTGCCCCAGTCCTGGCCGGCGCCCGCCACCGGGGCCGTGAGGAACCCGGCGTCGCCGCCGTCCGCCGCCCGGTTCCGCCACGCGGCGGCCAGCGCCTCGGATCCCGGGCCGGAACGCGTCCGCGAACCGTCCCTCGCGTCGAACACGACCGGCACGCCGGCGAGCCGCGCGGCTGTCGCGACGATCGGTTCCACCCCGGCGTTCTCCACACTCAACGCCGTGAATGCCTCGTGGACCCGGTGCGCGGCCTCGAGCTGGCGCAACTGGTCCGCCACGATCATCCGGTGGACCGTCTCCGTCACCGCGACGAACCGGACGCGACGGCGCAGCAGGACCACGGGCAGTCCCGCGGAGTCCGCCACCCGGCGGAGGCGCTCCGCCGTCGCCTCCCGCTCGCCGAGGATCTCGAAGGCGATGCCGGCGGCCCCCGCCGCCTTGAAACCCAGGAGGTGCGCGGCCATGGCCTTGGCGCCGAGGGGGCGTCCGGCGTCGAACATCTGGCCGGTGCTGAGCACGAACTCGCCACCCTGCAGCAGACCCGAGGCCCCGGGCTGTTCGGAGACGTGGACCCAGCGCACGGGCGCGTCCAGCCCGCCGGCGCCGGAGAGGAGCTCCGGATCGGCCGCGCGCAGCTCGGGCAGGGCCAGCAGGGAGCGCACGGTGAGTTCCATGGACACAGTGTAAAGAATCGTTGGACAAAACCGACACTGTGCCAATTGTCGCGATCCCGCGCCCGGCCGCAGGATGGATCCAGAGCCGCACGGCCCCACCCACTTGACCGCAGGAGCGACGCATGACCATCACCCAGCAGACCGACCGCCCGTCAGAGGCCTCCGCCGAGCCCACCGTCCTGCACTGGATTGCCGGCGCCGCCACCGCTGCGGGCTCCCGGCGCACCGCGCCGATCACCAACCCCGCCACGGGGGCCGTCTCCGGCCACGTGGCCCTGGCCCGCAAGCAGGACGTGGACACGGCCGTCACCGCAGCCGCCGCGGCGTTCCCCGCCTGGCGCGACGCGTCCCTGGCGCGCCGCACCCAGGTCCTCTTCGCCTTCCGGGAACTGCTCAACTCCCGCAAGCACGAACTCGCCGCGATCATCACGTCCGAGCACGGCAAGGTCCTCGACGACGCGCTCGGCGAGGTGACGCGCGGCCAGGAGGTCGTCGAGTTCGCCTGCGGCATGCCGCACCTGCTCAAGGGCGGCTTCACCGAGGGCGCCTCCACCAAGGTGGACGTCCTCTCCATCCGGCAGGCCCTGGGTCCGGTCGCCATCATCTCCCCCTTCAACTTCCCTGCCATGGTGCCGATGTGGTTCTTCCCGCTCGCCATCGCCGCCGGTAACACCGTGGTGGTCAAGCCCAGCGAGAAGGTCCCCACCGCCACCATCTGGATGGCCGAGCTGTGGAAGGAGGCCGGGCTCCCGGACGGCGTCTTCAACGTGGTCAACGGCGACAAGGAGGCCGTCGACGCGCTGCTGGACAACCCGTCCATCAAGGCCGTCTCCTTCGTGGGATCCACCCCGATCGCCCAGTACGTCTACTCCCGCGGCACGGCCAACGGCAAGCGCGTCCAGGCCCTCGGCGGGGCGAAGAACCACATGGTGGTCCTGCCCGACGCGGACCTGGACCTCGCCGCCGACGCGGCCATCAACGCGGGCTTCGGCTCCGCCGGCGAGCGCTGCATGGCCATCTCGGCGCTCGTCGCCGTGGGGGAGATCGCTGACGAGCTGGTCGCCAAGATCGCCGAGCGCGGCCGCACGCTGCGCACCGGGGACGGCCTGCGCGGCTGCGACATGGGACCGCTGGTCACCGCCGCCCACCGCGACCGCGTGGCCGGCTACATCGACGCCGGCGAGGCCGCCGGCGCCACCGTGGTCCTCGACGGCCGGGTCGACGCAACCGATTCCGGCCAGTTCGACGCCGAGTCCACGCCCGAGGGCCCGTCCGGCTTCTTCCTCGGCCCCACCCTGTTCGACCACGTCACCACGGACATGCCCATCTACACCGACGAGATCTTCGGCCCGGTCCTGTCCGTGCTCCGCGTCGACGCGTACGACGACGCCGTGCGGCTGGTCAACGACAGCCCGTACGGCAACGGCACCGCGATCTTCACGAACGACGGCGGCGCCGCCCGCCGCTACCAGAACGAGATCCAGGTGGGCATGGTGGGCATCAACGTGCCCGTCCCGGTGCCGATGGCCTACTACTCGTTCGGCGGCTGGAAGAACTCGCTGTTCGGCGACACCCACGCCCACGGCGCCGAGGGCGTGCACTTCTTCACCCGCGGCAAGGTGGTCACCACGCGCTGGCAGGATCCGAGCCACGGCGGCCTTAACCTCGGCTTCCCGCAGAACGACTAGAACCCACCACGAGCGCAGAAGGAACGCCATGACCGAGACACTGAACCCGGCGCCGACCGCCACCGCACCCACCGAGCCGGAGCTGGAGGCCGGGCGCCGCGCCCACGAGCTGGACCGCGCCCACGTGTTCCACTCCTGGTCCGCGCAGGACAAGATCAACCCGATGACGGTTCTCAAGGCCGAGAGAAGCCACCTCTGGGACGGGGACGGCAACCGGCTGCTGGACTTCTCCAGCCAGCTGGTGAACACGAACATCGGGCACCAGCACCCCAAGGTGGTCGCCGCCATCCAGGAACAGGCCGGGAAGCTGTGCACCATCGCGCCGCAGCACGCGAACGACGCACGCTCCGAGGCCGCCCGGCTCATCGCCGAGCTGACCCCCGGGGACCTGAACCACGTGTTCTTCACCAACGGCGGGGCCGACGCCGTGGAACACGCCATCCGCATGGCGCGCCTGCACACCGGACGCAAGAAGGTGCTGTCCTCCTACCGCAGCTACCACGGCGGCACCCAGCTGGCGATCAACGCGACCGGCGACCCGCGACGCATCGCCAACGACTACGGCGACGCCGGGACGGTCCACTTCTTCACCCCGTTCCTCTACCGCTCCTCCTTCCACGCCGCCACGGAGGCGGAGGAGACACAGCGCGCGCTGCGGCACCTGGAGGACGTCATCCAGTTGGAGGGCGCGGCCAACATCGCGGCCCTGATCCTGGAGTCCGTTCCGGGCACCGCCGGGATCATGGTCCCGCCGCCCGGGTACCTGGCCGGGGTGCGGGAACTGACCCGCAAGTACGGGGTCATGTTCATAGTGGACGAGGTGATGGCCGGGTTCGGCCGCACCGGCCGCTGGTTCGCGATCGACCACTGGGACGTCGAACCGGATCTGCTGGCCTTCGCCAAGGGCGTCAACTCCGGCTACGTGCCGCTCGGCGGCGTCGCGATGTCCGACGCCATCTTCGACACCTTCCGCGAACGCCCCTACCCCGGCGGACTCACGTACTCGGGCCACCCGCTCGCGTGCGCCGCCGCCGTCGCCACCATCAACGCGATGCGCGAGGAGGGCATGGTGGAGAACGCCGCCGAACTCGGCGAGCGCGTTGTCGGGCCCGCCCTGCGCGGGTTCGCGGAACGGCACCCGTCCGTGGGCGAGGTGCGCGGCGTCGGGCTCTTCTGGGCGATCGAGCTGGTCAAGGACCGCGGGACGCGCGAACCGCTGGCCCCGTACGGCTCCTCCAGCCCGACGATGGACGCCGTCGTGGCGTTCTGCAAGGCCAACGGGCTGCTGCCCTTCGCCAACTTCAACCGCATCCACGTGGTCCCGCCGCTGAACATCGGCGAGGACGACCTGCGCGAGGGCCTCGCGATCCTGGACCGCGCACTGGACGTGGCGGACGGGTTCGTCGACGGGCGGTAGCCCCCGCGCGGGGTCAGCGCTGGACGGAGGCCATCGCCTCCATGAGCGAGGGCCCCTCCAACGGCGGCAGCGTCCCCCCGGCGGCCGATTCCAGCGCGGCAACGATGCGGCGGCCCACCTCGACGGTGGAGCCGCCCATCGCCGCGCCGCTGAGCCCGTCCATCTCCCCCAGCACGGCGACGACGGCGGTCTCCACCGCGCGCGCCGCGGCGGCCTCCCCCAGGTGGGCCAGGCACATGGCCAGCGAGAGCACGGCCCCGGCCGGGTTCGCCAGCCCCTTGCCGGCGATGTCCGGCGCGGACCCGTGGATGGCCTCGAACATGCTGGGCGCGGCGCCGTCGAGGTTCAGGTTGGCGCTGGCCGCGACCCCGAGCCCGCCCTGGATCACCGCGCCGAGGTCCGTGATGATGTCCCCGAAGAGGTTGTCCGTCACGACCACGTCGAAACGCTCGGGAGAGATCGGCAGGTGGAAGCACATCGCGTCCACGTGCACGTAGTCGGTCTCGACGTCCGGGTAGCGCGCCGCGACGTCGTCGACCGTGCCCTGCCACAGGGCTCCGGCCTCCACCAGGATGTTGGTCTTGTGGCAGAGCGTGAGCTTCTTGCGGCGCGCCGACGCGAGCCGGAACGCGTAGTCGACCACGCGTTCGACCCCGGCGCGGGTGTTCACCGACTCCTGGACGGCCACCGCGTTCGGCGTGCCGGCGTGGACCGTTGAGCCGCGCCCCACGTACGCGCCCTCCGTGTTTTCCCGCACGATCACCAGGTCGCAGCGCTCCGGTTCCAGGCCCGCGATGGGCGTCCGCACCCCCGGATACAGCCTGACCGGCCGCAGGTTCACGGCCTGCTGGAACGCCTGGCGCATGGCCAGGATGAAGCCGCGCTCCAGGATGCCGGGGGCCACCGCGGGGTCCCCCATGGAGCCGAACAGGATCGCGTCCTTGCCCTGGAGGCGCTCCCGCACCGGCCCGTCGAAGAGTTCCCCGGTGGCGAGGTAGTGCGCGGCGCCGGCCGGGATGGTCTCGCGGTCCGTGGCGAACCCGAAAAGCCGCTCCGCCGCGTCCAGCACCTCGATCGCGCAGCCGGTGACCTCGGGGCCGATCCCGTCTCCGGGCACGATGCCCAGGGAGTGCGTGCGCGGGGGGCGGGCGGCCGGCGTGGCCGCGAAGCCGTCGGGGTTCGTCATGGTCATTGCCTCCACGGATGGTTCGCTAGTAGTCTGCTTATGTTACTGGTAAGACCACTCGTTCAACAGGGCCCAACGGCAGCGCCCGGAACAGGAGACGCCCATGGGCCCCGCCCACACCCTTCCGGAACGGCTGTCCACCACGCTGCCCGTCGGCGAATCCGGCGTCCCGTGCGTGGGGCAGTCCGACGTCGTCTTCCCCTACGACGGATCGGTGGTCGGACGGGCTCCGCTCGCCGACGCCGCCACCGCCGCCGCCGCCCTCGACGCGGCGGAGGCCGCCGCGCCGGCGGTCGCCGCGGCCACGAGCGGGACCCGCCGGGCCGTCCTGGCGGCCGTCCACACCGAGCTCGCGGCCCGCTCCGCGGAACTCCAGTCGCTGCTGGTCCTGGAAACGGGGAAGCCGTCCGTGGACTGCGCCGTGGAGATGGCGCGGACCCTGACCACCTGGCAGGCCGCGGCGGACGAGGTCACGCGGCTTACCGGGGAAACCGTCCCCCTGGACCTGCAGCCGCTCGGCGCCGGAATGCTCGGCTACTACACCCGCCGCCCGGCCGGCGTCGTGGTGGGCATCGCCGGCTTCAACTACCCGGTGCTGCTGGCCACGCACAAGATCGCCCCGGCCATGGCCGCCGGCTGCCCCATCATCCTCAAGCCCTCCCCCGACACGCCGCTGGCCACGCTGTGGATGGTCGACGTCGTCCGCGGCGTCCTGGCCGCGCACGGCCTGCCGCGCGCGGCCGTGCAGCTCGTCAACGGCGGGAACGACGTCGGCGAGGCACTCGTCGGGGACCCGCGCGCGGCGGTGGTGTCCTTCACCGGCTCGGCCGCCGTCGGGCACCGCATCGCCCGCGCGGCAGCTCCGCGCAAGGTGGTGCTGGAACTCGGCTCCAACACGGGCCTCATCGTCGACGACGACGCCGACTTGGACGCCGCGGTCGACGCCGTGGTCCGCGGCGGGTTCTACGCCAACGGACAGGCGTGCATCTCCGTGCAGCGCGTGGTGCTGGTCGAGTCCATTGCGCAGGACTTCGCCGACAGGCTGGCCGCCCGGCTGCCCGAGGTGGTGGTCGGGGACCCGCGCGATCCCGCGACGCGCGTGGCCCAGGTCATCAACGCCGCGTCCGCGGCCCGGATCAACTCCTGGGTGGGGCAGGCGCTGGAGGCCGGCGCCCGCGTGGTGGCCGGCGGCGCCCCGGCCGGCTCCGCGGCGCAAACCGGCGGACGCGCGGACGCGCTGGTGCACCCCACCGTGCTGGCCGGCGTTCCCCACGACTCCCCGCTCTGGTGCGAGGAGATCTTCGGCCCCGTGGTC
Source organism: Arthrobacter arnarulunnguaqae (assembly GCF_051262515.1). Lineage (NCBI taxonomy): Bacteria > Bacillati > Actinomycetota > Actinomycetes > Micrococcales > Micrococcaceae > Arthrobacter > Arthrobacter arnarulunnguaqae. The sequence goes on along the minus strand of NZ_JBIMER010000002.1, from coordinate 26,881 downwards.
TGCCTGGAAACGGTGGCCACCATGGACGCGGCGATCGACCTGGTCAACGACTCCCGCTACGGGCTGCAGGCCGCCGTGTACACGCGGTCGCTCGCCAACGCGTTCGCCGCGGTCAACCGGCTCGACGTCGGCGGCGTCGTCGTCAACGAGATCCCCGGGTTCCGCTCCGACATCATGCCCTACGGCGGCGTCAAGGACTCCGGGTCCGGCCGCGAGGGACCCCGGTGGGCGATCGAGGAATTCACCGTCTCCCGCATGGCCATGATCCGCCCCGCCTGACCCCGCAGGTTCCAACCCCCCTCGAAAGGACGGCCGTGAACGCCGGCACCGACTACAGCACACTGTTCCGCCTGGACGGACGCAAGATCATGGTTGTCGGTGCCGGCAGCGGCATCGGCCGCGAGTCCGCGCTGGCCCTCGCCGCGCACGGAGCGCGCGTAATCTGCGCCGACCGCAACCTGGAGGCCGCGGAGGAAACGGCCGCGCTGGTCGGCGACGCGGCCGCCGTGTACCGACTCGACGTCACGGACACCGACGCGGTGGCGGCCGCGGCCGCCGCGCACACGGATCTGGACTCGCTGGTGTTCACCGCCGCGACCAACGTGCGCAAGCGGATCGCGGACTACTCCATGGACGAGTTCGACCGCGTCGTGAACCTGAATCTGCGCGCGTCCTTCGCGCTGATCCGCGCGTTCGCGCCGGCCATGGCCGCCCGCGGCGGCGGCTCCATCACCGGGTTCGCGTCCATCCGCGCGTCGGTGGTGGAACCCGGCCAGGGTGTCTACGCGGCCACGAAGGCCGGGCTGGTGCAGCTGCTGAAGACGGCCGCGGCCGAGTTCGGCCCACAGGGAGTGCGCGTGAACGCGATCGCGCCCGGCGTGGTGGAGACACCGCTGACCGCCCAGATCAAGGCGAACGCCGAGTGGTACGAGGCGTACGCGTCCAAAAGCGCGCTGGGCCGCTGGTCACGGCCCGAGGAGCTGGCCGGCGCCGTCGTCTACCTGTGCTCCGACGCCGCCAGTTTCGTGACCGGCTCCACGCTGACGGTCGACGGCGGCTGGACCGCCATCGACGGCAGGTTCACTCCCCCGGCCTAGCGAACCGGGCGCCGGGCGGCTATTGGACGCGGGACCAGTCCGGGGCGGCGTCGCCGCGCACGGACTCGTACCAGGCGGCGGCCGCCAGGACGCGGTCGTCCGCACCGACCCGGCCTGCCAGCTGCAGGCCGATGGTCCGGCCGTCCGCCGTGAAACCGCAGTTCACCGTGGCGGCCGGCTGCCCGGACATGTTGTAGGGGACGGTGAAGGAGATGTGCGCCATCGGCCGGTCCGGATCGTTGACCGGCATGGGATCCTCCGCCGGGAACGCGGCCATGGGGGCGACCGGGGAAAGCACCAGGTCGAACGGCTCCGTGGCGGCGCGCGTCGCGGCCTCGACCTCCGCGAACCGGTGGTAGTTGCGGATGGTGGCGACGCCGTCGTACCCCTTGCCGCCCTCGCACCAGCGGGCGATGTACGGCAGGATGCGGGCGCGGTCCGCCTCGCTGAGCGCGCTGTAGTCCGCCCACGACCGGGTTCGCCAGAACGCGTCGATCCCGGCCAGCTGCTCGGCGGTCATGAACGGGGCCAGGGGCGCGACGGTGGCTCCTGCGGCCGCGAACAGCCCGGCGGCGCGCTCCACGGCGGCGGCGACCTCCGGATCCACCGCGGCGCCGGATCCGGCGTCGAGCTGCAGGCCCACGCGCAGTCCGGACGGATCCGCCGGCGGGGCGAACCAGTCCATGTCCGGGTAGGGACGGGATCCGTGGTCGCGGGTGTCCGGCCGGGCGATGACGGACATGAGCAGCGCCGCGTCCCCGACCGTGCGCGCCAGGGGTCCGGCGGCCCGCCCGAGGTACGGGGCGTGCAGCGGGACCAGTCCGGCGCTCGGCTTGAGCGTGGCCAGGCCGGCCCACGTCCCGGGGAGCCGGATGGAGCCGCCGATGTCCGTGCCGACGTGTAGCGGCCCGTATCCGGCCGCCGCCGCCGCGCCCGCGCCGGCGCTCGAACCACCCGTGGTGAGCGTGGGATCCCAGGCGTTGCGGGTGATGCCGTGGCGCGAGGAGACGCCCGAGGAGAGCATCCCCCAGTCCGGCATGGTCGTGGACCCCAGGATCACCAGGCCGGCCTCCTCGAGGCGGTCCGTGATGGGCGCGTTGGCCGCCGCGACGGGCGGGTTCGGCAGCGCCGTGCCGGAGGGAACCGCGACGCCGGCGCGCGGGATGTTCTCCTTGATGGTGACCGGCACGCCGTCGAATGGCGAGTGCTGCGTGCCGGACGCCCAGCGGCGGGCGGAGGCCTCGGCGTCGTTCCTTACCCGCTCCGGATCGTGGTGGTGGAACGCGTTGAGCACGGGTTCGCGCTCGGCGATCCGGGCCAGCACGGACTCGACGGCCTCCCGCGGGTCCAGCCCGTCGGCGTAGCGCGCGGCCAGGTCCGCCGCGGAGAGATCATACGTTCGCCTGGACGCGTCGGTTCGGCCGGTGTTGCCGGTCTGGCTCGCGGGGCTCGTTTGGCTGTTCATCGGATGTGGGGCTCCTTCGTGCGCCGTGGGGCGGGTCATTCCGGCTGATCGACGACGAGTTCCCGGGCGAGCACCTCGGCGCGCAGGTTCATCGAACTGGCGACGAGCTTCCGCGTGTACGGGTGCTGCGGGTCGGTGTAGACGGACTCGGTGTCGCCCGCCTCCACGATCTCGCCGCTGCGCATCACCACCACGCGGTCGCACAGGTGCCGCACCACCGCGAGGTCGTGGGACACGAAGACCAGGGTCAGCTGGTATTGGTCCACCAGGTCGGCGAGCAGGTTGAGGACCTGCGCACGGACGGAGACGTCCAGCGCGGAGACCGGTTCGTCCGCGACGAGGACGCGCGGGCGGCAGATCAGGGCCCGGGCGATCGAGATGCGCTGGCGCTGACCGCCGGAGAACTGGTGCGGATAGCGCTCCAGGGTCTCGGCGCCGAGGCCGACGGCGTCCAGCATCTCCGCGGCCATCTGGCGGCGCTGCGCCGCGGTCTCCCTCCGGCCGGGCACCAGCAGCGGCTCCGTCACGATGTCCAGTACCCTCATCCGCGGGTCCAGCGAACCCATCGGGTCCTGGAAAACGATCTGCAGTTCCTGCCGCAGTTGGACCAGATCCGATTCCCTCGCGCCGGCGACCTCGTTCCCCGCGACGACGACGGAGCCCGACGTCGGCCGGTCCAGGCCCGCCAGGATGCGCAGCAGGGTGGTCTTGCCGGAGCCGGACTCTCCCACGACGCCGAGGCGCTCGCCCGCGCGGACCTCGAAGTTCACATCCCGCAGCGCGCGCACCTCGGTGTGCTTGCCGAACAGGGTGGAACGGCCGCGGGTGTAGGTGCGGTCCAGGTTCGCGACCCGGATGACGGCGAGCGCGGCCAGTTCCTCCGGCGTCGGCTCCACGGCCACCGGGGAAGCCTCGGCCGCCGCGCGTTCGCGGGCCTCCTCGACCGTCGGCGGAATGTAGGCGGCGGAGGACGCGACCGTGAACAGCCGGCCCTCGCGGTCCGTCGCCTCCAGGTCGCTGGCCGCCAGCAGGCCGCGGGTGTAGGGGTGTTCGGGCCGGGAGAAGATGTCCTCGGTGTTCCCCTCCTCCACGATCCGCCCCCGGTTCATGACGAGCACCCGCGTGCACATGTTCGCCACGACGGCGAGGTCGTGCGTGATGAACAGCAGGCCGGTGCCGCGCAGGATCACGGATTCGAGCACCAGGTCCAGGACCTGCCGTTGGACCGTGACGTCCAGGGCGGTGGTGGGCTCGTCGCACAACAGCAGCGCGGGGTCGTTGGCCAGCGCCATGGCCAGCATGACGCGCTGCCGCTGCCCGCCGGAGAGCTGGTGCGGGTAGGCCCGCGCCGCCTCCGCCGGGTCCGGGAGCTTCACCGAGGCGAGCATGGCGACGGCCTTCGCGTTGGCCTCGCGCCGCGAGGACACCGTCCTGTGCTGGAGCATGATCTCGGCGACCTGGGCGCCGGCGCGCATCAGCGGGTTCAGCGCGGTCAGCGGCTCCTGGAACACCATGGCCATGTCCTGGCCGCGGATCCGGCGCATGGTCGAGTCCGGGGCGCCGATGAAGTTGGCGTCGTGTCCGGCCAGGCGCACGGACCCGGTGGCATCCAGCCCCTCGGGCAGCAGGCCCATCACCGCCGTGCTGGTCAGCGACTTGCCGGATCCCGATTCGCCGATCAGGCCGATCCGCTCGCCCTTGGCCATCGCGAAGTTCACGTTCTCGACCAGCGGGAAGCCGCGGACGCCGATGCTCAGGTCCTCGACGCGCAGCAAGGCGTCGGCCGGGGGGACGGACGGGCCGCTCATCGGCGTTCTCCATTCAGTTTCGGGTCGAAGCGGTCGCGCAGGCCGTCGCCGAGCATGTTGAACCCCATCACCGCGACGGCGATGGCCGCGCCGGGCCAGACGGCCAGCATGGGATGCGTGCCCCAGAACTCCTGCGAGGTCTGCAGCATCCGTCCCCAGGAGGGGATCGGCGGGGGCGTGCCCAGACCCAGGAAGGAGAGGGCGGCCTCGGCCAGCACCGCCAACCCGAACGTCACCGAGCACTGGACCACCACCATGCCCACGATGTTGGGCAGCACGTGGCGCATCGCGATCCGCAGCGCGGGCTGCGACGAGGCGCGGGCCGCCTGCACGTACTCGGTGCTCATCACCTGGAGGGTGCCGGACCGCGCGACGCGGGCGAAGCCGGGGATGGACCCGATGCCGATGGCCACCATGGCGGTCATGGTGCTGGCCCCGAACACGGCGGAGAACACGATGGCGACCAACAGTGCCGGGAAGGCGAGCAGGACGTCCGCGAAGCGCATGGTCGCCTCCTCGGTGGCGCCGCGCTTGATGCCGGCGAGGATGCCCAGCGGCGTACCCACCAGCAGCGCGATCGCCACGGCGACCACCCCGACGAGCAGCGTGATCTGCGATCCGGCGAGGATCGCGGAGAACGTGTCGCGGCCGAACTTGTCGGTGCCCATCAGGTGCTCGGCGCTGGATCCCTGGAGCCGGTCCGCGGGCATGGCCTGGACCGGATCGAAGGGCGTCCAGAACACGGAGACGACGGCGGCGAGCAGCACCAGCCCGACCAGGCACGCGCCCGCGACCATGTTCCAGCCCCAGGGGCGCCGCGTCTTTGCCGGCGGCACCGGCGTCGTAGTGGTTGTCACGTTCGCTCCTAGGCCGCTTTGCGGATGCGCGGGTCGACGATCGTGTACAGCACGTCGACCAGCAGGTTGATGACCAGGGTGATGCCCACCAGGACCATGACGATCGACTGGACGGCCAGCATGTCCCGGTTGGCGACGGAGTCCAGCAGCATGGAGCCGAGGCCCGGGATCGCGAAGACCTTCTCGATCACGACGGCGCCGATGATCAACGCGGCGAGCTGGACCGACGTGACCGTGATGACGGGAATGGCCGCGTTGCGCAGTCCGTGCTTGACCAGCGCCTTCATGGGGGAAAGCCCCTTGGCGCGGGCGGTGCGCAGGTAATCCTCGCTCATCACCTCCAACACCGCCGAACGGATGTAGCGCGTCAGGATCGCGGCCTGCACGGAGGCCAGCGCGACGACCGGGAGCGCGACCCGGGACAGGAAGTCGCCGAAGTCACGCCCCGGGGGCGTCCACCCGTTGGCCGGGAACCAGCCGAGCCCCAGCGCGAACACGACCACCAGCATGATCCCGGCCAGGAACCCGGGGATGGCGATCCCGAGCTGGCTGACGGCGCTGATGATGGCGCCGGAGGCCTTGCGGTGGCGCACCGCCGCGAGCGTCCCGAACGGGATGGAGACGATCAGGGCCAGCAGCATCGCCAGGACCACCAGGATCAGCGACACCTGGACCCGGTCGGCGATCAGCGGCGAGATGTCGCTGCGCGTGACGTAGGACGTGCCGAAGTCACCGAACGGCAGACCCAGCGCCCAGTCGAAGTACTGCACCAGCATCGGCCGGTCGGTGCCGAACTCGCGCTGCATCTGCGCCAGCAGCTCCGGCGTCGCATTCTGCCCGAGCGCGATCTCGGCGGGGTCGCCGGGAACGGCCCGCAACAGCAGGAAGACCATCACGGTGGCGGCGACGAACGTCGCCACGAACCTCAACAGGTTGGTGAGGATTCTGGGGATCATCGTCGATGGCCTTCCCGCCGCTTACTTCCAGCCGATGTCGGTCAGGTCCAGCGCCTCGGTGACGGAGTTCCCCGGGATGCCCGTCACGTCCGCGTTGGCGACCACGACGTTGGGGAAGATGAACAGGGTGTTGGCGCCGGCGTCGTCCACGATGGTGCGCACGACCTCCTTCATGCCCTCCGCGTACGCGGCCTCGTCCCCGGCGTCCGCCTCGGCGGCGATCGGCGCGATCTCCTGGTTGTCGTAGCCCAGGTAGTAGTCCGGGTTGTTGAACATGGTCAGCACGTCGCGGGACTCCACGGCCAGCACCACGGACATCTGGTAGTCCTTCTTGGTGAAGACCTTGTCCAGCCAGACGGCGGGGAACTCGGCGGTCTCGATGGTGGCGTTGATGCCGGCGTCCTTCAGCTGCGAGACGACGATCTCGGAGATCGCCGACGCGTAGGGGCGTGTGGGGACGGTGAAGACGATGTCCAGGTTCTCGGCGCCGGCCTCCTTGAGGAGCTCCTTGGCCTTCTCGGGATCGTACGGGTAGACGTCGTTCAGGTCCTCGTAGTACGGATCGGTCGGCGGGACCGGCCCGCCGACGACGGTGCCCAGCCCGTTCCACGCGGTGTCGACGACTGCCTGCCGGTCGATCGCGTGCATGACCGCCTGGCGGACGCGGACGTCGTCGAACGGCTCGGCCTTGTTGTTCATCGACAGGACGATCTCGCCGTTGGAGGTGCCCTCGATGACCTGGTACGCGTCGTCGGTCTGGAAGGAGTTGACCAGCTCGGGCGCCTGCATGTTGTAGACCACGTCGACGTCGCCGGAGCGCAGGGCGTTGGTGGTGGCGACCGCGTCCCCGAAGTACCGCAGGGTGGCCCTCTCGACGTTCGGGGCGGTGCCCCAGTAGTCGTCCCGGGCCGCGAGCTCGATCGAGTCGCCGCGGTTCCACGCCTCGAGCGCGAACGGCCCGGTGCCGATGGCGTCGTTGGCGAGGTCCTCCACGCCGGTGGGATCGAACATGGCGCCGACCAGCGTGGTCATGTTGAACAGCCAGGCGTTGGAGGGCTGCTTGAGCGAGACCGTGACGGAGGTCGGCGATTCGACCGTGACCTCCTCGACGATGTCCATCTTGGCCTTCATGCCGGAGACCCACGCGTCCGACTGCACGCGTTCGATGGAGAACTTCACGTCCTCGGCGTCGAACGCCTCGCCGTTGGAGAACGTGACGCCCTCCTGGAGCGTGAAGGTGTAGTCCTTCCGGTCCTCGGAGAGCTCCCAGGACTCGGCCAGCAGCGGCTGGATCTCGCCGTCCTGGTCCACCTCCACGAGCCCCTCGTAGACGTTGGACATCAGCGCCTGCGGGATGGCCGCGCCCGCGGTGGTGGTGAAGTCCAGGTTGACCGGCTCTCCGGTCAGCGCGACCACCACGTCCGTCCGCTTTTCGCCCTCCGCGGTGCCTTCCGCGCCGGCGCCGGCGTTGCAGCCGGTCAAGGCCAGGGCCGCGACGGCGGCGACCGCGGGAACGGTCAGGGTCTTCTTGCGTAGGCTTCCCAGGGGCATGTCCGGTCCTTTGCTAGTGCGACGTCCAGGTGACGAAAGATCGAGGTTTCCGGACGGGTCCGGCCCCTTGGCTCCCATTGTGATCCATGCGACAAAAAATTGCACGCATATTTCTACCCAGTTCGATGGTAAGACCACTCCCGGTGGTCCTGGCCGCGTATGCTGGGACGAATTATCGCCGCCCGCGCGCGGACCCCGCCTACGCCTAGGGAGCCACTTGACGACCCGGTTCACCCCCGCCGTCCCGGTCCGCACCTACGAGAGGGTCGTGGAGCAGATAGAGTCCGCCATCACCTCCGGCGCCGTCCGGCCGGGCGAGCACCTGCCGTCCGAGCGCGAGCTCATGGTCCAGTTCTCGGTGTCCCGCCCCACCATCCGCGAGGCGCTGCGCGTGCTGCAGTCCATGGGGTTGGTGGAGTCCCGGCCCGGGGGGCGCGGCGGACCGGTGGTGCTGGAGCCCTCCCCCGCGTCGCTCACGCGTTCCTTCGCGACCATGGTGCGGCTGGATTCGCTCTCCATGACGGAACTGGTGCAGTTCCGCCTGGTGCTGGACTCGTCGGCGTGCCGCCTGGCCTCCACCCTGCACACGCCGGAGCAGCTGGAGCAGATGCGTTCCTGCATCGAACGCATGGAGGCGGAGGTCGGCAAGGACGCCGCCGAGTTCGCGCGTGCGGACATCGACTTTCACCTCGCCGTGTGGGAGGCAAGCGGCAATGCGCTGCTGGCCATGTGCGGACGTGCCGTGGCCGGCGCAATCCTCGCGTTGATCACCCAGCAGTTGCAGGATTCGGGCGCCCCCGAGCGCACCGAGGCCGAGTCGGCAGCACTGGACCGCGGGATCTTCGACGCGATCGCGTCCGGCGATTCCGGCGAAGCGGGGCGCCGCGCGCGGCGGGCCATCTACGACCGCTACGCCTCGATGCTTCCCACCGACGATGCGCCGGGTTTGGACGCCCTGCTGGATTAGCCGCCTCCGCGGACTTGTCCGGGCGGCGTTGCGTGCCCACACTGGTGCGCATGGACACCGAACTGGCGCGTGAACTGCTCGCAGACGGATTCGAACGCGTGCGGGGGAACGTCGCCGCGGTCTTGGATGGACTGGACGGCGACGACCTGCTGTACCGCCCGGACCCCGGCTCCAACTCCATCGCCTGGCTCGTTTGGCACCTGGCGCGCATCCAGGATGACCACGTCGCGGGGATCGCCGAGGTCCTCGCCGGCGCGCGGCCGCCCGAACGCGGTTCCCGCCACACCCCGGGCGGGCAGGCCTGGCACGACGGCGGCTGGGCCGAACGCTTCGCCCTCCCCTACGGCCCCGAGGCCACGGGCTACGGCCAGGAACCGGACGACGTGGCGCGGTTCGGCGTTGCCGATCCCGCCGTGCTCGGCGGATACCAGGCGGAGGCGCACCGGCGGACGCTGGACCTGCTCGGCGGCATGGACAGCGGCGCGTACACGAGCGTCGTCGACCGGCGCTGGGACCCTCCGGTCACCGCCGCGGTGCGCCTGATGAGCGTGCTGGACGACGCCACGCAGCACATCGGCCAGGCCGCGTACGTACGCGGCCTGGCCGAACGGGCAAACGCCGGGCGCCCGTGACTACTCGACGGTGACGGACTTCGCGAGGTTGCGCGGCTGGTCGACGTCGAAGCCCTTGGCCGAGGCCAGCTCGCACGCGAACAGCTGCAGCGGCACCGTGGCCAGCAGCGGCATCAGCAGCGTCGGGGTCTGCGGGACCGGGAACACCCACTCCGCGTACTCGCCCACCGTGTCGTCGCCCTCTTCGGAAATCACCAGGGTCTTGGCGCCGCGGGCGCGGACCTCCTGGATGTTGGAGACCACCTTGGAGTGCAGCGAGTGCCGCCCGCGCGGGGACGGGACCACCACGAACACCGGCTTGCCCTCGTCGATCAGCGCGATCGGGCCGTGCTTCAGCTCCCCTGCCGCGAAGCCCTCGGCGTGGATGTAGGCGATCTCCTTGAGCTTCAGCGCGCCCTCCATCGCCACCGGGAAGCCCACGTGGCGGCCCAGGAACAGCACCGAATCGGCGTCGGACATCGAGCGCGCCAGCGCCTTGACGTCCTCCGCCCGGTCCAGGATCTCCTGGATCTTCGCCGGGATGGCCTGCAGGTCCGCGAGGATGTCCTTGATCTGGCCGGTGAACAGGTTCCCGCGCAGCTGCGCCAGGTACAGGCCCAGCAGGTAGGTGGCGGTGATCTGGGCCAGGAACGCCTTGGTGGAGGCCACAGCGATCTCCGGTCCGGCGTGCGTGTAGAGCACGGCGTCGGACTCACGCGGGATGGTGGACCCGTTGGTGTTGCAGATGGAGAGCGTCTTGGCGCCCTGCTCCTTGGCGTAGCGCACGGCCATGAGCGTGTCCATGGTCTCGCCGGACTGGGAGATGGACACGATCAGCGTGCTGGCGTCCACGATCGGGTCGCGGTAGCGGAACTCGTGGGAGAGCTCCACCTCCACGGGGATGCGGCACCAGTGTTCGATCGCGTACTTCGCCACGGAGCCGGCGTACGCCGAGGTACCGCAGGCCAGGACGATGATCTTGCTGATGTTCTTCAGGTCCGCCGCGTCGATGCGCAGCTCGTCGAGCGTCATCCGGCCCTGCGAATCCGAACGGCCCAGCAGGGTGTCCGCGACCGCGGCCGGCTGGTCGTGGATCTCCTTCTCCATGAAGGACGGGTATCCGCCCTTCTCCGCGGCGGCGGCGTCCCAGTCGACGTGGAACTCCTTGCCCTCGGCCGGGTTCCCGAAGAAGTCGGTGATGGTGTGGGACTCGGGGGTGATGGTGACGATCTGGTCCTGTCCCAGCTCCACGGCGCGGCGCGTGAAGTCGATGAAGCCTGAGACGTCCGAGCCCAGGAAGTTCTCGCCGTCGCCGAGTCCGACGACGAGCGGGGAGTTCCGGCGGGCGGCCACCACGACGCCGGGCTGGTCCTTGTGCACGGCGAGGAGCGTGAAAGCGCCCTCGAGCCGGCGCGAGGCCTCCTGCATGGTCAGCGTCAGGTCGCCCTTGCCGGTGCCGTGGTAGATCTCGCCCAGCAGAACCGCGGCGACCTCGGTGTCCGTCTCGGAGAGGAAGGTGTGGCCCTTGGCCTGCAGCTCCCGCTTGATCTCGGAGAAGTTCTCGATGATGCCGTTGTGGATCACGGCGAGGTTGCCGCCGTCGGCCAGGTGCGGGTGCGCGTTGCGGTCCGTCGGCCCGCCGTGCGTGGCCCAGCGGGTGTGGCCGATCCCGGTCATGGACTCCGGCAGCGGGTCCGTCTCGAGCAGCTCCACCAGGTTGGTCAGCTTGCCGGACTTCTTGCGCGATTCGACGCCGCCGTCCGTCAGTACCGCCACGCCGGCGGAGTCGTATCCGCGGTATTCGAGGCGGCGCAGCCCCTCGAGGACCACGTCCAGGGCGCCATGGGTGCCGGAGGTTTTCGTTGCGAGGCCTACGTAGCCAACAATTCCACACATGCGCACCAGATTACCGTGTTTTAGGAATCAACCCGGACTGTTGGCAGAATGCGGTGGGTGAATGGTCAGCGAGTGCACGACGCCGGAGTCTCCCCGTACGTCGAACTGGAACGGCAGACGTGGGCCCGCCTCGCCGACGAGATCGAACAGCCCCTCGACGAGGCGGACCTCGAACGCCTGCGCGGGCTCGGCGAGCAGCTGGACCTCGAGGAGATCCGCGAGGTCTACCTCCCGCTGTCCCGGCTGCTGAACCTCTACGTGCAGGGCGCCTGGCAGATCCACCAGGCCACCACCACGTTCCTGGGCGAGGCCACGCAGCGCACGCCGTTCGTCATCGGCGTCGCCGGCTCCGTGGCCGTCGGCAAGTCGACCACCGCCCGCGTGCTGCAGGAGCTCCTGCGCCGCTGGCCGGACACCCCCAACGTGCAGTTGATCACCACCGACGGTTTCCTCTACCCGAACGAGTCCCTGCACCGCCGCGGGCTGATGCAGCGCAAGGGATTCCCGGAGTCCTACGACCGCCGCCGGCTCCTGCGGTTCGTCTCCGAGGTGAAGTCCGGAGCCGATGAGGTCCGCGCCCCTTGGTACTCCCACCTGACCTACGACATCGTGCCCGAAAAGGAGGTGGTGGTGAGCAGCCCCGACGTCCTGATTGTCGAGGGGCTGAACGTGCTGGCGCCGGCCCGCGTGCGCTCGGACGGGACCGCCGGCCTGGCCCTGAGCGACTTCTTCGACTTCTCCATCTACGTCGACGCCCGGACCAGCGACATCGAGGAGTGGTACGTCAACCGCTTCATGCGCCTGCGTGGTGGGGCGTTCGCGGACCCCGCCTCCTACTTCCACCGGTACGCCGCGCTCAGCGACATCGAGGCCCGCGAGACCGCACTGGGCATCTGGCGGAGCATCAACGAACCCAACCTGCGCGAGAACGTCCTGCCCACCCGCGGGCGCGCCCAACTGGTGCTGAGCAAGGACGCGGACCATTCGATCCGGCGGATGCTGCTCCGCAAGATCTGACCGCTGTACGCTTCCGATCATGATCCAGGGATTCAAAGACTTCATCATGAAGGGCAACGTCGTCGACCTTGCCGTCGCAGTTGTCATGGCCGGCGCCTTCGGCGCGGTCGTCACCGCACTGGTTGAAAGCGTACTCATGCCGCTGATCTCCGTGCTGGTCGGCACCCCGAACTTCGACAACTTCCTGGCCGTCGGCCCGGAGGGTGCCATCAAGATCGGCGTGCTGCTTACCGCGATCGTGAACTTCCTCCTCGTGGCCGCCGCCATCTACTTCGTCGTCGTCATGCCGATGAACAAGATGATCGAACGCCGCAACGCCCGCCTCGCCGCCGGCGGGGTCCCGGCGGAAGAGGAAGTCGACGCGCAGGTTCTCCTGCTCACCGAAATCCGCGACTCCCTCCGGAACCGCGCCTAACCACGCAGCACCCCACCGCACCGCCGATTGCGAAGAGGGGCCCCGCCATCGGCGGGGCCCCTCTTCGCATTCCTCCGGCGCGCTTTCCGGGCCGGAGGCCTGTGATCGGGTCAGTCGCAGGTGTTCGGTGCCCCCTGGCTGTTCTCCGGGTTGGTCTCGCAATCCTCCTGGAGATCCTGGGGCCGCGGGTTCTTGTTCGAGGTGTTGCCCTGGGTCTCTTCCGTGGTGGTGGATCCCACGCCACCCTGGTTGTTGCCCGGTCCTTCGAAGGTTGTGCAGGTGACGGTGCCCTGCGTCTTGGTGCAGTCGTCCGGCAGGGGCGCCGCGCCGGCCGAAGCCGCCGAGCCGACGAGCAGTAGTCCGGTCATCGCGATCGTTGCGAGGAATTTGCCCATGATTTCGGTTCCTTTCTGCTGGGGAGCACCATAAGGCGTCCCGTGGGGGTGCTTTCGAGCGGTCCGGCCGCAGCTACGCGAAAACCCGGATCGCACTGCAAAGGTAAACAAGATTGACGGGCATGTACATATATGCCCGATTATTTGTCATAAGCGGTGAAGGCGGTTCGCGGCTCCATTCCGGATCCGGCCTGACTAACTTCCCGGTTCCGGTATGGCGGGCAACCGCACGCGGAACGTGCTGCCCCCGCCCGGGACGCTGTCCACCTCGATCGTCCCGCCGTGGGCGTCGACCAGTTCCTTGCTGATCGCGAGCCCGAGTCCGGCGCCGGCGACCGCCGACTGGCGCACGGCCGCGGTCCGGTAGAAACGCGTGAAGAGCCCGTCTACCTCCGCGGCCTCCATCCCGATGCCCGTGTCCGCGACCTCGAGCACCGCCTCGGCGTCGCGCCGGACGGCGGAGACCGTGACCGTGCCGCCGGCCTTCGTGTACTTCAGCGCGTTGGAGAGGAGGTTGTCGACGATCTGCCCGATCCGGCACCGGTCCCCGTCGACCCACAGCGGGCCCCGGATGTCGCTGACCAGCTCGATCCCGGCCCGCCGGGCGCGTTCGGCCTGCGCCCGCACCCGCGCGCCGACGATCCCGGCCAGGTCCATCGGCATCGCGTCGACGGTCAACTGCCCCGTGGCCGCGTCCAGCAGGTCCGCCACCAGTCCCAGCAGCCGCTCGGCGTTGCGGCGGGCGACGCCCACGTAGCCTGCGACTTCCGGGGGGAGGCCCGGGGTGTCCTGCGCCAGTTCCAGGTAGCCGATGATCGAGGTCAACGGGGTGCGCAATTCGTGGTTCACGTGCGCGAGGAACTGGTCCTTGGCGGCCAGCGCGTCCATCAGGTCCGTGACCTCGTGGAACACCACCACCGCTCCCCGGTGCGCGCCGGCGTCGTCCACCATCCTCCGGGAGGACACCGCGAAGGCGCCTTGGCGCGGGCCCTGTCCGATCCACACCAGCTGCCCGGAGAACTCCTCGCCGAATACGGCGCGGCGGACAGGTCGATCGTCGCGCGCGAGCGGCGTAGCGCGGTCCGCCCCGAAGACCAGCAGTTGGCCCTCGTCGGGGTCCGGGTTGTCCGCGGGCATAGCGATCCGGTGGATGTCCTCCTGGCGGGCGTTCCTGAGGACGTCGTGTCCATCCTCGTCCACGACGACGAGGCCCACGTGTGCGGCGTTCAACACCTCGTCCAGCAGCAGGCTACGCCGTTCCGACTCCCGGAGCGCTCTGGCCAGCTGGCGTTCCGTGTCCGCGACGATCGCGGAAACCACGGACACGGACACGGTGAACGCCAGGATCATGAGGGGAATCAGCAGTGCACGCAACAGGCGGTCGGCGCTGTCCCCCGCGCCCAAATCCCGGAACACGACGACGGCCGCGGGGACCGCGAAGGAGGCCAGCCGCACCCAGCCGGGCCGGAGACGCGTCCACGCCAGCCAGAAGAACGGCAGGCCCAACAGGATGGACAGGCCGGACAGGGAGTCATGCCCGGCGATCGCCAGCAGGCTGAGCCCCACGATGTCCGCCAGCGGGACCGCGAGCTGGAGCCTGTCCTCCGTGTCCCGCACGGGCAGCAGGAACGCGGCGGCCGTCGCCGCGGCGACCACGGCGACCCCGACCCACAGCAACGGGTTGCCCAGCGTGGGGTTCGGGTGGACCAGCGCGATCAGCGCCAGGACCACGAGCGTGGCGACGGCCGCCGGTGTCTGGTTGAACACCAGCGCGGTGCGCGGATGGAGGTTCCCGGGCTCCCCGCGCAGGTTGATGAGATCCAGGATCCGGCGTGCGTCGGACAGGAATGTCACGTGGGCGTCCCTCCCGGGCGTCGCAGGGGTGGTTCCGAAAGCTGTGCGCCGCGCGCCTCAGACCAGCGCGACGGCTTCCTGCACGACGGCGGCGAGGCGCCGCGCGACGGATTGGGCCGTGGCCTGATCCGTGGCCTCCACCATGACGCGGACCACCGGCTCCGTTCCGGAGGGGCGGAGCAGGACGCGGCCGGCGTCGCCGAGTTCGGTCTCCGCGTCGCGGACGGCGTCGGCGATGGCGGGGTTCAGCTTGACCGCGGCGCGGTCCACGCCCTTGACGTTGATCAGCACCTGCGGCAGGACGGTCATCATGGACGCGAGTTCCTTGAGCGTCTTGCCGGTGGCCGCGACCCGGGCCGCCAGCTGCAGGCCGGTCAGGACGCCGTCGCCGGTGGTGGCGTGGTCGGCGAAGATCACGTGGCCGGACTGCTCGCCGCCGAGGTTCAGGCCGCCGGAGCGCATGGCCTCCAGGACGTAGCGGTCCCCCACCCCGGTCTCGCGGATCTCGATGCCGGCCTCGCCCATGGCGATCTTCAGGCCCAGGTTGCTCATCACGGTGGCCACGAGCGTGTTGTCCGTCAGCTTGCCCTGGTCCTTCAGCGCGGTGGCCATGACGGCCATGATCTGGTCGCCGTCGACAACCGTGCCCTCGTGGTCCACCGCGAGGCAGCGGTCCGCGTCGCCGTCGTGCGCGATCCCCAGGTCCGCCCCGTGCGCCAGGACCGCGGCCTGCAGGTTCCCCAGGTGCGTGGAGCCGTAGCCGTCGTTGATGTTGATGCCGTCCGGGTCCGCGCCGATGACCACGATCTCCGCGCCGGCGTCGGAAAAGACCTGGGGCGAGCAGCCGCTGGCGGCGCCGTGGGCGCAGTCCAGGACCACCTTGAGTCCGTCCAGGCGGTTGGGCAGCGTGCCCAGCAGGTGGACCACGTAGCGGTCCTCGGCGTCGGCGAAGCGCTGCACGCGGCCGACGTCCCCGGCGACCGGACGCAGCGGCTCGGTCTCCATGGCCGCCTCGATGGCGTCCTCGAGCGCGTCGTCAAGCTTATGCCCGCCGCGGGCCAGGAACTTGATGCCGTTGTCCGGGGCCGCGTTGTGCGAGGCGGAGATCATCACGCCGAAGTCGGCGTCCAGGTCCGCGACCAGGTAGGCGGCGGCCGGGGTCGGGAGCACGCCGGCGTCGAACACGTCGACGCCGGACGCGGCGAGCCCCGCCTCGATGGCCGCGGAAATGAAGTCCCCGCTGATCCGCGGATCCCGTGCCACGACGGCGACGGGCCGCTTGCCGGCGGGCACCTGGTTGAAGCCCAGCACGACGGCTGCGGCCTCCGCCAGGCGCATGGCCAGTTGCGGTGTGATCAGAACATTCGCTTTTCCACGGACCCCGTCCGTGCCAAATAACCTAGCCATAATCGCTCCATCATATGGCTAGGTCGCCGGATTGCGGCGTTCCCCCTAGTCGGGGTGGCGCCGGCACTCCGGATCGACGACCACGGGCTCGCGCCCGCCGTCCCAAATGCACAGGCAGACCGTGGTCGTTTCGGCGGCCGGAGTCTTACCCTCTTCTTCCTTGCGCATGGCATCCCCCTCGATGCTCCACGTGTTCCCCAACACGTCCCCAATGGATACACAAAAGATAAGCCCCGGGCGGCGTTTTGGACAGCTTTTCAGCCGGGCAGTTGCGCGGCGTTGTCCCGGGCGAAGTCGTAGTACTCGCGCAGGCGCAGCTTCGCGGCCGCGGACTCGTCCAGCAGCACGGTGGCGTCCGGGTGGAGTTGCAGCGCCGACGCCGGGCAATGCGCGCCGAGCGGGCCCTCCGCCATGGCCGCGACCGCGTCCGCCTTGCCCGCGCCGGTGGCCACCAGCAGGAGCCTGCGCGCGCGCAGGATGGTGCCGATGCCCTGGGTCAGGCAGTGGATCGGGACGGCGTCGGCGTCGCCGCCGAAGAAGCGCGCGTTGTCCCGGCGCGTCTGCGGTGCCAGCGTCTTCACGCGCGTGGAGCTGCCCAGGGAGGACCCGGGTTCGTTGAAGCCGATGTGACCGTTGGCGCCGATGCCCAGCAACTGGACGTCCACTCCCCCGGCGTCGGCGATCGCGGCCTCGTACGCCTCGCCCGCCGCGGACGGGTCCTCCGCGGCACCGTCAGGGACGTGCACGCGGTCCGGGTCCAGCCCGATCCGCCGGGTCACCTCGCGGTCGATCACGCTGCGGTAGCTCTGCGGGTGCGCCGGGTCCAGGCCCACGTACTCGTCGAGGGCGAACAAGGTCGCCCCGGAGACGTCCAGGCCGTCCGCCACGAGGACCGCGAGCTCGCCGTACGTCGCCAACGGGCTGGAACCGGTGGCCACGCCGATGACCGGGGCGCCGCTGCCCGCGATGGCGGAGGCGAGGATCGCGGCGGCGCGGCGGCCGACGGCGGCGGCGTCCGGCAGGACGATGATCTCCACGCTCAGGACCCCACGGTGTCCGCGATGAGCCGGCGGATGCCGTCGAAGTGCCCGCCGACCAGCACGGTCGCGGCGGCCTTGTCCCCGGCGGCGACGGCCTCGTAGATCTCGCGGTGCAGGCGGGCGGTCTCGGCCAGCTCCGCGCCGCTGCCGTCCATCTGCTCGTGCATCCGGCTGTAGGCGGACCAGAACACGGAGAGCAGGTTGGTGAGCATGCCGTTCTCGAGGGGCTCGAACAGGCTGCGGTGGAAGCGCTCGTCCGCCTCGGTGAGCATCTGCCCGGCCTCGGCGAGGCGCTCCATGTCCTCCACGGCGGTGCGGACGGCGGCCAGCGCATCCTCCGTCATCGCGTCCATGGCGGAGCCGATCAGGCCGGACTCCAGCGCCTGGCGCACGTCGACGAGTTCCACGGCCTCGTGCCCGCTGCTCCTGAGGGAAAGCCGGGCGTGGAACTCCAGTGCCGCGGCGAGCGCGTCCATGTTCTTGATGGCCACGAACATGCCGTAGCCGTGCCGCACGTCGACGATCCCCATGGCCTGGAGGACCTTCAGCGCCTCCCGCACGGTGTTCCGGCCGACTCCGAGGACCTCCACGAGTTCGTGTTCCGTGGGGAGCGGATCCCCCGGGGCCAGGCCGCGCTCGAGGATGAGCTCCATGATGTCGTGTTGCAGCGCATGCATCCGCGCGGACGCGTTCGCCCGCACCCTGCGCGCCGGCGGCACCTGTGTCTCCATGTTCGTCCATTCCCTCCGTCGACCGTATTCGGGGCTGTGGTTGACGTCACCGTGTGATGTCGCCTACATTCTAACCCGAGGCATAGGACATCCTACATCCGACAATGCCCGCATCGACAACCCTGAGGTGACACCAATGAAATCTCCCGCGATCATGAACCACACCAGCTCGCGCCGCAACTTCCTGCGGATCGCCGGCGCCATGGGCGCCGCCGGCGCTTTCGCCGCCACGCTTTCCGCCTGCGGCTCCACGGGCGCCGCCACCGGCGGCGCGTCCGGAAGCGCCACGGCCGGGACCAAGACCATCGAGGCGGGCATGTCCTACGCCCTCTCCACCGGTTTCGACCCGATGACGTCCACCGGCGCCACGCCGATGGCCGCCAACATCCACACCTTCGAGGGGCTCACCGAGCTCCACCCGGCCACCCGGGAACGCTACCTGGCCCTGGCGGCGGCGGAGCCGACGCAGGTCGACGACACCACCTACGAGATCACGCTGCGCGACGGCGCCACCTTCCACAACGGCGACCCGGTCACCGCGGAGGACGTGGTGTTCTCCTTCGAGCGCGTCATGGACACGGAGAACGCGTCACTGTTCGCGCAGTTCATCCCGTTCATCGACTCGGTGGAGGCCAAGGACGAGAAGACCGTCACGTTCAAGCTCAAGTACCCGTTCGCGCTGTTCGCGGACCGCCTGAGCATCGTGAAGATCGTCCCGAAGAAGCTCGCCGCCGACCAGGCCGCGTTCGACGCCGCACCGGTGGGCTCCGGCCCGTACAAGCTGGTCTCCGCGGTCAAGGACGACAAGATCGTCTTCGAGAAGTTCGAGGAATACAACGGCCCGATGCCGGCGCTGGCCCCGGGCATGACCTGGTTCCTGCTCTCCGACGCCGCCGCCCGCGTCAGCGCGGTCGAGTCCGGCCGCGTCCAGGCGATCGAGGACGTTCCGTACCTCGACGTCGACCGCCTCGCCGGCTCGGTCGAGGTGGAGTCGGTGCAGTCCTTCGGGCTGCTCTTCCTGATGTTCAACTGCCAGGAGGCGCCGTTCGACGACAAGCGCGTCCGCCAGGCCCTGCACTACGCCCTGGACACCCAGGCCGTGATCGACCGCGCGCTGCTGGGCAACGCCACGGCCGCCACGTCCTTCGTCCACAAGGAGCACCCGAACTACCAGGAGGCCTCCACGGTCTACAGCCTGGACCTGGAGAAGGCCGAGGCGCTCCTGAAGGAGGCCGGCGTCGACTCCCTGAGCTTCGAGCTGCTCACCACGGACACCTCGTGGGTCAAGGACGTCGCCCCGGTCATGGTGGAGTCCTGGAACAAGCTCCCGGGCGTCAAGGTCACCCTGCAGAACCTGCAGTCCGGCGCGCTGTACGCGGACAACGTGGACACCGGCACGTTCAAGGTGGTCGCGGCCCCCGGAGATCCGTCCGTGTTCGGCAACGACCTGGACCTGCTGCTGTCCTGGTGGTACCGCGGCGACGTCTGGCCGAAGGACCGCTTCCGCTGGAACGAGACGCCCGAGTACAAGACGGTCCAGACGAAGCTGGACGAGGCCGTCCGCGCCTCGGACCCGAAGGTCGCCACCGCGGCCTGGAACCAGATCCTGGACATCGTGGCCGAGGAGGCCGCGCTGTACCCGATCTTCCACCGCCAGCTGCCGACCGCCTGGAACCCGGACGAGCTGAACAACTTCCAGCCGCTGCCGACCACCGGCATCTCCTTCCTGGACGCCGGGCGCAAGTAGCGCCTCCCGCCGCCGGCCGCCGGCCGCCCCCGGGCGCGGCCGGCGGCCCCCTCCAACCCATCCACCACGACGCCGCAAGGGAGCACCGCTGACGTGGCCAACATCCTAAGGCTGCTGGGCCGACGCCTGGCCGCCCTCCCGTTCATGATCCTGGGGATCACCCTCCTGGTCTTCCTGGTCCTCCAGTTCTCCCCCGGCGACCAGGCCACCACCGCCCTCGGCGAGGGCGCCAGCGAGACCGCCAAGGAGAACTACCGCGAGGAGCGCGGTCTCAACGACCCGCTGCCCATCCAATACCTGTCCTTCCTGGCCCGCCTGCTGGTCCTGGACCTCGGATCCACCACCCCTCCGGCGCAGCCGATCACCGGCATCGTCGCGGGCGCCTTCCCGCTGACGCTGCAGCTCACGTTCTGGGGCGTGTTCATCGCCGTCGCGCTGTCGCTGGTCCTCGGCGTGGCCGGAGCCCTCTACCGCGACCGCTGGCCGGACCAGCTGATCCGGGTCTTCTCCATCGCCGCCGTCGCGACGCCGTCGTTCTGGCTGGGCATCCTGCTCATCCAGTGGCTGGCCCTGGGCGTCCCGCTGTTCCCCTCCGGCGGGTTCGTCCCGTTCTCCGAGGACCCCGCCGGGTACTTCCGTTCGCTCGCCCTGCCCGCCCTGGCCCTGGCCATCCCTGTCTGCGCCTCGCTGATCCGCGTGGTGCGCACCTCGATGGTGGAGGAGATGGACAAGGACTACGTCCGCACCGCGATCGGCAACGGCGTCCCGCGCGCCGAGGCCATCCGCCGCAACGTGCTGCGCAACGCCCTGATCACCCCGGTGACCGTGCTGGGCCTGCGCATCGGCTACCTGCTCGGCGGCGCCGTCGTGATCGAAATGATCTTCTCGCTGCCCGGCATGGGCCAACTGATCCTCAACGGCATCACCAACAACGACGTCAACCTGGTCCAGGGCGTCACCCTGACCATCGCCATCACGTTCGTGCTGGTGAACATCGCCGTAGACCTCCTCTACCTGCTCATCAACCCACGAATCAGGACGGTGTGACCATGCGGTACGGACTCGCAGACCGCCTCAGCCGCCCGGGGCTCGCCCTCAAGTCGCTTCCCCTCGGATCCAAGCTCGCCCTCGCGTTCCTGGCGCTGGTGGCCCTCGCCGCGCTCTTCGCGCCGGTGCTGGCCCCGCACAACCCCCTGGCCACGGGTATCCCCGCCCAGCCGCCGGGGGCCGAGCACCCGTTCGGCACCGACCGGCTGGGCCGGGACATCCTCTCCCGCGTGCTCTTCGGCGCACGCACCTCCCTGGTGATCGGGCTCGGCGCCGTGGCGCTGGCCATCGCCGTCGGGGCGCTGCTCGGCGCCATCGCCGCCACCAGCCGCAAGTGGGTGGACGAGGGCACCATGCGCGTCATGGACGTCATCATGGCCTTCCCCGGCATCGCGCTGGCCGCCGTGCTGCTGGCGACGCTGGGCAACACCGTCCCGGTCATCATCGTGGCGATCGCCATCATCTACATCCCGCAGCTGGCCCGCGTGGTCCGCGCCAACGTGCTGTCCCAATGGGGCGAGGACTACGTCCGCGCCGAGCGCGTGCTCGGGGCCGGCCGTTTCCACATCCTCGGACGGCACATCGTGCGCAACACCGCCGCCCCGGTGCTGGTCTTCGCGACCGTCATGGTGGCCGACGCCATCATCTTCGAGGCCTCGCTCTCCTTCCTGGGCGCGGGCGTCCAGGACCCGGAGCCCAGCTGGGGCAACGTGATCTCCTACGGCCGCACGCTGGTCCTGAACGGCGCCTGGTGGGCCACCACGTTCGCCGGCATCTGCATCCTGGCCACCGTCCTGGCGCTGAACGTGCTGGCCGAGGGCCTCACCGACGCCATGGTCAACCCCCGCCTGCGCAAGGTGAACCTGGTCGAGAAGGACAACACGGCCGAGGCCGTGCTGGCCTCCGAGCGCACGTCGATCGGCGGCGTCGGCACCGCCGTCGTCCCCGAGTCCGACGCCGCCCCCGCGGACGCCTCCGCCGTGGACGAAGACGGCGCCGACCCCGCCGACCCCACGACCCCGCCGCTGCTCGCCGCCCAGCTCCGGCGCCTGCGCGCCGTGGAGTCCACGCGGACGGACCGGCTCTCCAGCTCCTCCGGAGCCGAACCGATCCTCGAGGTCCGCGACCTGTCCATCCGCTTCCCGGACCGCTACGGCGACATGCCGATCGTGGACCGGGTCTCCTTCTCCGTCGGCGAGGGCGAGACGATGGGCCTGGTCGGCGAGTCCGGCTGCGGCAAGTCCATCACCTCGCTGGCCATCATGGGCCTGCTGGCGCCCAACGCCGTGGTCTCCGGCTCCATCCGCTTCGGCGGCCGCGAGCTGGTCCCGGCCGACAACCGGCCCGCGACCCGCGAGAAGCTCTACGCGGGGCTGCGCGGCCACCAGATCGCGATGGTCTACCAGGACGCGCTCAGCTCGCTGAACCCGTCCATGCTGATCAAGGACCAGATGGAGCAGCTGACCCGCCGCGGCGGCCGGATGGCCCCGGACGAGCTGCTGCGCCTGGTGAAGCTGGACCCGAAGCGGACGCTCAAGTCCTACCCGCACGAGCTCTCCGGCGGGCAGCGCCAGCGCGTGCTGATCGCCATGGCGCTCTCCCGCTCGCCCAAGCTGGTGGTGGCGGACGAGCCGACCACCGCCCTGGACGTGACGGTGCAGAAGCAGGTGGTGGACCTCCTCAACGAGCTCCGGCACAAGCTGGGTTTCGCGATGGTGTTCGTCAGCCACGACCTGGCCCTGGTGGCCTCGCTGGCCCACCGCGTCACGGTCATGTACGCCGGGCAGGTGGTGGAATCCGGTTCCACCAGCGCCCTGCTGGCCGATCCCCGCCACGAATACACCCGCGGCCTGCTGGGGGCGGTGCTCTCCATCGAATCCGGCGCCGAGCGCCTGCACCAGATCCCAGGCACCGTGCCCAGCCCGCGCGACTTCTCCGCCGGCGACCGGTTCGCCGTGCGGTCCCTGAACCCGGCCGCGGATCCGGACCGCGAGCTGGAGCTGGTCCGCGTCGGGGACACCGACCACCACTGGGCCACCACCGCCGAAGGAGGCAAGGCATGATCGACACGACCAGGCACGACGACGCCGGCGCGACCGGCGCGGTGCGTCCCACCGGCGAGCCCGGCGAGCGCGGAACCCCCGGCGCGCCGGTTCCCGGGGACGTCCCGGTCATTGAGCTGCGCGGGCTGCACGTGCACCACCGCGCGCGCAGCGGAACCATCTTCCGCCCCACCATCATCCGGGCGGTCAATGGGATCGACTTCGCGGTCAGCCGCGGGGAGACGGTCGGGATCGTCGGTGAGTCCGGCTGCGGGAAGTCCACGCTGGCCTCCGTGCTGGTGGGGCTGCAGGAACCGACCCACGGCACCCGGCTGTTCAATGGGCGCAAGCTCACCGGCCGGGCCGCGGAGCGCAAGGAGTTCGGCCGCGCGGTCTCGATCGTGTTCCAGGATCCGGCGACGGCCCTGAACCCGCGCATGACGGTGCACGACATCCTGACGGACCCGCTGCTGGTCCACGGGATCGGCAACGCGGCCTCGCGCACGAAGAAGGTGTACGAGCTGCTCGAGCTCGTGGGCCTGCCGCGCTCCGCGGCGGAGGTCTCCCCCACGCAGATCTCCGGCGGGCAGCGCCAGCGCGTGGCGATCGCCCGGGCCCTGGCGCTGGACCCGGACATCATCGTGGCGGACGAGCCGACGTCGGCCCTCGACGTCTCCGTCCGCGCGCAGGTGCTGAACCTGCTCACCGACCTGAAGGCCCGCCTGAACCTGGGGATGGTCTTCATCTCCCACGACATCCAGACCGTCCGCTACGTCTCGGACCGGATCTGCGTCATGAACGACGGCGAGATTGTCGAACAGGGCGACGCCGCGCAGGTCTTCGACAACCCCACCAACGACTACACCCGCACCCTGCTGGGCGCGGCGCCGAGCCTGCTGGCCGCGCCCGCCGACCCGGCCACCGACACCACCACACCGGAGGACTCATGACCATCGCCACCGCACCCTTCCACGGGGTCATCCCGCCCGTCGTCACGCCGCGCAACGCGGACGGGGCGCTCGATCTGCCCGGCGTGGAGGCCGTCGTCGAACACCTCGTCTCCGGCGGCGTCCACGGGCTGTTCCCGCTGGGCTCCTCCGGCGAGACGCCGTACCTGACCAACCGCGAGCGCCGCGAGGTGCTGGCCGCCGTCGTGTCCGCCAATGCCGGGCGCGTGCCGCTGCTGGTCGGCGCCAACGACCAGACCACCGCCCGCACCGTGGAGGAGGCGAAGCTGGTGGCCGAGCGGGGCGCCGACGCCGTGGTCATCACCACCCCGTACTACGCGATCTTCGACCGCGCCGAGGTGGTGCGGCACTTCCGCGCCGTTCGCGCCGCCGTGGACCTTCCGGTCTTCGCCTACGACATCCCCGTGCGCACGCACTTCAAGCTGGATCCGGCGCTGCTGGCCGAGCTGGCCGCCGAGGGCACCATCGCCGGGGTGAAGGACTCCTCCGGGAACGACATCGCGTTCCGGCAGCTGCGCCTGCTGACGCAGGACATCGAGGGGTTCGCGCTGTTCAGCGGGCACGAGGTGGTGTGCGACGCGGCGATGCTGTCCGGCGCCACCGGCCTGGTGCCGGGCCTGGCGAACGTGGACCCGGCCGGCTACCGGCGGCTCTACGACGCGGCCGTCGCCGGCAACTGGGAAACCGCGCGCAAGGAACAGGACCGGCTCGCGGAGCTGTTCCGGATCGTCGATGTCCCGGACTCCGCACGGGTCTCCGGCGGCGCCGGCGGGCTCGGCGCGTTCAAGACCGCGCTGGTGCAGCTCGGCGTCTTCCCCTCCAACCGCATGAGCGAGCCGATGGAGTCGCTGAACGACGCCGAGGCGTCCGCCATCCGCGGGATCCTCGACACCGCGGGGCTGCTCTAGGCCATGGTTCCAACCCACGACGCGGCGATCGGCGTCGACCTCGGCGGCACGAAGACCGCCGCCGCGCTGGTCGGGGCGGACGGCGCGGTGCTTTGGCGGCTGTCCACGTCGACGCCCGCGCGGCAGGGTCCCGCCGCCATCCTGGACGCCGTGGCGTTCCTCGCCGAACGGCTGGCCGCCGAGGCCCGGAGCCGCCACTTGCCCCTGGCCGGGTTGGGGCTGGGATCGGCCGGCGTGATCGATCCGGCGACGTGCCAGGTGGTGTCCGCGACCGACGTCCTGACCGGGTGGGCGGGGACGGACCTGCGCGCCGGGCTGCTGGAGCGGCTGGGAGGCGCGGGCGGCGCCGTCGGCCGCGTGGAAGCCGTGAACGACGTCCACGCGCACGCCCTCGGCGAAGCGTGGCTCGGTGCCGCCCGCGGGACGTCGACCGCGCTGCTGGTGGCGTTCGGGACCGGGATCGGCGGTTCCTTCCTGGTGGACGGACGGCCGGTGTCCGGGGCGCGCAGCGTGGCCGGGCACTTCGGCCACGTGCCCTCGGCCGCGGCCGGCGGGCTGGTGTGCACGTGCGGAGCCATGGGCCATCTGGAGGCCATCGCTTCCGGTCCCGCGCTGCACCGGTTCTACCAGCGGCTCGGCGGTGATCCGCGGGCGGCGGACACGCGCGCCGTGTTCGAACGAGCCCGCGCCGGCGAGGCCCCCGCCGTCGGAGCGATCCGGCGTGCGGCCCGCGCGGCCGGCAGCGCGCTGGGCGGGTTCGCGAACAGCCTGGATCCGGAGGCGCTGGTGCTCTCCGGCGGGCTCGCCGACGCGGGTCCGCTGTGGTGGGACGCCGTGCGCGAGTCGTTCGCCGAGGAACTGGTGCCCGCGCTGCGCCACGTGGAACCCGTTCCGGCGCTGCTGGGCGGCGACGCGGCCACGATCGGCGCGGCGTCGCTGGTGCTGCGGCCGCCCGCGGCGTCCGTGCCGGCGGGCCAATCCGCCCAACCCGCCACGCCCGTCCAGCCCTCCCCCTCCGTCCAATTCCAAGGAGCGTCCCGTGTTGCTGACCGATGAGGCACTCGAGGCCCTGCGCGGAAAACTGATCGTCTCCGCGCAGGCCTACCCCGGCGAGCCGATGCGCGATCCCCGTACCATGGCGCAGGTCGCCGCGTCCGCCGTGATCGGCGGGGCCTCGGCCGTGCGGGTGCAGGGGTTGGCGGACATCCAGTCCGCGCGGTCCGCCGTGGAGGTGCCGGTGATCGGCCTGTTCAAGGATGGGCACGACGGCGTCTTCATCACCCCGACCATCCGGCACGCCCTCGCCGTCGCCCAGTCCGGCGCCCACGTGGTGGCGTTGGACGGCACGCGGCGCCCCCGGCCCGACGGCGAAATGCTCGCCGCGACGATCGCCGCCGTCCGTGGCGGGTCCTCCGCCCGGGTGATGGCCGACTGCGGTTCGTTGGCCGACGCGCTGGCGGCCGCCGAGGCCGGTGCCGACCTGATCGGCACCACACTCGCCGGGTACACGGGCGAGCGGCCCAAGACCGACGGTCCGGACCTGGAGCTGATCGCCGAGCTGGCCGCCGCGGACCTCGGACGCCCGATCGTCGCCGAGGGGCGCATCCACTCCCCCGCCCAGGCCCGGGCCGCTCTGGACGCCGGCGCGTTCGCGGTGGTGGTGGGGACGGCGATCACGCATCCGGCGACGCTGACCGGGTGGTTCGTGGACGCCCTGGAGCGTTAGCGGTGGGTGGTCCAGCGCGTCCCGCGCGTCCAGGGCGGGCGACGTCCGCCGGCGCCTCCGTCGTGTCCACCGTGCTGGCCCGGCGCGGGGAGGGCGGCTACCAGCAGTACCGGATCCCCGCGCTGGCCGTCACCCCCGCCGGGGCGCTCCTGGCCGCCTACGACGCCCGCCCCACCCTCGACGATCTCCCCTCCCCCGTGGATCTGGTGCTCCGGCGCAGCGTGGACGGCGGCCGGACGTGGGACACGCAGCGCGTGTTCCGGACAGGAACCGGGATGCAGGGCTACGGCGACCCGTCCCTGCTGGTGGACCGGACCACAGGCCGGGTATTCTGCTTCCACGCGGCGACGACGCGTTGGGGTTTCTTCGAGTCCGA